>NZ_JBSMTL010000004.1:0-132317 GCF_054054385.1 Gemella taiwanensis
ATGAAGTTTTCGTCTGGTGGCGATAGCGAAGAGGACACACCTGTACCCATACCGAACACAGAAGTTAAGCTCTTTAGCGTCGAATGTAGTTGGGCTTACGCCCTGTGAGACTAGAACGTTGCCAGGCTTTTGATTCGGAGGTTTAGCTCAGCTGGGAGAGCACTTGCCTTACAAGCAAGGGGTCAGCGGTTCGATCCCGTTAACCTCCACCATTTATGCCGGCCTAGCTCAGTTGGTAGAGCAACTGACTTGTAATCAGTAGGTCGGGGGTTCAAGTCCTCTGGCCGGCACCATTTATTTAGAGCCATTAGCTCAGTTGGTAGAGCATTTGACTTTTAATCAAAGGGTCGAAGGTTCGAGTCCTTCATGGCTCACCATTCTTTTGCGGGTGTGGCGGAATTGGCAGACGCACTAGACTTAGGATCTAGCGCCTCACGGCGTGGGGGTTCGACTCCCTTCACCCGCACCATTTCTAAATATTCGCGAAAGTAGTTCAGGGGTAGAACATCACCTTGCCAAGGTGAGGGTCGCGGGTTCAAATCCCGTCTTTCGCTCCAATAGTTAATATAGTGCCGGGGTGGCGGAACTGGCAGACGCACAGGACTTAAAATCCTGCGGTAGCAATACCGTACCGGTTCGATTCCGGTCCTCGGCACCATTATATTAGCGCCCATAGCTCAATTGGATAGAGCGTTTGACTACGGATCAAAAGGTTAGGGGTTCGACTCCTCTTGGGCGCGCCATTTAAGCAAACGGGAAGTAGCTCAGCTTGGTAGAGCACTTGGTTTGGGACCAAGGGGTCGCAGGTTCGAATCCTGTCTTCCCGACCATTGAAAAGAATATATAAACATTATTGATTTGGGGCCTTAGCTCAGCTGGGAGAGCGCCTGCTTTGCACGCAGGAGGTCAGCGGTTCGATCCCGCTAGGCTCCACCATTTTAAATAATGAATTTAAGCCTTTATTGGCGGCGTAGCTCAGCTGGCTAGAGCGTACGGTTCATACCCGTAAGGTCGGGGGTTCGATCCCCTCTGCCGCCACCAATAATAGTTAGTGAATTCTCTAGGAACACGGACTCTTAGCTCAGTTGGTTAGAGCTATCGGCTCATAACCGATCGGTCGCAGGTTCGAGTCCTGCAGAGTCCACCATTTATCAAGGAGGAATACCCAAGTCCGGCTGAAGGGATCGGTCTTGAAAACCGACAGGAGTGTAAAAGCTCGCAGGGGTTCGAATCCCCTTTCCTCCTCCATTTTTATTATCGCGGGATGGAGCAGTCTGGCAGCTCGTTGGGCTCATAACCCAAAGGTCGATGGTTCAAATCCATCTCCCGCAATTTTTAATAACTAGGTCCCGTGGTGTAGCGGTTATCACGCCTGCCTGTCACGCAGGAGATCGCGGGTTCGATTCCCGTCGGGACCGCCATTTTTTTATGTAAAAATTTAATAATGCCTCGATAGCTCAGTTGGTAGAGCAATGGATTGAAGCTCCATGTGTCGGCAGTTCGACTCTGTCTCGAGGCACCATGTTGCCGGCCTAGCTCAGTTGGTAGAGCAACTGACTTGTAATCAGTAGGTCGGGGGTTCAAGTCCTCTGGCCGGCATTTTTTTATATTTGGGAAGATAGCGAAGAGGCTAAACGCGGCGGACTGTAAATCCGCTCCTTAGGGTTCAGTGGTTCGAATCCACTTCTTCCCACCATTCTTAGGGACGTAGTTTAACGGTAGAACAAAGGTCTCCAAAACCTTTGGTGTGGGTTCGATTCCTGCCGTCCCTGTTTAAAGTGTAATCATTTATGATTGCACTTTTTTTATGCAAAAAATTTATTAAATAACTAATATTCTCAGGAAATATTCTTTAAAAGACCTAAAATATAATGCTTATTGTGTTTTATTTTTTGGGAAATACTTTTGACAAAAGATATTAATTATGTTATTGTATTAATGTATATAAGTGCCATAGGAGGTAAAATATGAGTGAAAGTGTAAAACCATTTAGTAAACTGTATGATTTAACACAAAGAGCTGAGAAAGTCGGTATTTCAGATGATGATTTCCTTAGAGAAATATTAGTTGAAAAGATTGTTCCTAATAAATATCAGCCTAGAAGAGAATTTACAGAAGAAAAAATTAAAGAACTGGCTGAGTCTATTAAACAAAATGGATTACTTCAATCTATTACAGTTCGTGATATAGGGAATGGCTTTTACGAGCTTATAGCTGGTGAAAGAAGGCTAAGAGCTATTAAGTATTTACAGTATCCAACAACTAAGGCGATTGTAAAAGAGTTAACGGATGAACAAATGGCGACTTTGGCTTTAATTGAAAATATACAAAGGGAAGAATTAACGCCTATAGAAGAAGCACATGCATATCAAGAGCTTCTAAGTATAAATAAACTAACTCAAGATGAACTAGCAAAATCTTTAGGAAAAACACAGGCTACTGTTGCTAATAAGTTACGATTATTGAAATTAAGTGATAAAGTAATTGATGCTATTAACACTAAGAAAATTACTGAGCGACATGGGCGTGCTATGGTAAAATTAGATGCTTCTGCTCAGGAAAAACTTTTAGTTCAGATTTTATCACAAAATTTAAATGTTTCTCAAACTGAGGAAAAAATTGATACTTATTTGAAGATTAAAAAAGATATTAAAGTTTTCAATACTGTGGTAAATTATGATGGTCAAAAAGTTATAGCAAAACTTACAAAAGAAATAGCAAAATTAGAAGAAAAGTATAATATTAGTCTTAATAAAGAAGAAGAAGAAAATATGGATAGTGTGGTTATCAAAGTTACCATACCAAGATATGTAAATAAAGAGGTAAAAGATGAAAATTTTAGCGATATGTAATCAAAAAGGTGGAGTGGGAAAAACAACTACTTCAATAAATTTAGCTGCGTCTTTAGCACATTTAAAGAAAAAAGTATTATTAATAGATACTGATCCACAGGCTAATGCTACGAGTGGTGTAGGTGTAGATAAAGCGGCTATAGAACAATCAATTTATAATATACTTGTTGACGAAGTTAATATTAATGATGTTATTCAAAAAACAGCTTATGAGAACCTAGACATAGTTCCTTCTAGCATAGCATTAGCAGGTGCAGAAGTTGAACTAGTTTCAGCGATTAGTCGTGAACAACGTATGAAAAATGCAATCTCAGAAATTAAAGGTGAGTATGACTATGTAGTAATCGACTGCCCACCGTCTTTAGGTCTAATTACGTTAAATTCTTTAACTGCAGCTAATGGAGTAATTATTCCAGTGCAGACTGAATATTACGCTCTAGAGGGGCTTAGCCAGCTTATGAATACATTTAATATAGTTAGAAAGCACTTGAACTCTAAATTAGATATTTTTGGTGTCTTGCTTACTATGACAGATAGTAGAACTAATATATCTAATCAAGTAGCTGAACAAGTTCGAGATCACTTTAAAGATAAAGCATTTGATACTGTTATATCTAGAACTGTTCGCTTAAGCGAAGCGCCAAGTTTTGGTGAACCAATTATTGAATATGCTAAAAATTCTAATGGTGCAAAACAATATTTATCATTAGCTAAAGAGGTGATTGAGCGTGGCTAAGAAACTAGGTAAGGGATTAGGTCGTGGTCTTGATGCAATTTTTGCTACTGAAAATGTAGAATTAACTACTGATAATGATAAAATAGTAGAAATCTCATTAGAAGAGATTAAGAAAAATCCATATCAACCTCGTACTTATTTCAACGAAGAGAAGTTAAATGAATTAAAAGAATCTATTGAAAAAAATGGATTATTACAGCCTATTATTGTAAAAAAAGCAGTAAAAGGTTATTACATCATAGCTGGTGAACGTCGATATAGAGCTTTTGAACTGCTAGGTAAGAAAGAAATTCCAGCTATTATTAAAGAAATGACTGATGAAGAAATGATGATCTTTGCGGTCCTAGAAAACTTACAACGTGAGGATTTATCAGCATTAGAAGAATCAGAAAGTTATAAAAATCTGATGGATAAAATGTCATTAACTCAAGAAGAATTGGCTAAGAAACTTGGAAAAAGTAGACCATATATCGCCAATAGTTTACGACTATTAAAATTACCTGCAGAAATAAAAAATAAGCTTGAGCAAGGGTTAATAAGTGCAGCTCACGCAAGAACTTTACTTTCATTAAAAACAAAAAAAGCTATGGAAGAAGTTTGTGCTTTAGTAATTGATAGAAAAATGTCAGTTCGTGAGTTAGAAGAATATGTAGCGAAGTTATTAAAACCAAAAGAAGTTAAGAAACCAAAAGTTAAGGATATTTTTATAGAAGAACAAGAAAATAATCTTAAAAAACTCCTAGGAACTTCTGTAACTATTAAACAAGGTCGTAATAAAAAAGGTAAGATTGAAATTGAGTTCAAAGATAATGATGAGTTTGAACGTATTATTTCATTATTCAAGGATGAATAATTATGAATTTTATTGAAAAAATTAAAGGTACAATAAATAATACAGATTTATTGATTACAATTTTAGAAAAATTTCTAATTATAATAGGTATCTTCATTGTAGCATCGATATTAGTGCGAATATTTAATAAGATTATCGATTATGTTATGACGACTAGAGATAATGCTAATAAGAAATTTAATATAAAGTTTAATGAGAAACGATCAGAGACGTTACATAAGCTTGTAAAAAGCGCAGTTCGTTATTCAATTTATTTTATTGCTTTTTTCCAAGTTTTGTCTATTTTAGGAGTTAATACGACGAGTATAGTTGCTAGTGCTGGGATTGCTTCTGTTGCTATTGGTTTTGGTGCTCAGAGCTTAGTTAAGGATATTATTTCGGGGTTCTTTATCATTCTTGAAGGACAATTTGATGTAGGAGATAATGTTAAAATATACAACCAGGCAGCTTTTATTGCTGGAGGGGACGTTATGTCACTTGGCTTACGCTCTACGAAAATACGATCAAAAGATGGAGAAGTATATTTCATTCCTAATGGAACTATTAATCAGGTTGTAAACTATTCATTAATGTATAATTTAGCCTTAGTAGAGTTGCCGATAAAAATCGATGAAACTATTGAAAAAAGTGAGGAGCGCGTAAATAAAGTAATAAACTCAGCTAATTCTAGTAAAGAATATCGAGAATTATTATATAAAAATGATAAATTACATATAGATAATATAGAAAATATAGCTGATAATGTTATTACAATAAAAGTCGTTGGTAAGGCGAAAGTTGGTAAGAAAAATAAAGTGGAAACAATGTTAAGACGTGATTTTTATAAAGAGTTTGAATCACTACTCACTTCAAATGAAGAAAAATAGGAGGTTGGCTTATGGAATATGAATTAAATGACATAGTTGAAATGAAAAAACAACACCCTTGTGGCACAAATAGATGGCAAATTACACGTATGGGGGCAGATATAAAGATAAAATGCCTGAAGTGTGATAATAACATTATGATGCCAAGACGTGAGTTTAACAAAAAAATTAAAAAAATAGTTGAAAAACATTCATAATATAAAAAGCTAGTGAATCTTGAGTTAAGATTTACTAGCTTTTTGTTACTTATTAAATTTTTTCGATATTTTTGAACTGATAAAAATAAATGCTAAAAGTATAATTATTCCATATAAAAATTCCATACTTCCAATATTATTTAGAGTAGTTCCGAAGTGTAGCCAAATCATTTTTCCAGGAATTAAACCTATAATATTACCTATAAAATACTTTTTAAACGATATCTTAGTTAAACCATATGAGTAACAAATAACACTATTTGGAAGAACTGGGATTAATCTGTAAATTATTAAAAATATCATAAGTTTATTTTCACTTATACCAAAAATCGTATCGTATTGTTTTTTTGATAGTTTTTTAGCTAAGTATTTTTCAACGTAATCACTTGCGAAGTATCTTGAGATGATAAACATAACGCTAGTATAGATTATTGAAGAAATTATTGAAAGGATAAAACCATGAGTAAAACCAAATAAATAACCACCAATCGCAGAAAATATCCCCGGTGGAAATAAAAATATTGGTAATATAGATGCTAGTATTAAAAAAACTATAGGTGCAAAGCTACCAAATTGTGCTATAAAATCCTGCATGGGTCCTCCTTCTGATAAAATAATATTCTTATTATATCATAAAGCTATGGAAATAAGCGACTAATAACTAAAGGGAATGACTCAAAGAAATTGATTTTATTGAGTCATCCCTCTTAAGTTTTTTGATATTATATTTCTTTTATTAAGTGTACTTCGATTCCATTTGGATCATTGATAATGATTTTATTATCATATTCACTAATGATTTTAGTGTTATTATTTTTTATATTTTCTACAATTTTGTTGTAAGCAATATCATCAATAAATATTATTTCAAAATAATCTAAACCAGGAGTTCCTTTTTGTCTAAGACTTAAGTTAGGGCCACCCCAGTGGTTAACAGCTAAGTGATGATGATAATCACCATAAGCAATCCAACTTGCACTAGCTACAGTAAATTTATCACTAAATCCCAGCACATCTTGATAGAAATTAGAAGAAACTGTAGAGTTTTGAACACTCAGGTGAACATGACCAATGATAGTTCCTACTGGTAAAACATAAGGTACTACAGTTTCAGAAATATCAAGTAGGTGAGTAGCATCTATAGGTTCAGTTACTCCTATGATTTTACCGTCTTCTTTTCTATCCCAAATACTTTCATCTTTATCGTAATAAACTTCAATTCCATTACCTTCTATATCACTTAGGTATAGAGCATTACTATAACCATGGTCAGATCCACCATCTAAAGGAACGTTAGAATCAATAAAATGACGTAAGATATTCGCTAGACTTTGTTCATCTGGAACTAGGTAAGCTATGTGATATAGTCCATATGAACGAACTAGAGGGCCATCAACTTTTTTCAAGTGAAGAAGCGGAGTATTATCTGAAGTTCCTAAAGTAGCCTCTATATCATTTTTAGAAATTACAGTCATTCCCATAACTTCAGTATAAAATTTGAGTTGTCTGTCAAAGTTTACAACATTAAGCGTAGCAGTTCCAAGTTTAATGTTTGAATTATATTTTTTCATAAGTTTTTACCATCCTATTAGTATTTTTTTTATAGATTTTATCTCTTGTAATATATTTTACATACTAAAATATTTTTTGTAAAGTACGTACTTTTATAATAGTTAGTATCTTTTGATATACTAATGAATGAAATTAATGATTATTACCAAAAATATTTTTAAATAGCATAATATTAAATGATAAGTTTTGCGTTTTATGATATAATAGTTAAGTTGAGTAGGCAAGGCCTAAGTAATATAAGAAATTAATGAAGAAAAGGAGTGATTGATACTATGGCATTAACAGCCGGAATAGTAGGATTACCAAACGTAGGAAAGAGTACACTTTTTAACGCAATTACAAAAGCAGGAGCATTAGCTGCGAACTATCCTTTCGCAACAATTGATCCAAACGTAGGGATTGTAGAAGTACCAGACCACAGATTAAATAAATTAACAGAATTAGTAGAACCAAAAAAAACAGTACCAACATCATTTGAGTTTACTGATATTGCTGGTATCGTAAAAGGTGCATCTAAAGGTGAAGGATTAGGGAATAAATTCTTAAGTCACATTCGTGAAGTAGATGCAATTTGTCAAGTTGTTAGATGTTTTGAAGATGAAAACATTACTCACGTTGCTGGTGGAGTAGATCCATTATACGATATTGAAGTTATTAACCTAGAGTTAATCTTAGCTGATTTAGAAAGTGTTGAAAAACGTATCGGACGTGTTGAAAAACAAGCTAAACAAAAAGATAAAGATGCTGTTGCAGAATTTGCTGTACTTTCTAAAGTGCGTGATATTCTTAAAGAAGAAAAACCAGCAAGACTTTTAGAATTCGATAAAGAAGAGCAAAAAATCGCAAAAGGATTACATTTATTAACAATGAAACCTATGCTTTATGTTGCTAACGTAAGTGAAGATGATTTACTTGACGTTGATGCTAACAAACACGTAGCAAGTGTTCGTGAATTTGCTGCAAGTGAAGGAAGCCAAGTTATCGTAGTTTGTGCAAAAATCGAAGAAGAAATGGCTTCATTAGAAGATGAAGAAAAAGCAATGTTCTTAGAAGAGTTAGGAATTGACGAAAGTGGATTAGATAAACTAATTAAAGCAAGTTATAGCCTATTAGGATTAGCAACATACTTCACAGCAGGTGTACAAGAAGTACGTGCATGGACATTCAAAAAAGGTATGTTAGCTCCTGAATGTGCTGGAATTATCCACTCAGACTTCGAACGTGGATTTATCCGTGCTGAGACTGTAAGTTATGATGACTTAGTTGAATATGGAAGTATGCCAAAAGCTAAAGAAGCAGGTCGTGTACGTCTTGAAGGTAAAGAGTACGAAGTAAAAGACGGCGACATCATGTTATTTAGATTTAACGTATAGTAAAAATAAAATTCTATATTTTCTCATTAACTGGGAAGATATAGAATTTTTATATTCTCTATAAAATGTGTTATAATTATTTTTATATAAAAGAGGTGATTTTACTATGTTAAGATTTTTTCATAATCCACTACTTGTAGCTAAATTAACAGAGTATGAGTATTTAATTAAAGGAAATAAAAAACAGAGTACAGCAGAATATAAAATAAAAAGAATTTTAAAAGATGTTACTGGAGAAGTTTTTGAGGATATTGAAGTATATAATAGTGGGCTATCAGTTCCAAAGATTACAAAAAATGGTTTCCAAGCTACGGCGATATACATTCCAAGGATAAATGAGCTTCTTGTCATTTATAGAGGTAGTGAGAGTGAGGATATTAGCGATTGGTTTTATAATTATACAGGAATCGTTTCAGGTGAGAATACTAGTCAAATAGATTCTGCATGTAAATTTACTAAGTTTTTAAAAAGAAAGATTGTAAACTTTGACTCTTGTTATAAAGTTGCTGCTGGACACTCTCTTGGAGGTCATATAGCAATTACTGTTGAACTATTAAAACAGACATATCAACGAGTTTACACATTTAATACAGCTTTACCTCAGTTAAAACAACTTAGAAAATATGATAAAAAATTTAATAAAAAATTGGAAGAGTATTTTTTAGAAAAAGATTTAGAAGAGACTAATAAACTTCAGGATTTCACTTCTAATTATTATGCGAAAAATGCCCATCACATATATAATTTTGTGAGAAAAAATGATTTTATACAATCGTTAAATATGACAGTAGGAACATTTCATGTAGGAAAAACTATAGAGTTTCCTGAGATAATAAAGAACTTTGTTGCGCCTGAAGAGTATTTAACAGAAGATGATACCTATGAACTGGATAAAATTTTCAGTGATTATTATAATAGGTTAATTGATAAAAATATTACACCAGATGATGTAGTAGAAAATCAAAAACAGGTGACGGATGAATTTATAGGGTTGATTGTAGAAAAAATAAAAACACCAATTCAACAACAAATAAGTAATTTTTCATATAAAAAAGGAGTAAAAACTTCTAGTGAAGTAGGAATTACAGATTCATACAGAACGTTTAAGGCAGTTTATAATTATCTATTGTATTTAGCGCACTCAGGAATCATATCAGATGATGTAATAAATTGTAATGATAGTAAAAAAGCGACAACACTTTATGAAAAAGTAATGGGAGATGCTAGCAAATCCAATCTTAAAAATTTATTAAAACCATTACAGGAATTTTACACATTAACTAAGGCAATTTATACGCTAACGCATGCTAAAGGTTTAGACGATGTAGGAAATTGGTCAGAAATAGCTGAAGCACATGATTTACCATCTTTTTATGATGTACTAGAAAAAGTGAAATAATAAAAGTCAACATGAAAATGTCATTCATGTTGACTTTTTAGTTTAATCTGAATTATCACCAGGTGCAACTGGTTTCAAGATAGGAGGTGGAGAAGATGGAGTTGTAGTGGCTGAACTATTATTTGTTTCTTTTTTCTCTTTGTCTTCCTTCTTCTCTTTATCTTCTTTTTTAACTTCTTGTTTCTTAACTACTACTTTTGCTGGATCTCCGAATGAAACGGCCTTATCTATATTAGAACCTAATTTAGCCAATGTTTTTTCTTTAGATAGTTCTTTAAATCCAGTAGGGATAAGATCTTTTGTTCCACCTTTAGCATTGTTGTAAGGATTAATGCTAGACTCAGTAACTGAGCTAGGTCGCGTGAATGCCGTATCAGGTGAAAGAATATTCTTATCTAATGCATATATAGCATTCATAACAGCCACCCAGCTTCTTTGCGCATAATCATAACTAGGCACTTTTGCAGGATTGTCATAACCATTCCATAGTCCAACAGTTACCTTAGTAGTACCACCAACAACCCAAAGGTCTTTATAGTATTCAGATGTCCCTGTTTTAACAAATAGATTTTTTGAGCTAAATTTTAGTTTACTTGACATATCTCTAGATGTACCATAGCTCTTATTAATAACATCTCCAAGCATATCAACGATTAAGTAACTTGTCGATTCTTCATAGATTTTGACAGGTGAAAAATCAGCTTTGTAAACAAGTTCACCATCATTATTTTCAATTTCTTCAATGATGTGTGCTTTTTTATGTTCCCCTTTATTACCAAAAGTAGAGAATGCGCTTGTATTTTCTGTTACAGAAAAGCCATACGTCATACCACCGATAGCCGTAGCTAGGTTTTCTTTATCACTGTCTGTAAGGCCGCCGATATCCATTTTCTCTAAGTAATTCTTTACAGGTTCTTCTTTTTGGAAGGCAGAATACAATCTTATTGTTGCTAAGTTAAGAGATCCTCCTAATGCTTGTCTTGCTGGAAGATAACCGTGTTGTGAATTATCATAGTTCTCAGGACGCCAACCGTTGTAGTTGAAACGTTTATCTAGAAGCGTTGAATTCGGTGTAATATAACCTTTATCTATTGCAGGTCCATAAACTAATAATGGTTTTATCGTAGAACCTGGAGAACGACGAGTCCTTGTAGCATGGTTAAGTTGTTGTTTATTGTAATCCATACCACCGATAAACGCTAGAATCTTACCACTATTATTTTCTATTACTGAGGCTCCAATTTCTAATGGATAAACAACTCCCCCATAAGAATAAGTAGGGTAAGAAGCAAATTGTTTTTTCGTTTCTTGAAGTGTATCGTAAAGTTTCTTATCAAGTGTTGTTTTTACTTTATATCCACCAGTAATAAATTTGATTCGACTTTTTTCTATTAATTCATTTCTATAGTCAGAATTTGTCTTAAAGTCTTCTTGTCTATTATTTCTTGCTGCTGTTTGTTCAGCTAGAATTTCAGCAACTGAACTAGTAACCTCATCACGAATGTATGGATAGTCGGTGTATTCAGAATATTTTTGTTTAGTGAATGCACCTTTAATATCGAATTGCTTAGCTTCTTCCATTTGCTCTTTTGTGATAAAGTCATTAGCAACCATTCTATCAAGTACATATTTTTGTCTATCTAGACCAGCTTGAAGTTCTTCATCAGGTCGAACATTACCAGCCGCATCAAAAGGTGTGTATTTATATGGTGATTGAACAAATCCGATTAAATATGCAGCTTGTGCCACATTTAAATCTTTAGAATGAACACCGAAAACACCTTGTGCAGCAGTTTCTATACCACTGATATTTTGACCTAAACTGTTTTTTCCAAATGGAGCAACATTTAGATAATTCTCAAGAATTTCATTTTTTGAGAAGTGACTATCTACACGTAGTGCTAGTAATATTTCTTTCGCTTTTCTTTCATAAGATCTAGAATTGTCAAGAAGCTGATTTTTTACTAATTGCTGAGTAATTGTACTTCCTCCAGATGTTCTAGCTCCCGTAGCTTCACTATGTGCTGCCCTTAGTATAGCAAAAATATTAATTCCGCTATTAGAGTAGAAGTTAGAGTCTTCACTCGCAATTATTGCATTTTTGACATTGTCTCCTAAATCTTCGTAAGTAACAGTTTTTCTAATTAATTCGGAGTTTATTGTACCTAATTTTTCTCCACTACCAAAGTATACTTCACTGTTCTTACTAATGTTATTTATTTGTTCCTTCATTTCTTTTTGAGTTAATACGGGTTGATCTTTTACAAGGCCACCTACATAGCCAATAGCAAGTCCCATGCTTAGACTGATTAGCAGTCCAATTGAAAGAAGAAGGGTTTGAGTCATAGAAGTTAATATCTTCTTAAATTTCATTGTAATCTCCTTAGATTGCATACTATTAGCTATATTATACCATATTTTTATATGAAAGACTAAATCATATGCAAGTGAATAATAGATTTTATATTTAAAATAAAAGAAAAAGATAAAAGAAAAAATAAAAATATGATATAATTGAATTAAGTGTATAAAAATTGATATGGAGGTATTTTAATGAGCAAATTATTAGAAGATTTAAAATATAGAGATTTAGTTTATCAACAAACAGATGAAGAAGGAATTAAAGAATTATTAGAGAAAGAAAGTGTGTCTATTTACTGTGGAACAGACCCAACTGGTAATTCATTACACATTGGGCACTTACTACCATTTTTAACATTAAAAAGATTTCAACAACACGGGCATAAACCTGTTATTTTAGTAGGTGGAGGAACTGGGATTATTGGTGATCCATCAGGAAGAAGTGAAGAACGTCAATTACAAAGTCTAGAGGTAATAGAAGATAATGCTAGTCGTCTTGAAGGGCAACTTCGTAATATTTTCCGTGGAGATGATAATATTGAATTTGTAAATAACCGTGACTGGTTAGGAAAATTATCTATGATTGAATTTTTACGTGATTACGGAAAATTAGTAAATATCAATTACTTACTAGCGAAGGACTCAATTTCAAGTCGCCTAGATAACGGATTATCATTTACAGAATTCAGCTATACTATACTACAAGGTATTGACTATGCATACTTAAATGAACACCACAATGTTAAATTACAAATTGGTGGTTCAGACCAATGGGGTAACATTACTACTGGTCTAGAAATCATGAGAAAACTTCGTGGAGATGTTGAAGCATACGGATTTACTATTCCATTAATGTTAAAATCTGATGGAACTAAATTTGGTAAATCTACTGGTGGAGCAGTATGGTTAGATCCAGAACAAACAACACCTTATGAATTTTACCAATTCTGGTTCAACACTGCGGATACAGAAGTAGTTTCGGCTCTTAAAAAATTCACATTCTTAGAAAAAGACCAAATTGAAGCATTAAGAGAAAGTTCTGAAAAAGAACCACACCTACGTTTAGCTCAAAAAGCATTAGCAGAAGAAATGGTGAAAATTGTTCACGGTGAAAAAGCGTTAGAGAGTGCATTAAACATTACAAAAGCATTATTCTCAGGAAACATTAAAGAACTAACTCACGATGAATTAAAAGAAGCTGTTAAAGGTATGCCAAAATCTGAATTAGAGAAAAAAAAATACAATATCGTAGATTTCCTAGTTGAAAGCAATCAAGTTCAATCAAAACGTCAAGCACGTGAAGATGTAAACAATGGTGCTGTTTATGTGAATGGGGATAAAGTTACAGATTTAGAATATGTTGTAGAAGCTAAAGACAGATTAGAAGATGGATTTACAGTACTTAGACGCGGTAAGAAAAAATATCTATTAGTTGAATATAAATAATTTAAAAGTAACATATACATTAAAAGGGGAACTGAAATGAATCTAAAAGAAGTTGTTGGTAAAAAAGCTGTAGAATATGTAAAAGATGGTATGGTCGTTGGTTTAGGGACAGGATCGACAGTATTCTATTTTGTACACGCGCTAGCTGATAGAGTAAAAGAAGGATTGAATGTTGAAATGGTATCAACGTCGATTCAAACGGTTGAACTAGCTAAGAGCTTGGGGCTTACAATCAAAGAACTAGAAGAGATTGATCATATTGATCTTGCTGTTGATGGAGTAGATGAAATCGATAAGGATTTTAATGCGATAAAAGGTGGAGGAGCAGCATTATTTAGAGAAAAAATAGTTGCTGATATTGCTTGTGAAGTAATCTGGATCTATGATGAGAGTAAAGATGTAGAAAAACTTGGGAACTTTAACCTACCTGTAGAAATATTACCATTTGGTTACAGTCATACTATAAGAAAAATGGAAGAAGCGGGTCTAAATCCAGTGTTAAGATTAAAAGATGGTGCTACTCTTATAACTGACAACAGCAATTTTATAGTGGATTTACACTTGGGTTATGGATTTGATATTAAAGCTGTAAAAGAAAAACTAGAAAGCATAGTTGGAGTAGTAGAGTATGGTCTATTTTTAAATATGTGCAAACTATGCATTAAAGGAACAGAAGATGGGGTTATAATTATAGAAAATCCAAATAATTAAGGACGTGAAGGAAAGTTATGAGGAAGAGTTATTTAAGAGGAACATGGTTAAAACTATTCTTTGCAATATTGTTCGTTCTGATGAGTATCGGGGGGATCCAAAGCCTTTATGATGATAGAACAAAATCAGCAGAGGTACAGTATAAAGAAGGAAAACAATTCCAAAAATCTAAAGGTTATACTTTTATTAAGGTAGAAGCTCTTGAAGAGTTAGATATTACAGATGATAGCTTAAAAGATAATCAAAAATTCTATATGCTCCAGCATGAACATGGATTTGTAATGTTAAAAGCTTCTAAGGAAGATGTTAAGAAATTAATACAAAGTAATGATATACCAAATGAAAAATTAATAGATTTAAAGGATAAAGATATTTATTCTCCTGTTAATGCCATCTTTGAAAGAGGAAGCAAGGGGAGAAAGAATATCTCTCCAGAATTAAAAGAAAAATTTAAAAATGCTGCAGAGAATAGTTCACTAATTAGAGCAAGAGTTTCAGATATAGTTAATGAAATTGTAATAAAGAAAAGTGTAGATGATTATTCAAGTAAATTACGAGAAAAACCATTTACTTCACAGTTTTATTTAACAGTGCCTGGTAAAGGATATTATTTTTTAACTTATGCAGTGGAAGTAGTAATTCTTCTTATTACATTTTTCTTAATTAAATCTGTAATAAAAAATATTAGAAAAAATAAAGCTGAATACGAAGAATTATTCATTAAATATCCGGAGACAGAACGAGATTTAGATATTTTAGTACGAGAAGCAAAATATATAAATAAAAAATTAAAGGCCTTAATATACAAAGATGCATTAATATTATACGGCAAAGGGTTCAATTTCCAATTGTTATCAGGTTTTTCAAAGGTAACTTTTGATAGAGAAATTCGAAAAGGTAGAGTTGTAAGCTATATAGCACACTTCCACAATAATTTTGAAACAGACGAAAAAGTAAAAGTCTGCTCGAACTATAAAAATTCAAGAGAAGATATTGACGAATTAGGAAAAACATTAAAACAAACCTTTGGAAAAACAGTAAGGTATAATTTTTGATAAAAATGTAATAATATTAGAAAACTAAGGCAATACACGTAAATACGGTATATAGAGTATTTTAAAAATATATAAAGAAAATAAAAAGTATAATTATAGAAAATCTAAATAATTAAGGACATGAAGGAAGTTATGAGGAAGAGTTATTTAAGAGGAACAAGGTTAAAAATATTCTTTGCAATATTGTTTGTTTTGTTTAGCATCGCAACAACCATAGGACTATATAAAAATCATATAAGATCAGCAGAAGTTCAGTATAAAGAAGGAAAACAATTTCCAAAAGCTAGTTGGTATACTTTTATTAAGGTAGAGGCCCTTGAAGAATTAGATATTACAGATGATAGCTTAAAGGATAATAAAAAATTCTATATGCTTCAGCATGAACATGGTTTTGTAATGTTAAAAGCTTCTAAGGATGATGTTAAAAAATTAATTCAAAGTAACGATATACCAAATAACAAAATAATAGATTTAAAGGATAAAAATATTTACTCTCGTGTTAATGCTATATTTGAAAGAGAAAGTAAGTGGGAAATAAATATCTCTCCAGAATTAAAAGAAAAATTTGAAAATGCTGCTGAGCACAGTTTAATATTTAGAGGGAGTGTATTAGATGATTATTCAAGTAAATTACGAGAAAAACCATTTCTTTCGAACTATTATTTAGTAGTACCTGGTATAGGATATTATATTGGAGCTTATGGAGCGGAAGTAGTATTTCTTCTTATTCCGTTTTTCTTAATTAAATCTGTAATAAAAAATATTAGAAAAAATAAAGCTGAGTACGAAGAATTATTCATTGAATACCCGGAGACAGAACGAGATTTAGATATTTTAGTACGAGAAGCAAAATATATAAACAAAAAACTAAAGGTTTTAATATACAAAGATGCATTAATATTATACGGCAAAGGGTTTAATTTCCAATTATTATCAGGTTTTTCAAAGGTAACTTTTGATAGGAAAATTCGAAAAGGTAGAGTTATAAGCTATATAGCATATTTCCATAATAATTTTGAAATAGACGAAAAAGTAAAAGTCTGCTCGAACTATAAAAATTTAAGAGAAGATATTGACGAACTAGGAAAAACATTAAAAGAAACTTTCGGAAAAACAGTAAGATATAATTTTTGATAAAAAATATAAAAACATTAGAACGTTAAGAGAATACTTGAAAATAGGGAATAGAGGGTATTTCAAAAATTTATAAAGAAAACAAAAAGTATAATTATAGAAAATCTAAATAATTAAGGACGAAAAGGAAAGTTATGAAGAAGAGGAAACCAAGAGGTATAAGGTTAAAATTAGTTTTTGCTATAATGTTTATTTTTGTTAGTATTATAGCTGTTGGATCAACATATAGTAACACCATAAGCTCTCCTGAAAGGTCATATGAAAAAGGTGATCAATTTGAAGGTGAAAGTATAGGGATTACATATGTTAAATTGGAAGCTCTTGAGGAACTAGATATAGTTGATAAAGAACTAGATGAAGACGAAAAATTTTATATGGTTCAACACGAACATGGTTTTGTAATATTAAAAGCTGCACAAGATGAAATTAAGAAATTAATTCACAGTAGTGATGTACCAGAGGGGAAAATAATAAAACTAAAAGATAAGAATATTTATTCTCGTGTTGATGTAAAAAGAGAAAAAGGAAGTAGCAGAGGAAGAGTTCACATTTCTTTTGAATTATTAGATAAATTCAATGATGCAGCAAAACATAGTTCTTTGATTAAGGGAAGGGTTTCAGATGTATTAAAAGAAGAGGGTTCAAATAAAACAGAATCTTACTATAAAAAATTACAAGAAAAACCTTTTGTTTCTAATGTATATCTAACAGTACCTGGTTATTTATATTACTTAGGTACTTATGGATTTACTACGATTTTTGTTCTAGGTACATTATTTTTGATAACTTCTATAATAAAAGATATTAGAAAATCTAGAGATTAATATGAAAAATTTATCATTGAATGTATAGAGACAGAATATGTTATAAATATTTTAGTGTGTAAAAAAGGCTAAATAAAAAAAAGGAAGTGAAGTTATGAAGAAGAGTTATTTAAGAGGAACAAGGTTAAAAATATTCTTTGCTATAATCTTGGTTTTTGTTAGTTTGATTGCTACTAGAGCTTCATATAATAGTTACACAAAATCTGCTGAAACCTTATATAATGAAGGTGATCAATTCACGGGGAATTATTCCGGAATTACTTATATTAAATTAGAAGCTCTCGAAAAACTTGATATAGTAGATGAAAAATTAGCTGATGATGAAAAATTTTATATGGTTCAACACGAACATGGTTTCGTAATATTAAAGGCTACACAAGAAGATATTAAGAAATTAATCCAAAGTAGTGATGTTCCAGAAAGCAAGATTATAAATCTGAAAGATAAAAATCTTTATTCTCGCATAGATGTAATTGGAGAAAAAGGAGGAAAAGGAAGAACAAATATTTCTTCTGAATTGTTAGATAAATTCAATGCTGCTGCAGAACATAGTACTTTGATTAAAGTTAGAATCCTAGAGGTAATTAAAGACCTTGGATTAGATAAGACAAAAGCTAATTATAAAAGTAAATTACAAGAAAAACCTTTTATTTCAAATGTCTATATAAAAGTACCTGGAACTTTATATTACTTAGGTACTTATGGATTTTCTGTGGCTATTGTTTTGGCTACATTATTTTTAATTAGATCTATAATAAAAGGAATTAGAAAAGCTAGAGATGAATATGAAGAATTATTCATTGAATATCCAGAGACAGAACACGATGTAGATATTTTAATACGAGATGCAAAATATATAAATAAAAATTTAAGAGTTTTAATATATAAAGATGCATTAGTATTTTATGGCGGGGTGTTTAATTTTCAATTATTATCAGGATTTTCGAAGATTACTTTTAGCGATGTAAGAGATTCGAAAAATAGAGTTGTTGACTATACAGCGGAAATTCAAAGAGAATTTGAATCAAATGAAGTAATAAAAATGTGTTCGCATTATAATGATGTAATGGCAGATATTACTGAATTAGGAAGAATATTAAAAGAGCAATATGAAAAAGAAGTAGAATATGATTTTTAAAAATAAGGAAGAGGTGTAAGAAATGGAAACATTAAAAGATAGAGTAATAGAAGCGTTAGAAAATGTAATAGACCCTGAGCTTGGTATTGATATAATGAACTTAGGATTAGTATATGATGTTAAGATGAGCGATGACAATAAGCACGCTATAGTCGATATGACTTTAACATCTATGGGGTGTCCTTTAGCTCCGATTATCATCGAGCAAGTGGAAACAGCTATGCTAGGTGTCGATGAGATAGAGAAAGTAGATGTAAATATAGTTTGGGAACCAGCATGGACTAAAGATAAAATGTCACGATATGCTAAGATTGCTCTTGGTGTCATTGATTATGAATAGAATATAAATACAAAAAGCAATTTCAAAATTGAGTTTAAGAAAAATTTTGAAGTTGCTTTTTTGTTATTAATAAAATAGAGATACATTAGTTTTAGAAATTTATAAAAAAATAGTTATTACAGTAGAATGAAATATATTAAATGTGTTATAATTAAAAAGACATTAAAAATAAGTATGAAAGGAGGCACTATGTACAGAGGAGAAAAGCCTAAAAAAGGTGATGTAGTAAAAATTATAGCGTATAAACATGATGGATCTATTCATAGAATTTGGCACAAGAATGTTGTACTAGAAGCGGATGAACAAGTTCTAATTTTAGCAAACAACAGAACTCTTGTTACAGAAAGTGATGGAAGAACATGGGTTACAAAAGAGATAGCACTAGTTTATTTCCATAATGAATGTTGGTTTAATATAATTTGCATGTTTAGAGAAGATGGAGTTCACTATTATTCAAATTTAAGTAGTCCATTTGCTTATGACGTTGATGGAGTAAAATATATTGACTATGATTTGGACATAAAAAAATATCCAGATGGAAAATATTTCCTACTAGATGAAGACGAATATAATCAAAATAAAGCACGTTATCAGTATGGAGAAAAAATAGATAAAATATTAAAATATAATGTAAACAAACTTCAAGAATGGATTGATAAAAATCACGGAGCGCTTGCACCAGATTTTGCAGATGTATGGTTAGAAAACTATGAAAAAATAATGGGTGAAGATCAAAATGTTAGAAGGTAAATTTAGTGTAGAGGTCAGACATGACGAAATATCAGAAAAGATAGGTTTGAAGTTAAAAGAGTTTCTTCTATCTAGTGATATGAAAGAAGATAAAGAGAATCCTGATTATGTTTTTGCTGTTGGTGGAGATGGTACCGTACTGCGAACATTTAATAAGTATATGGATAATCTAGATAATATCAAATTCTTATCTATTCACACAGGGCACTTAGGATTTTATACGGACTACTCAGTTCAAAACTACGAAAGAATCTTTTTTGATATGTTAGCTTTAAAACCGAAAATTGAAGAATATCCTTTATTAAGAGTAAAAGCATATTGTTCAAATGGAGATTTAGTTTCAGATTATTATTCTTTAAATGAAATTACAGTTAATAATCATACTGGAAGCACATATTCAGCTAAGGTATATATTAATGGTGTGCACTTTGAAAGTTTTAGAGGAGATGGGCTATGTATTAGTACGCCTACAGGTTCAACTGCATATAACAAGAGTCTAGGTGGAGCGGTAATTCACCCACAGTTACCATTGTATCAAGTAACCGAAATAGCAGCATTAAATAATCTTGTTTATAGAACATTAGGAAATCCTTTAATATTATCTCAAGATGATGAACTTATGATTAAACCGATAGATAAGGAAAATCATCGTATTACAGTAGATCATATGCATTTTAATTATGATAGTGTTTCAAAAATAAAAATTACTTTAGCAAAGGATAAGAAAGTTTCTTTTATTCGTTATAATGATGACAGTTTTTGGCAACGAGTGAAGAGATCATTTATAAAAAATGACTAATATTATTTTGAAGTATGTAGTTAAAAATGAACAAGTATTAAGAGAATTTCTTCTGGAAAACAATATTTCAAGAAAAACTCTTACGAGAATAAAGTTCGATAATGATGGCAGTATAAAAGTAAATAGCAAGGAAGAAAATGTTAGATATATCTTAAAAGAAGGTGACATTGTAGAGATTACACTTCCTAGTGAAAACTATAGTGAATTTGTTAGATTTATAGATAAACCTATCGATATTGTGTATGAAGATGACTATTTTTTAGTTGTGAACAAAGAAATTAATCTACCTTCAATACCATCTAGAAATGCTGAAGACGAGTCTTTATTAGAAAGAGCCAATTACTATTTTAGAGAAAAAAATATTAATTCAATTCCTCATATAGTAACACGCCTTGATAAAAACACATCCGGCTTAGTATTAATAGCTAAACATAGACATATCCATGCATTATTTAGTAATATGGAGATAGATAAGTATTACACGGCGTTAATAAATGGGAAAATAAAAGATCATGGTATTGTTGAAGCTCCTATACGTCGAGTGAGTTCTAGTATTATAGAACGTGAGGTGGGAGAAGGCGGAGAGTATGCTAAGACTGAATATTGGTCAGAAAAACACAATATTAAAAATGATATTAATGTTATTAGATTGAAGCTTTATACAGGAAAAACTCACCAGATAAGGGTACACATGAAATACTTAGGGTATCCACTTCTGGGTGATGAGTTGTATGGTGGGGATATTAGCTTAATAAGTAGGCAAGCACTTCATTGTAGTAACTTAGTGTTTATCCATCCAATTTCTGGAGAAAAGGTAAATGTATGTACAAATTTACCAGATGATATGAGCAATATTATTAAACATAATGAGTAATTTTTTTTACTTGTTATGTTTTTTTATATATTTTTAGTTATTATTTTAGCGATATTGTAGTAATTTATATAAATAGTTATTAGGTAAAATATACTGTAAATTGGAATTTTATAAATTTTGAATATTAGTATTATCATATTTTTAAAAAATCAAATAATAAAATTGAAATGAAAACGATAAAAAAAGTCAGATTAATTACTTTGTTTTCATTAAGAACTTATGTTATAATCTTATTCAAATAACAAAAGTTATTTATTATAAAGTCAGAAGAGGAGGGATTTTATGATTTCATCATCATTAAAATTCGTGGGTAACACACCCGTATATCAACTAGATAACACAAATATTTTTGTGAAACTAGAAAAATACAATCTAGGAGGAAGCGTTAAAGATAGAGCTGTGCTTGGTATGTTAGAAGAAGCTATTTCTCAAGGTGCGGTTAATAAAGATACTATCCTTGTTGAACCAACTAGTGGTAATACAGGTATAGCTGTAGCTATTTTAGCTTCTGTTTTAGGATTAAAAGCTGTGGTAATTATGCCAGAAAGCATGAGTATTGAAAGACGTAATATTATTAAAGCATACGGAGCACAATTAATTTTAACACCAAAAGAATTAGGAATTAAAGGTTCAATCGAAAAAGCTGCAGAAATTCGTGAAAAATATAGCAATGCTATTTCTCTAAGTCAATTTGATAATCCTGCTAACCCAGGATATCACCACAAAACAACAGGACGTGAAATATTAGAACAAGTACCTAATATTGATATCTTTGTTGCTGGAGTTGGAACTGGAGGAACATTTACAGGTGTTGCTAAATATTTAAAAGAAAATAAACCAGAAGTATTATCAATTGCCGTAGAACCAGCAGAATCACCAGCTATTAGTGAAGGACACGGAGGACCACACAAAATCCAAGGAATTGGAACAGGATTTATTCCAGAAAACTTCAAAAAAGAATATATGGATGATATATTCACAGTAACAAGTGATGAAGCAATAGAAGAAACTAAAAACTTCTTACGTTCTACTGGAATAGGTATTGGTATTTCATCTGGAGCTGCAATTGTTGGAGCTAAGAAAGCAGCTGAAAAATATCCAGGTAAAAACATTGTAACTATCTTACCTGATGGGGTTGATAAATATTTATCTGTCCTTGATTTCGAAGATGTTACACATGTAGAAGTGTAATGGGTTATTTTGAAAATTTAAATTACAATTTAAATCGAGTTTTAAAAGACGATCCTGCAGCAGAGTCGAAACTTATGATTTATCTTACATATCCTCACATAAAGGCTCTAAATTATCACTACTTTTCACATAAATTGTATAAAAAAGGATGGCATACAATGGCTCGTCTTTTATCAAAAAGAGCGAGAAGATTGACTGGAATTGAAATACATCCTGGAGCAGAAATTGGTAAAGGATTATTTATCGATCATGGAATGGGCGTAGTAATAGGAGAAACTGCGATAGTTGGAGATAATGTTACCATGTATCATGGAACTACTTTAGGAGGAACTACATTAGATCCCATAAAGAGGCATCCGACTATTGGAGATAATGTTATGATAGGTGCAGGGGCGAAGGTTTTAGGAAATATAACAATAGGAAAAAATTCTAAAATTGGAGCTAATGCAGTAGTAAAACATAGTGTTCCAGATGGAACTATAGTTTATGAAGCAAGGCCTGTAGTAAGATATTTAGAAGAAGATAAATAAAAGCTAGATTCCAAGTGATTTTACTTGGAATTTAGCTTTTTCAAATGTACAATATAGATTATATTCATCATAAAGAATGGAGGTGAAATTGATGACTAAGATAAAAAATTTAATTTTCGATTTAGATAATACTCTATATGATTTTAGTGATATATGGAAAAAATCAAATAAATTAGTATTTGAGTATTTAGAATACAATAAGCTAATAAATTATGATGATTTTTTCAAACTTTACAAAAGCATAAATAACAAGTTGGTTAAAGAAGTAGTTCAAGGGAAATTAAGATTGATAGAGCTTAGAAATAAACGATTAAAATTAACTTTGACAAAACTTGGTGTGGAACTTAGTAATGAAGATTGTAAGTTTTATTATGATAAGCAATTTGAATTTATCTTGGCATTGATAGAACCTGATGAAGAGGTGAATATGTGGATAGATAAATTAAAAGAAAAATATAATATGATTATCTTAACGAATGGAAAATCGCAGGAACAAAGATTGAAATTGAAAAAATTAGGCTTAGAAGGAGTTTTTAAATTATATATTTCTGGAGAAACCCATATAAGTAAGCCCAAAGAAGGAGCTTTTCTAAATGTTCTTGAATCTGAAGGATTATTACCTGAGGAAACGATGATGATAGGTGATTCATTATATCATGATATAAAACCAGCTAAAAAATTAGGTTTAAAAACATGCTTGATTGAGAAAAAATGGCATTTCGATGATGAGTTAGCGGCTTATACTGGATATAAAGTTAAGGATATAAAACAATTTTTTACAGAATTAGATAAGTTATAAAAAATATTATTATTTTTCTGAATATAAAGAAAGTATTAAAAAAATAAGGTGTTCAATAAAGTTTATAAATGTTTTATTTATAGGCTTTATTTTATTTTTATGTAAAGCTGGAATTTTGATAAATAAGTAAAATATTTCTTTGTTTCTCTAATTTGTGATGTTGATTGAATGAATTTGATTTGTTATACTATGTATGAAAGCAATAACAAAGGAGTTAAAATTATGAAATACAATAAATTATTAGTTGTCAGTATGGCAGCCGTATTATCTTTATCTTTAGCAGGTTGTTCTTCAGCTTCGAATAGTAGCTCAAGCAGTAACAATGGGACAGTTGCTGTAAAAGAACTAAAAGGGGAAGAATTAAATAAAATAGAAAAAGATGACAAAGAAAAAGAAAAATATCTTGTTATCGATGTAAGAGATGCTAAAGAATACAAAGAAGGTCATGTAAAACACGCAATCAATATTCCATTAGCTGATATTGAAAAACATGCAGAACACTTAAGTGCATGGAAAGATAAAGAAGTAGTAACAGTTTGTAATACTGGTAAGAAAAGTAAAGAAGCTGCTGATAAACTTGTAAAAGCAGGCTTCAAAAAAGTTTCTAATGCACAAGGTGTCAAAGACTATAAAGACTATGAAATAGTTAAATTTACAACATTGTTAGCAAGTGGCTTCCAAGCTGCAATCGATAAAAAAGAAGGAACATTTATTGATGTTCGTGAGGCTAAAGATTATGAAAAATCTCATGTAGCAGGAGCTAAAAATATTGATGTTAAAAATATTGATAAAGATTTAGCCGCGCTATTACCAGCAGATAAAAATGCGCCAGTTTATACATACTGCTATAGCGGAAACCGTTCTTCAAAAGCAGCACAAAAAGCTGTAGAACTTGGTTATACAAATGTGTATAACGCATGGGATGGTACAAAAGAACACGAATACAAATTTTAAAGAAATATTATAAAAAACAGTGAAAAGTAAAACTGTTTGTTAGAAAAAAACCTATTTATAAGTTATACTAATAGAAGACGAGGTTTTACATAAATACACAAAAAATTTAAGATACTACCTTGTCTTTTATTAAATAAGGAGAGGAAGAAATATTAATGAAATATAATAAACTTTTAGCTGTAAGTATGTCAGCAGTGTTATCATTAACATTAGTAGGATGTACAACTACTTCATCTGCAAAGGAATTGAAAGGTGAAGAGTTAAACAAAATTCAAAAAGACGACAAAGAAAAAGAAAATTATCTAGTTATAGATGTAAGAGATGAGACTTCATATAAAGAAGGACACCTTAAACATGCAATTAACATTCCATTATCAAAAATAGATAAAAGTATAGAAGAAATCCGTACATGGAGAGAGAAAAAAGTAGTTGTTTACAGTGATAAATCTGATAAAACAAAAGATGCTGTAGAAAAATTAACGAAACAAGGATTTAAAGATGTTTCTGGAGCTCAAAATTTAAAAGACTTTAGTTATGATCTTGTGAAATATTCATCATTAAGTAGTGGTAAATTCCAAGATGCATTATTAGATACAGCTGCAAATAATGTATTTTTAGATGTAAGAGATAAAGCTGATTTCGAAAAAGGTCATGCAGCCGGAGCAAAAAATATCGATGTTAAAAAATTAGATAATTTACAATCAATTTTACCAGAAAATAAAGAAGTTCCTATTTATGTTTATAGTTCTACTGGAAATAGTTCTTCAGTAGTTGCTCAAAAACTTATTGATTTAGGATACAAAAATGTATTTAATGCAATTGATGGAACTAAAGAGCACAGCTATAAATTTGAAATTGCTGATTGCTGTAAAGATCCAAGTGATGCAGTAAAAGGTTCAGAGCATAAGGAAGGACACTGTGAAAATTGTAAAGATGAACACGGTGAACACAAAGGTCATGAAGGACATAATCATTCTTCAGATAAGAAAGATGAACATGCTGGACACAATCACTCTTCAGAGAAGAAAGATGATCATTCTGGATATAATCATTAATATATAAGGTACAAGGGTGACTCAAAATCGAAATTTCAATTAGAGATATTGTTATTGAGTCTCCCTTTTTTATATGTATTGTAGATTGTAAATTTAGAATAATTTTAGAGATAATATTAAAGGAAAAATTTCAGAGATGAAAAATAAAATAATATTTTTTACAAGAGTACCAAAGGTGGGTACAACAAAAACAAGGTTATATGACTTTGTTTCACCAGAAAATGCTATCAAAATTCAAAAAAAATTAATGAAGTTGAATTATAGTATTTTAAAAGAAAGTGGAGAAGAAGTAGTAGTTTATCACGATGGTCAAAATAGTGATGATAATACGATAAAAGATATTCTAGAAAATAGAGAATTTTCTTATCAAGAAGGAAAAACACTTGGTGATAAGATGTATAAGGCTATTGAAGCAGAATTAAAAACTAGTGATAAGGTTATTTTATTAGGTTCTGATATATACAATCTTAAAAAAAATATGATTAACATTGCTTTCGAGAAATTAGATAATTTCGATATTGTTATAAACCCTAGCATTGATGGTGGTTACTTTTTAATAGGTATGAAGAAAGCTACTAAAGAGGTATTTGATCTTCCTAGCTATGGTGATAATAGTGTTTTAGAGAATTTGCTTGCTGTTTGTAAAGAGCAGAAACTAAGCTATTATCTAGGTGAAAGTGGACTTGATATCGATACAAAAGAAGACCTTCTATTTGCAGAAACAGGCTATGAGAATATTAAGTTACTAGGTGCAGGAGAATATAATATTAACTTTACCTTTGACGATAAGAATTTTAAAAAAGTTCTTAGAATAAATATGAAGAGTCAGATGAATCTTGAGAATCAAATAGAGTATGAATATGAGACTCTGCAATTGTTGAAAGATAGTGGAGTTACACCAAAACCTTATGATGTAGTAACAGAAACTAACTTATTGCCATATAAATATTTGACGATGGAGTTTCTAGAAGGTAGAACACTTAATTATAAAACAGATATGCATATTGCAGCTTATTTGTTAAGTAAGGTCCACAATACACCATATGGTGACAATAATTTAATCAATGCAGCCAATCCATTCCAACTGATGTTTGATGAATGTAAACAAATGGCAGGTGAATATTTATCTTGGGATAAAGCTGATGACAAGGTTAGTGCGTATATCAAATCTTTCTTAGATAAATGTTTGACTCTTATACCTGAAAAATATAGTATAGCCAATCCATGTATTATAAACACCGAACTAAATTCAGGAAATTTCTTAATTGGAGAAGGAAAAGAAGATAGTTATGTTATTGATTGGGAAAAGGCATTAATAGGAGAGTGCGAACAAGATTTAGCTCATTTTCTAGCGCCGACGACAACATTTTGGAAGACGGATATTATTTTATCGAAAGCAGAAATTGATGAATTTTTAGAAGAATATAGTAAATATCGTATATTTGATAAAGAACGGTTTGAAAGATATTTAATATTTAATTGTCTAAGAGGTGTGACATGGTGTAGTATGGCATTTAGACAGTATAGTGAAAATGATAAAATGTTGATGGATGAGACTACATTTAAAAAAATAGCTTCATATATTGAATTAGAATTTTTAGAAAAAGTATCAGCATACTTTAAATAGGAGGAGAGTAATGACTGAGTTTATTCAAAGCTTTGGTGTTTTAGCACCGATCATTTATGTTTTAATGTTTATGTTCTTACCGGTATTTTTCTTTCCGGTTCCAATACTTGCTGTTGCTGGAGGAGTAGCGTTTGGTTTTGTTGAGGGAAGTTTACTAACTTTTGTTGGAGCTTCATTAAATTGTTATATTATGTTTGTAATTTCTCGTCGTTTTGGGCGTGAATGGGTGAAAAACTACCTTAAGAAAAAAATGACACCGAAGCAACACGATAGAATTTTTAATGTTAGTGATGAAAAGTTGATGATGAGTCTAGTAATTTTGAGACTTATTCCATTAGTACCGTATAATATGATAAATTATGGATATGGTTTAACTAATATAAGTTTAACAAAATATATGATTGCGAGTGTACTTGGGATAATTCCAGGGACAGTAGTATTTCTAAACTTCGGAGCTACTAGTACAAATGTCTTTAGTAAAGAATTTTTAATAGCATCATTATTAGTAATTTTATTGACGGTTGGTTCTATCTACTTATCTAAATTAGTAGAAAAAAGAGAACAACAAAAAAAATCTGAAAATGAATAAAAAAATAAACTCTCAGGATGTTTTCAATCTTGAGAGTTTATTTTTTATATTTGAATAATATGAACTTCTCCAAAATTAACAGAACCGTTTAGTATAATTTTAACATCATTAGCAGTGCTGTTAGAATCTGTTGGAACTTTAGCTAAAAAACTATTTGTATTATTTTTAATAGCCCATTCTTTTGGAATATATATTTTTAAATCTCCAAAAGATACAGATACATTTAGTTCAAAGTTTTTTATCGGATAGGTATCTAGTTTTTCAAAATAGATACTTGTACTTCCGAATTTAGTAGAAGTAGTGAAAGAATCAGATTTAGTTATATCTATATACTGTGTATTTTCACCAAATGTTACATCAGAATAATCGTGTCCATTATGTATTTTTTGATAGCTTTTTTTTCTGTAAATCTTTCTGAATTCTTTATATTTATATCTTCTAGGTAAAATCATAGAAATACCTATGCTAAGGAAAATAGCAACTAAGAATATTTTCCATCCTGATATGTTCGCAAAGTGATAATTTTTATTATAAACATAAAATAATAATGCTAGTGGAAATATTGTTCCAAAAGAATCAAAATCCATTAAACCTCGAATTGCAAAAAATCCAAGAACTACTGTACATATAGCTAAGAAGATTGATCCGTTTGGAAAAATACTGAATCCATCAAGTATAGTAGTTATAGCGAGTATTATAAAAAATAATCCAATAAAATTTCTTCTCATTTTCTTTACCTCATTTCTTTTAATTTGTCTTTTAATATTTTATAGTAATGTCTTGATATATGGACTTGCTTCTTAGAATCATAAAAAGAAGCGGTACTAGAACCAGAAAAAGATTTTTCTAGCGAATAAATTACTTTTGTATTTATTATTGAGCTCTTAGAAATTCGACAATAATAAAATGGAATTATCTGTTCTAATTCATATAATTTAAACTTCACTTCGAAGAATTCGTCTGTAGTATGAGCATAGACCTTATTATCAGAAGTCTCAAAAAATAATATTGATTCAAGTGGGATGAAATATTCTGAGTCACCTTTATAGAAAATTATTTTTTGAGAATTTAATAAAGCTTTTTCAACTAATTCTTTAATTAATATTACATCATTATTTAAGTCAGGTGTTTTAATAACAAGTTCGATGTCTTTAAGAGATGAATCTAGTTCGATATTAATTTTCATATTGTCTCCTTTCTAAATGTTTATAGCTATATTATATATTATTTCAACGTAAAAATTAATAGCTTTTAGGTAAGTGGTAAAAAAACAGTTGTAAGTGGTATAACTATGGTATATGAGAACAATTGTGATTTCATAAATGGAATAGCATTCTGTATACGTTAACATATCATCTTGCATTTTTGCAGTATTTATTGTATAATATAAACATACATGGGAGTGGATGAGTTCTGGTGTGCTCTCTAGTCTTCAAAACTAGTATGAGGGGTTAAGAGCCTCTTGGGTGGGTTCGATTCCCACACATTCCCGCCAGTTTTTTATTTTTTAGACATATAAAAGCCATCATGAAGTGATTTTCATGATGGCTTCTTTCTATTTATTTAGTAATAATAATGTGCTAGAAAGTAATGTGAAAAGTACTATAATAAGTATACTTTTGTTTTTATCGATTATATATTTATTATAGTGAGTTCGTTTTTTAAAGTCTTCATAGGCGTGCACTGTCATTGCTTCAGAGATTTGAGGTTGCCAGGTTAAAGCGATAAATATAGCTTTAGCATAGTAATATGGTGACCAGAATGGTAAGAAAACTCCGCGAAGTCGACTAGATTTTGTAATCATTTGAGTTTCGTACTGTATTCTTGGTAAAGCTTGAATAACTACTAAGAGTCCGTAAGTTATATTTGAAGAGAGTCCATGTTGTTCGAAGTACTTTAGTAGTTCTACTAAAGATACGTATGTTGCTAAACTCAATCCTAAAGCAGCAAAACTGTATGTTCTAGAAAAAATTAATAGAGCAAATTTATAATTAGAACTATGAACAATGATAGCCCATCCAGATCCCAATGCTGGTAATAGAGGAACAAGAATAAAATATAGTAGCTTTTTCCAATGCCTTGATATACAAAAATATAAGATTGTTGAACCAATAATTACGAAATTTAGAACCAATAATTTACTAAATGAGATCCAAATAGTTAACATTACTATTATTAAGGCTAAAATAGGACTAATTATTTTCTTCTGCATAATAATCCTCCTTTAAGTAATGTAAAGTGTTTCCCGAAATTTCGATATGATAATCACTTCTATTGTTTAGTGGTTCTAATCTATGGCTAACAATAATAAATGATTGTCCTACAAGTCGCTTATTTTCTTCTATCCAATCCATGATGAATGAACAAGCTCTTTCATCTAGATGAGTAAAAGGTTCATCTAATAGTAACAACTCAGTTTTTTGACTTAATAAGCACATAAGTTGAATAAGTTTTCTTTGTCCACCGCTATAATAATATAAACTTTTATCGAGTTCTTTTTCTAAGTTGAATTCTTTTAAAAGTCGTTCTTGCCATAAGGTAGCATGATTCCAAATGTCTTTTTGTATAGAAATTTCTTCTCGTGGCATTAAACTAATAAACTGCTGAAATGCATCTTGTAAACAAGTGCTTATTTTTTTGTATAATTTTCTTGATTTTCTTATTTTTGAGTTATTGAAGTATATATTTCCATCATATTTTATAAGTTGAGAAATAGCGTGTAATAAGGTTGTTTTTCCAGTGCCATTATCCCCAGTTAGGGTAGTTATGCCTTTAAAAATCATCAATTCATCTATATTTAGTAGTTCTTTGTTACCTTGACTAATCCTAAAATTTTCTAATCTTAGAATTTGATCCGTTTTAATATTATTACATAAATTTAAGTTTTTAGGTGTAAAGCTAGGATTTTTTATTAATTCTAGATTCCCATTTGTTAAGCGATAGAAAGTATCTGCATAGTTTAAATACAGTTGATACTCGTGATCGCAAACTATTATTGTCACACCATGGTTGTTCAAGTCTTTAAGTAAGGTTAATAGAGAGTTGCGAGTTTTCTTATCAACATTGGCAAAAGGTTCATCTAATATTAATATTTCGCTGCCCATTGCTAAAGCTACAGCGAATGCAGCGCGTTGTCTTTCTCCTCCTGATAGTGTATGTATATGCTTGTGCGCAAGATCTTTTGTTTTTGTAATTGCTAGAGCATACTCCAGTTTTTCGTTAATCGCTTGTGAGTCTAAGCATAAATTTTCTAATGAAAAGATTATCTCTTCTTCTAAAGTGGGCATGACAAATTGATTTATAGCGTGTTGCATTACATATCCTATATTCTTCACATGTTCTTGCATAGGTATATCAGCTATATTATTTTCTTTATATGTAATAACTCCCTCATATTTATCTTTATATAATTTACAAATAGTACGAAGTAGGGTAGATTTACCACTACCAATATTACCAGTTAAAACTAACCAACTATGTTCTTTTATTTTTAAACTAACATTATCAAATAAGACTTTATCTTTAATTTTTAAAGAAAAATTATCGATTCCTATAATATTCATTATTTATTACCGCTTTTTTGTACTTTATTAACAATATTTAAAATTAGTTTTACACAAACAACACCAAAGAAGAATACAGAGATAAATTTCACTAAAAGAAGTGCCAGAATCATTTGTACAGAAAATGCTTCGTATCCAGCTTGGAAATATTTGTAAGCGAAACTAAATAGTGTAATGCCTACAGCAGAAAGAAATAAAGAAAATGTATCATAACGTTTGTATCTAGTTATGAAGAAACCAACTTCAGAGCCTACGCCTTGAACTAATCCTGAAATAAGAACAGCAGCTCCAAAGTATGAACCATATAACATTTCTGCTAGAGCGCCTAGAACTTCCCCAAGAGTTGCGCTTCCTGGTTTTTGAATAAGTGCCGCTGCTACTGGACCAGCCATTACCCATAATCCAAATAAAATTGAGTTTGCGAAAGGAGCGTACCCTATTGCTCCAAGAGCGGCTTTTAATGGAACATAAACTAAACTTGTTGCAAGAAAAATACCTCCGAATAAGAAACCTATTAAAGCTATAATAATTATGTCTTTTGTAGACCATTTTTTCATAAGAAAAACCTCCTGTTATTTTATTCATTAAAACAACAAGAGGTACTTTTAAATTTCATATACTTAAAAATAAACATAGTTATATAAACATTTTCCTACGGCTGTACTAACAACATCAGGTTCATGGGTATAATCTCAGCTAAAAGCACCCCAAATGTTTTAATGATTAATTAAAATTATAACATCCACTAATAACGGTGTCAAAAAACTAGCTTACAAAAGAAAATTATTTAATTTTCTTAGCTAACATAGTAGCAAAACGCAGTTTAAATCTATTTCCATTAGCATCTGTTTTGTGGAGTTGCCCAAAATCTTCATTATATTTAATAAATTCCCAGTCTTTGTAATATTCTTTAAGCTCATTTTCTTTAAAAGTGAAGGGGAAAGGAAGAGGACAAGGAGCATCTTCTGTAGACATAGCAGCAACAATTAAATTATAACCACCGATTTTAGTTTGTTCTTGCATATTTTTTATTACACTCGGAATAGATCGTTCTTCGATAAACATTAAAACAACAGTTGAAAGTATGAAATCATAGGTGTTTCTAAGAGCTGCTGTATTTATATCGTAACTACCGATTTTGATATCTAGATTTTCAATTCTAGAAGTCTCCATTAAAAATTCTAAAGCAGGAATATTACTATCAACCGCAGTGACTTCGAAACCAAGTTTAGAGAGGAATAAAGAGTTACGACCTTGACCAGATCCTAAATCTAATGTCTTACAAGGTTTGATAGTTTCCATGGCTTCTACTACTTCAGAATGAGCAGGATTAATATCATATTTGTTTGCGAAAAAATTTTTTGGTTCGCAATAAAACTCTAAGAAACATTCTAAATCATCAGTTAAAGGTGCAACGCGGTGCCATGCTTGTGGTTCAACGAAAGGAATCTTACTTTTAGGTGTTAATATATGCTCCTTCACAACTTCGTTATCTTCAGTTAATTCTGTAAATTGTAGTTTTCCTTTAAGAATAGTTAATTTAGCCCATACATCTTTTCTAGTGTTGTGCTTATGTCTAAAAGGCTCAGGAAGTGTTTGAGCAGTCCAATTTGGTAATCTTTTATAGCATACTAAGTTTTCTGTCATTTTAATCTCCTTATTAACGACTAAGTTTAAGTTAATTATATCACGTAAAATATAAAAATTAAATAATGGGAGTGACTCAAAAATCGTGATTTCGAAATCGATTTTGTCGAGTCACCCCCGCACAGTTTATTAGATATCTAAAAAGCTTTTCTAAAGCGATTTTAGATATCAATAAACCACTGCGTCTATGAGTTATCATATACACGTTGTTAAAATTTAGGAGTTTTTTGTCATCCTCTTATCTTTATTATGTCGATTTTAGCTCTTTATGTTATAATAAAATAGAAACTAATTATTAATGAGGTAATGAAAAAATGGTAAAAGTATTATTTGTTTGTTTAGGAAATATCTGTCGTTCACCTATGGCAGAAGCAATATTTAGAGATATGGTAGAAAAAGAAGGACTAAGCGAAAAAATTCAAATAGATTCAGCAGCAACTAGTAGTTGGGAACACGGTAATCCTGTTCATAGTGGAACTAGAAAAGAGCTTGCTAAAATTGGAATTGGAGTAGAGGGAATGTATTCTCGTATTCTTAACGATGATGACTTAGAAGTAGACTATATCGTAGGAATGGATGATAGTAATATAGAAAATATTAAGAAATTTATTGCAGGAAGAAAAGCTGGTGAGGTTAAAAAATTACTAGAATACGCTGGAGAAGATAGAATTATTGACGACCCGTGGTATACAGGAGACTTCAAAACAACATTTAAAGATGTAACTAAAGGATGCACAGCTTTGTTAGAAAAAATAAAGAAAGAAAATCTATAAAAGAATGAACACTTATGGAAATAATTTTAATTATACGAAGTTATAGGAAGTAAGTTTTAAGGAGATAAGTAATGGTAAATGTTAGAACGGTTGAATTACAAGATGCCAAAAATTTAGTAAATATTTATAGACCATATGTTGAACATACGGCTATTACTTTTGATTATACTGTACCAAGTGTACACGAATTCGAAGAAAAAATCTCAAAATCAATTCAAAGTTATCCATTTTTGGTAGCGGAAGAAGGAGATGATTTATTAGGATACGCATATGCTAGTGAGTTTTATCCGAAAGATGCATACAAATGGACAGCTGAAATTACGATTTATTTAGATGAAAAGGCTCGTGGAAAAGGTGTTGGAGAGAAGTTGTATAGTGAACTTGAAAAACAACTTTACGATAGAGGAATATGCAGATTAACATCGTGTATAGCATATCCTGATGAAGGTAGTGTATCATTTCATGAGAAGAGAGGATTTAGAAAAGTAGCTCACTTTGAAAAAGTAGGTTATAAATTTAATCGTTGGTATGACGTTGTATGGTACCAAAAAGATATTAGAGAGAATATTGAATAGAAAAAGAGCCCCACAAGAAAATTTGAATATTCTTGTGGGGATAGTTTTTATTTTGATATTTTTTGAGCAAGAATTATAGCGTATGGGTAAGGAGAAGCGGAAAGATTTTCATTATATTTAATTATCTTCCAGTCATTATAATAGTTTTTTAACTCACCTTCAATAAAAGTAAATGGGAATGGAGGACATCTATGACCTGCTTTGTTTAATGCGCTCACGATCAGGTTATATCCACCATCATTAGTTTGTTTTTTTATATTAGCAATAATGCTGTGTATCCTTGTTGGATTCAAATACATAAATATATCAGTAGCGAATATAAAGTCATATGTATCCTTTATATTTGCTTCAACGATATCGTGTTTAAAAACATTAAGATTTAGCTTTTCTTTAATTGATATGTCGGCAAGATCTTGTAAGAATTTCGCATCAATATCGACCGCAGTAATTTTAAAATCTAATGAAGAAAGGTATAATGAATTTTTTCCTTGACCTGCACCTAAGTCTAACGTTTTGCAAGGTTTTATGTATTTCATTGCAGCAACGATTTCCGAATGAGCCGGACTTAGGTCGTACTTGTTAAAAAAGTAATTCTCAGCTGTACAGTAAAACTCTAGGTGAAACTGTAGGTCAGTAGAATTAGGATGAATTCTAAATATGCTTTCTGGTTCAATGAGATTAATTTCACTATTTTTATTTAAAGAACACTGTTTAATTACGCTGTTCTCTATATCTAGAAAGCTTAATTTCATTTTTCCTTTAACTATTATCATCTTAGTCCAAACACCTTGTTTAGTATAAAATCCCTCTCTATAGGTTTTTGGAAGAGATAGAGCAGTAAGGTTTGAAGTACGTTTAAAACAAAGTAAATTATTCTCCATAAGCTGCGCCTTTCATAGTAATTTACTAATATTATATCATGTGAAAAGTTTAATTAAAAATGATATCCTATAGAATAAGCATTAAATTGTAAACGATATAATTCAATAGTGTTAATAAAACAATACTATTTACATTATAGTTATTTTCTATTATTATAGATATAAGAATTAAATGAAGAAGTAGGTGTTTTTATGAGAACAATAGTAATTTCAGATATACACGGATGTTTTTATACGATGAAGAAACTACTAGACGAAGTAGAATTCAACAGTAATGAAGATAAACTAATTTGTTTAGGCGATATGTGTGATAGAGGTAGGAACACCAAATTAGTTTGGGAATATTTTTATAATTTACAAAAAGCTCACAAACAACACGTAGTTTTATTGGGAAATCATGAAGACATGTTTAATTTAGCAATAAGAGAAGCAATGTATGACAATACATCTTCAAAAAGACAAAATCACTATTTTAGAAATAATGGATTAACAACATTACAGTCGTTTTATCCAGAAGCAACAACGGAATCACGAAGAGAATACTTCCACAAATTTGCTAGAGATAAAAAAAATCTAAGGAAATGGTTGCAAAATCTGTCTACAAGGTACGAGAGTCAAGATTATTTCTTTGTGCATGCTGGTGTAGATTTTAATAAAAACTTTTGGAATCAAATACATCGTGATATGGTTTGGATAAGAGAACCATTTTTAAGTAGTGAGAAGAAATATAATAAAAAAGTATTCCATGGACACAGCCCTGTTAAAGAAGAGCCTTATTATGAAATAAAAGATAATCGAATAAATATTGATGGTGGCTGTGTTTATGGGGGTAAGTTAAATATAGTAGTAATAGAAGAATCTGAATTAATAATCAAACAAAGTAAGATATTAGAAGAGGACATATATTACAATAAAGAGGGATAAGAGTTGATGAAATCAGCTTCTATCCCTCTTTTTGAACAAAAAAAACCGAGCACATTGTCTCGGTCTCTTATAGAAAAGGAAAGTTTATGAAGTTTATAACTATTTACTAGTTATGAATACATTATAAGTTTTGAACCTTAAATATACTTAAAATTTAGTTTTAAACAAAAAGATTTTAAAATAAATAAAATACTGATTTAAAAGTGTTTTTAAACAATATTTCTTACATTTAAAAGAAATAGAAGTTAAAAGTAACTAATAAAAATAAAGTAATTAAGTTATTTGCGCCGATTTGAATTATTCTCTTCATTTTTAAATATTTCTAAATTGTTACAAAATGTATTTTGTATTACAAAATACAAAATCTATTGATAATAAATTTTAGAATGATTATAATTAAGGAGAAGTAATTATTAAATTAAGAATTAAAACGATTTTACAAATGAGGAGAATATATAATGAAAAAACAAGGGATAAAGTTAACGAGTAAAGTTTTAACAGGATTAGTATTATTAACAGGTATAACATCACTACCAACAAATGCAGTTGAAGTTAAAACTGCAGCTGTTGATGTAAATAAAGCAAGCGTAAAAGCAAAAGTATATGAATTAAATGGTCATTATTATGCAAAACTAGTAGCAGATAAAGAAGTAGCAAATGTTATTGCTCGTATTACAACTGAAACTAAATCTGAGTTTGTATTAAAAAAAGATCTTATTAAAGCTGGGGAAGAAGTTGTAGTAGAATTAGACATGACAGCAAAAGCTCCAACAAGAAAATTACCTAATACAGAGGTTAAAAGAGAAGGATTTACTGCAGTTAACAAAGTAGGAACACATATTTTTAATATTAATGTTCGTTATGAAATCGCAACTGATGAAGTAAAAGCAAAACAAGAAGAAACCCCTAAACCAGTGAACGAACCTAAAAAAGAAGACGCGCCAGCAACTTCAGCAACTAATGATCAATCAAAAGGAAATGAAGCTGCAACTAAATCAGAACAACCAGCAGCAACAGCTCCTGCAGAAAATACAACTAAACCTGCAGAAGATGTAAAACCAGTTGAAGCTCCAAAAGCAGCTGAAACAACTGTTGCTAGACCAAATACTTCAGACAATGAGAAACCATCTGATAAACCAGCTGATTTATCTAAACAACCAACAACACCAGTTTCTGGAACAGACAGAAGTGCAGTAGCGACTCCAGCTAAAGAAGATACTAAAGCTGCTGAAACAAAAAAACAAGCAGTTAAAGAGGAAAAAGCAGCTACAACTACAAAAACAGAAGCTGAAAAACCGAAACAACAAACACCAGCAGCACCAGCAACAGGAAGTAGAGAAGAACAAATAAGAAAAGCATTCTTAGCAAAAGTTGCGCAATTAAGAAATATTAATGGATTACCAGCTTTATCAGAAAATGCAGCATTAAATTCTTCTTCTAAATTTAGAAGTGCTGATGTAACAACTCGTGGAATCGATGGAAATATTCACGGACCAAATGGATCAATCCAATATGAAAAAGATGCGGCAAAAGCAGCAGGATATCTTAACTCTATTTTAGCAAATATTGCAATAACAAGTGATTCTGGAACACCAGAGCAAGTGGCACAAAAATTATTTGATATCTTATTCAAAGAAAAAGGTAATGTAGTAGCTAAATATCCATACGGACACAGAAATACTTTATTAGATGCAACTGCTAAAGATGTAGGTGCAGGAGTAACTATAAAAAATGGTCAAGTATATCTTGTACAACACCAAAGCTCTAATGGAGCATTTAATGGAACTACTCCAAAAGCAGGTAAATATTTAGATGGATTAAATACTATTTACAGAAATGGTCAACCAGTATAAGATAAAAAATTAAAAATATTAAGCTAACTAACATCAAGATTATAGAAAATCTAATTAGATTTCTAAAATTAGATGTTAGTTAGCTTTTTTATATTACAATTTGAAGACATTAGTGTTATTGATATCTACAATTGTAACTAATTATATTCTGTGAAACCGCGTTATAATAATAATGTAATTAAATAAAAAGTTGTAACAAAATTGTAATGAAAATTGGGAATTATTACAAATCAGAAATTCTATTGATTAAAATACGTAAATTAGATATAATTGACTCAACAATAAATTTTAGGAGAAATTTAATGAGTAAGACGAAATTGACTAGAAGAATATTAACAGGGTTAGTATTATTAGTTGGAGCATCTGGAGCAGTTACAGTTGCCAATGAAGTTAATAATGCAGCAGTTAATGTTAATAAAAAAGATGTAAAAGCTAGTGTTTATGAAAAAGATGGACACTACTATGTGAAACTTACAACAGCTAAAAATGTTACTAATGTAGTTGCACGAGTAACTACAGAAGATAGAAAAGAATATGTAGTTAAAAAAGAGACTATTAAAGTAGGAGAAGTAGTAGAGTATGAAATCGACATAAATGCTGATGTACCTACTAGAAAATTACCACATACTGCAGTTAAAAGAGAAACTGTTAAATCTGTTGTAACTTTAGGGGATCACACTTTCAACGCTGTTGTGAGCTATGATGTAGAGGTTGCTGATTCTCAAGAACAAGCGACTAAGCCAGTAGATAAAAATACTGAAAAGAAAACAACTTTAGATCAACTTGCTGAGAAGAGAGAAGTAACAGCTGAACAAAAAGCTAAAGAAGAAGCAGAAGCTAAGAAAGCAGCTGAAGTAAAAGCGACGAAAGAAGCAGAAGCTAAGAAAGAAGCAGAAGCAAAAGCAGCTAAAGAAGCAGAAGCTAAGAAAGAAGCAGAAGCAAAAGCAGCAGCTGACGCTAAAATAAAACAAGAAGCGGACGCGAAAGCAGCGACTGATGCTAAAGTAAAACAAGAAGTAGAAGCAAAAGCAGCTAAAGAAGCAGAAGCTAAGAAAGTTGCAGAACTAAAAGCAGAAAAAGAAGCAGAGGCAAAAGCAAAAGCAGCAAAAGAAGCCGAAGCTGAAAAAGCAAAACAACAAACACCTGCAACACCAACAGCAGGAACTAGAGAAGAGCAAATAAGAAAAGCATTCTTAGCGAAAGTTGCACAATTAAGAAGCATTAATGGATTACCAGCTTTATCTGAAAATGCAGCATTAAATTCTTCTTCTAAATTTAGAAGTTCAGATGTAACAACTCGTGCAATTGACGGGAATATTCATGGACCAAATGGATCAATTCAATATGAAACAAATGCGGCAAGAGCGGCAGGATATGCTAACTACATTTTAGCAAATATTGCAATAACTAGTGATTCGGGAACACCTGAACAAGTTGCACAACAATTATTTGATATTTTATTCAAAGAAATAGGTAATGTAGTTGCTGCATATCCATATGGACACAGAAATACTTTATTAGATGCAACTGCTAAAGATGTAGGTGCGGGAGTAACTATAAAAAATGGTCAAGTATATCTTGTACAACACCAAAGCTCTAGTGGAGCGTTTAATGGAACTACTCCAAAACCAGGTAAATATTTAGATGGATCAACAAAAGTTTTTCTAAACGGTAAATAAAAAATACTAAACTAAATATATTAAGCTAACTAACATCAAGATTATAGAAAATCTAATTAGATTTCTAAAATTAGATGTTAGTTAGTTTTTTATATTACAATTTGAAGATATTATTGTCATACTCATCTACAATTGTAACTAATTATACCCTATTAAAACTTATTCTAATGCTAATGTGATTTAATAAAAAGTTGTAACGAAAATGTAATGAAAGTTGGGGTTTATTACAAATCAGAAATTCTATTGATTAAAATATGTAAATCAGATATAATTGACTCAACAATAAATTTTAGGAGAAATTTAATGAGTAAAACGAAATTGACTAGAAGAATATTAACTGGGTTAGTATTATTAGTTGGAGCATCTGGAGCAGTTACAGTTGCCAATGAAGTTAATAATGCAGCAGTTAATGTTAATAAAAAAGATGTAAAAGCTAGTGTTTATGAAAAAGATGGACACTACTATGTGAAACTTACAACAGCTAAAAATGTTACTAATGTAGTTGCACGAGTAACTACAGAAGATAGAAAAGAATATGTAGTTAAAAAAGAAGCTATTAAAGTAGGAGAAGTAGTAGAGTATGAAATCGACATAAATGCTGATGTACCTACTAGAAAATTACCACATACCGCAGTTAAAAGAGGAACTGTTAAATCTGTTGTGACTTTAGGAAATCATACTTTCAACGCTGTTGTGAGCTATGATGTAGAGGTTGCTGATTCTCAAGAACAAGCGACTAAGCCAGTAGATAAAAATACTGAAAAGAAAACAACTTTAGATCAACTTGCTGAGAAGAGAGAAGTAACAGCTGAACAAAAAGCTAAAGAAGAAGCAGAAGCTAAGAAAGCAGCTGAAGTAAAAGCAGTGGTGGATGCGAAATTAAAACAAGAAGCGAAAGCTAAAGCTAAAAAAGAAGCTGAAGCTAAGAAAGCAGCTGAAGCAAAAGCAGTAGCGGATGCAAAAGCAAAACAAGAAGCAGATGCGAAAGCAAAAGCAGCAAAAGAAGCAGAAGCTAAGAAAGCAGCAGAAACAAAAGCAACTGAAGATGCTAAATTAAAACAAGAAGCAGATGCGAAAGCAAAAGTAGCGAAAGAAGCAGAAGCTAAGAAAACAGCAGAAGCAAAGGCAGCGGCTGACGCTAAATTAAAACAAGAAACAGAAGCAAAAGCAGCAAAAGAAGCTAAAGCTAAGAAAGCTGTTGAACTAAAAGCAAAACAAGAAGCAGATGCGAAAGCAAAAGCAGTGAAAGAAGCCGAAGCTAAAAAAGCGCCTGAAGCAAAACAAACAACTACAGTAGCTGGTGGATTACCAGAAGTAACTGCTGCAGAATTAGCAGATCCTGCGATGAATGGATTAACACCACATACTAAAAAGATGAAAGTAGCTTTAGCGAAAAAATTCGGTATAACAAGCTTCTCATTATTTAGAGCGGGTGATGATGATGGAACTGGTCACGGACATAACTCAGGTATGGCTGTAGACTTCATGGTACCAGTAAACTCAGCACAAGGTGATCAACTTGCGGAGTACTTAACTAAGCACATGGATGAACTTGGAGTTTATTATATTATCTGGAAACAAAGATTCTATATGCCACAATTTAACATCTATGGTCCAGCAAATACATGGAACTTGATGCCTAACCGTGGTGGAGTAACTGCGAACCACTATGACCACGTTCACGTAAGTTTCAAAAAATAATAAATAAAATTATAGACAATTAACAGATGAAAATTACTATCTGTTAGTTGTCTATTTTTACATTAAAAAACTAAATAATACTTTTAAATTATAGTGTGAAGTAGTATAATTATAGATAAGTAGTAGTATAGGAGGTAAATATGTCAGAGAAGAAAATGAACATGATAGTTTGTGGAGGTTGAAACTCGAAAATAGGGCCGGGAGCCTTATCAGATATACTAAAAGACCTTCCCAAAAAAGAAGATAAAAATTTAATAGTTGGGTATGAATCTTCGGATGATGCAGCCGTTTATAAAATTTCCGAAGATAAGGCGATTATTCAAACATTAGATTTCTTTACAACAATGATAAATGATCCATATCTATATGGGCAAATTGCAGCGACTAATGCGCTAAGTGACGTCTACGCTATGGGTGGAGAAGTTATCTCAGCATTAAATATAGTAGCTTTCCCAGAGAATATGGACTTAGAAATTTTACATCAAATACTAAAAGGTGGAGCGGAAAAAGTTCATGAAGCAGGAGGGGTTCTTGCAGGAGGACACTCTATTCACGATGCTACACCAAAATACGGATTATCAGTGACAGGAATTGTTCATCCTGATAAAATATTACAAAATAACAATTGTAAAGTAGGAGATTTATTAATTGTAACAAAACCATTAGGAGTGAGTATTATTAATACAGCTCATATGGTAAAGGAATGCTCAGAAGAAGCATTTGCTCAAAGTGTTAAACAAATGACAACCCTTAATAAATATTCAGCTCAAATGATGAAAGATTTTAATGTTAATAGTTGTACAGATATTACTGGGTTCGGTTTTTTAGGACATCTTGTAGAAATGTTGGATGGTAAACATTCAGCAGAAGTATATTCGAAAGATATTCCATATATCGAAGAAGCGTATAAATGTGCAAATGAATTTGTTATCACTGCAGGAGGTCAACTTAACAGAACATTCGTTGAACCAAATGTAGAATATCAGATTAAAGACTTTGCATTAGAAGAAATAATGTATGATCCACAAACATCTGGAGGACTTTTAATAAGTTTACCAGAAAGTGAAGCATACGAATTATTAGAAAAACTAAATACTCTTGAAATTAAGAGTGCTATAGTTGGAAAAGTTATAGAAAAACAAGAAAAAGCAGTTATTATTAAATAACACAGAAGACAATAGGAGAATATAAGTATGAAAAAAGAAATTTTAGATGCACAAGGCTTAGCTTGCCCGATGCCAGTTATTCAAACAAAAAAATTATTACTAGAAAATGATGTAGTAGAAACAATCGTAGACAATGTTATAGCAACTCAAAACTTAGAAAAAATGGCTACACAATTAGGGTTCAATTTCTCGGTGAAAGAAGAAGCAAAAGATAAATATATCGTTACTATTTCTAAGGGAGAAGTTAGCGAAGGTGTAGTTGTGGATACATTATGTGATAAATGTGTTGTTCCTGTGACTCAAGCTACACGTGCACTAGAAGAAGATACAAAAGTAACTCTATTAGTAAAAACTGAAGATAGTGTAGAAAGTCTTAGAAAATTCGCTGATAAAAACAGTTATGAGTTCAAAGTTTCTAATATTGAAGGTGGCTTCAAAGTTGAAATTACAAGAGAAGAAACTCCACAATTAGAAGTTTTACCAGTTGTTAAGGATGACAGCTATATCGTTGTGATTAACAAAGATCAAATGGGACATGGTAGTGAAGAACTAGGTAAAAGATTAATTAAAGCATATCTTTATGCTTTAGGTGAACAAGAAGTTCTTCCTAAAAAAATTATTTTCTACAATAATGGTGGAATTTTAGTAGATAAAACTCGAAGTCACGTACTAGAAGAGCTAAAAACACTAGAAGAAGGTCGAGTAGAGATAGTTTGCTGTGGAGCATGTATCGATTATCACAAAATTGATTTAGCAGTTGGGAATCCAACGAATATGTACTTCATCGTAGAAGACATGAGAAAAGCTAACAAAGTAATTCAACCGTAGGAGGAAGCATGGTAGAAGAAGGATTAGTAGTTTTTAATAGTACGCACGATTCAATAAAGGCGGATAACATTTGTCTAGAAAGAGAAATGGGAGCGTCACTTATTCCAACACATCCATCTATAGGTGTAGGTTGTGGATTTATGCTAAAAACAGCTTGGGATAATTTCGATAACATTGTAAGAATGTTAGAAGATGAGAAAATTGAATATCGTGGTTTGTATTATTCTAGAAAAGCTGGAATCAAAAGAATAATAACAGAATTAAAAGATTATAAATTAAAATAAAATTTTGGATAGAGGTTATTATAGAGAAAGTTTAAAATCTATTTTGTAAAGTTCTCTCACATAATCTCTATTCTTAATATAATGTGTAAAGGTGAATTGTATGAATAACAATGTAATTATTGGTACTGCAGGGCATATAGATCACGGGAAAACGACCCTGATAAAAGCTCTAAGTGGTATTGAAACAGATACTACTCAAGAAGAAAAAGACAGAGGAATGTCGATAAATCTTGGATTTGCTTATTTTGATCTACCAAGTGGAAAAAGATGTGGTGTAGTTGATGTTCCAGGACATGAAAAATTTATAAAAAATATGTTAGCTGGAGTTAGTGGAATAAACTTAGTATTATTACTAGTTGACTCAAGAGAAGGGATAATGCCTCAGACGAAAGAGCATATTGACATATTAACGTTACTAGGAATTGAGAACTACATTATCGTAATGACGAAAATAGACTTAGTTGAAGAAGAATATCGTGAACTTGTTAAAGAAGATATCCGAGAATTCATTGCTGGAACAGTTCTTGAAAACTCTCCAATTATAGAAGTAGACTCAATTAGTAAAAAAGGATTAGATAAACTTTTAGAAACGATTGATAAGAAAACAGAAGATATCGAAGCGAAAAATATCGAGAAAAATGCTAGACTTAATGTTGACCGTTCATTCCAGGTAAAAGGATTCGGAACTGTTGTTACAGGAACACTTACGGAAGGTGTAGTAAATGTAGGTGATGAACTAGTTATTTATCCAAAAGGAATAAAAACAAAAGTAAGAAATATTCAAGTTCACTCAAAAGATGTAGAAAGAGCTTACTCAGGTCAAAGGACAGCGATAAACTTAGCGAATATCAAGTTTGATGATGTAAAACGTGGAGATACTCTAGCGACTGCAGATTCATTAACAAAGACTTATATGCTAGATAGTGAGATTAAATTAATCAATGATGAGAGAGCTAATCTTGAATTATGGGATAGAGTACGTGTATACATAGGTACTGAAGAAGTCATGGCAAGGGTTGTACCTCTTGGAACAGACTTATTAAAAGCAGGAGAGAGTAGTTTTGCTCAACTTAGACTAGAAGACGAAATAGCAGTAAAAAACTATGACAAATTCATCATTCGTACTTATTCACCAATGATTACAATAGGTGGAGGGGTAATTCTTGATGCTAGTCCGAAAAAACATAGTAGATTTAATGAAGAAATTCTTGAAAAACTTAAAGTGCAACTTGAAGGGAATACATCAGATTTAATAGCTAACTACATACTATCTCACAATAACTATTTAGTTTCTAAAGACAGTATCGTAAAAGATTTACAACTCCCAGAAGAAGAGGTAGTAGGATCAATAGCACAACTAGTAGAAACAGCTACAGTTTATGAGACTAAATTAGGATATATTCATAAGAAAAAATATGAAGAAGTATTAGAAAAACTGAAAAAATTATTAGTAGAATATCACAATAGATTCAAATTGAAAGTGGGTATTCCTAAAATTGAGGTGCTTTCTAAGTTTAAACTTTCTCAAAAAGAAACATTAGAGATGCTTGATCTATTTATAGAAAACAACGAAATTCGATTAGAAGGTAACTTAGTAGCTGAAAAAGATTTCGTAGTTAATTACGATAAGAAACAATTGGCTGAAAAAGAAAGAATAGAGAAGGCTTTACTAGAAGGAGGATTCACACCACCGACTATTAAAGATTTAACTAACGGAGAAAAACCGAAAGTTGAAATATTAGAATCTCTAATAGATAATACGATAGTCAGACTAGATGCAGATTTAGTATTACATGCAGATGTATTAAAAGAAGCTATTCAAAAAGTAGAAGAACACTTTAGTGCGAATGAACAAATGGGATTAGCCGAATTTAGAGATATGACAGGTTCTAGTAGAAAATATTCTATGGCTATTTTAGAATATATCGATAAGCTAAGAATTACTAAACGTGTAGAAAACTATAGAGTATTAGCAAAAAAATAAATAAAGAAGGGAGCTAAGTCATTATTTTTACGTGACTTAGGTAAGGTAAGGGATATGAGTTATTATTTCGACTACGGTGCAACATCGCTAAAGAAACCAAAAGAAGTTGCAGACAAAGTCTACGAAGTACTATCATCGGCGAAATATGCAAATGCATCAAGAGGTAGTTATTATGAAGCGAATAACGCCTTTCGCGAAGTGTTTGAAGCAAGAAATGATATTGCAAAATTTTTCGGTTTAAGAGATGAAGATAGAGTAGTATTTACGAGTAATTCTACAGAAAGTCTAAATATAGCAATACTAGGATTATTAGAAAAAGATGATCATGTAATTACGACTTCAATGGAACATAATTCAGTATTAAGACCAGTTTATTTAGCTCATGAAACAATTGGATGTGATTATACGATTGTTAGAGCTGGAGAAACAGGATTAATCGACTATGAGGAGTTAGAAAAAGCTATCAAACCTAATACAAAAATGATCGCTATCACTCATGGTTCGAATGTTACAGGAAATATAGTAGACTTGGAAAAAGTTGCTGCTATCTGTAAAAAACATAATCTTATTTCAGTTGTTGATGCTTCGCAAACTGCTGGAGTAGTTCCTATTAATATAGATGAACTAGGAATAGATGTCCTATGTTTTACTGGACACAAAAGTTTATACGGACCACAAGGTATTGGGGGTCTATGTGTAAGACTCAAAGAACCTGAAATTAAGAGATTTAAAGTTGGCGGAAGTGGAGTTAGAACTTTTGATGAGAAGCATCCAGGAGAATATCCACTGCGCTTAGAAGCAGGTACTCTCAACACTGCAGGAATCTTAGGATTACATGAGGGAATAAAATATATAAATAGACAAGGAATAGAAAATCTTTATAAAAAACAAATGGACTTTGCGAACAAATTCTATAACGAATTAAAAGACTTAGACTGTTTAGAGTTTTATGGAGATTTTGCAAAAGAACGTACAGCAGTAGTTTCATTGAACTTTAAAGGTATTTCAGCTTCGGATGTTGCAGATGTACTTGCTGAAGAATATGATATTGCTGTTAGACCTGGAGCACACTGCGCACCTCTAATGCATGAGGCACTAGGGACAAAAGAACAAGGTATAGTGAGATTCTCTTTTTCTAGTATGAATACTGAAGAAGAAGTAGACTATGCTATTAATGCTATAAAAACATTAGCAAAAGAAATTTAGGAGAATTATTATGTCAAAACAATTATTATCACAAATTCCCGCAATAAATAAGATTTTATTATTAGATGAAGTAAAAGCATTGATAAATGAGTATTCAGAAGTAGCGGTGAAATCAGCGATAAAAGAATATATTGATAGAATTAAACAAGAAATACTAAATGAAGAATTATTCGAAGTTCCAAGTTTAGAGAAAATTGTAGTAGAAGTTACACAAATAGTAAAAAAAGAAGATAGAAATTCTTTACGCCGAGTTATAAATGCAACTGGGACAATTTTACACACAAACTTAGGGCGTAGTTTATTAAGTCTGAAGATTAAAGAAAATATTGAGAGTGTAGCATTTAACTATTCTAATCTTGAGTTTGATATCGATAATAAAAAACGTGGAAGTCGTTATGTTCACCTTATTGATATTATCAAAAAATTAACAGGTGCAGAAGATGTACTTGTAGTTAACAACAACGCAGCGGCAGTATTATTAACATTAAATACGCTAGTTAAAGACAAGGAAATAGTAGTTTCTCGTGGAGAGCTAGTAGAAATTGGTGGAGCATTCAGAATTCCTGAAATTATAAAACTAAGTGGTGGAACACCTATCGAAGTAGGGACTACGAACAAAACACACTTGAAAGACTATGAGAATGCTATTAATGACAATACTGGAGCATTGTTAAAAGTTCATACTAGTAACTATAAGATTGTAGGATTTACTAAAGAAGTATCTAATGAAGAGATATCTTACCTTGCTCGTGAGAATGAACTGGTATCTATAAACGACTTAGGAAGCGGGCAGTTCGTAGACTTTTCTAAATATGGATTACCTTATGAACCAACTGTAAAAGAAGTTCTTGATAGTGGTATTGATATAGTAACTTTCAGTGGTGATAAACTTCTAGGAGGTCCACAAGCAGGTATTATAGTTGGTAAAAAAGAATATATAGAAAAAATGAAAAAGAATCAGCTTACTCGTACATTACGTGTAGATAAGATGACTTTAGCTGCATTAGAAGCTACATTAAAACTATATCTAGATGAAAAAGAAGCACTAGAACACATACCGACATTACACATGATTTCATTATCAAAAGAACGTTTATTTGGTAAAGCAGATGTACTAAAAACAAAACTTAGTGTCTTAGACTTCAAGATTACAATAGCTGAAGATAAGGCAGAAGTAGGTGGAGGAAGCTATCCAGCAAGTTACTTAGAAAGTGTTGTGGTAAAATTAGAACACCCAAGATTAAGTGCTACAGAGCTAGAACGTCGTCTATTAGAAGTAGAAATACCTATCATTACACGTATTAAAGACAACGAATTAATTCTTGATATGAGAACACTTCGCACTAGAGAATTCGATCTAGTAAAACAAGCTTTAATAGAAGTCGCGAAGTAAACATAGAATTTAAGTTGTAGTAAGTTGGATATTAAATAATATAAAAAAATCAGAGGGTGAGTATATGTTCAGGGAAATAAATATTGTAGATACACCGGAAGTAGCAGAAATTTGCAAAACTGCATTAGGTTATGATGTAGATATTGAAAATGTGAAAAGACAAATAGAGAAGTTAACTAATGATAAAAAGCACCATACTATTATCGGTTATGAAGATGAAAAAACAAGGAAGATTATAGGATTTGTTCATGCTCAAATGTATGAAAGTTTCTATAGTGATCTAGGATTAAATGTTCTAGGACTTGCTGTTAATCCTGATTTTCAGGGTAGAGGAATAGGTAAAAAACTTATGAATAAGTTAGAAGAATATGCTGTAGATAATAATATTAGCTTTATTAGATTAAATTCTGCCTTGAAACGTGAAGAAGCACATAAATTTTATGAACATATTGGTTATACCTGTGATAAAGTTCAAAAAAGATTTATAAAGGTATTTGAGTAAGAAAATTAAAACAGAAGTTTTGACGTTTTAGCTTACTTTTAGAAAGTTTAAAAATAAGATTTATATAATCAAATGTAAAGTATTTGATTATGTAAATCTTTTTCGTTTGTTTTTGGTTTATAGAGAAAATAGGTGGATGTAAAATTTCGCACCAGCTCCACATGAATTCGCACGAGAATTTTATTAGAGATGAAGCTTTATAAAAATAATATATGTTTTAATTATAAAATATTCACTCTTTTGCAATATTAGGTTATAATAGTAAAGTGTTAGATTTATAAATAGATATTGATATAGGAGGAACCATGTCAGATTTAGAAAAATTATTTTTTAAGATAGATAAACAGGTAGAAGAGAACAAAGGTGAAGGACTATATTTCGATTCTTTAGTGAATTACTTAACTTTGGAGAATGATGAAGATTATTTTGATATTGTCGACAATTTCTCTAAAGAGGATATTAAAAAAGCTTATCAGTTTTTACTTTTAAAAGCTCTTAAAGAGTTGAATAATCCTAGTTACGATATTACACCAGAAGTTATTACTATGTATGTATCTCACATTTTAGAGTGTTTATACAATAATGAGAAGATTTCTGTAGCTGATTTTGCTAGTGGAAGTGGGAACTTCTTAATCAACTTAGCTGCCTTATCAAAAGGTGAATACGAGTTAACTTCTGTAGATGTTGATAATAACTATGCTAGATTACAACAAAATATTTTCAATTTATTAGAAACTAATGTTGAGATCATTAATCAAGATGCGCTTAAGCCTTTAAATATTAAAAAGCAAGATGTCATTATCAGTGATGTGCCTTTTGGATATTATGCTGATGAGGATAACAGTTTAAACTATAAACTTTGCAGTGCTGAAGGATATAGCTTGAATGCCTTACTATTCATTGAACAAGCGGCTAATTACTTAAATGATAGTGGTGTAGGGGTATTAGTAGTACCTAAGAAAGTTCTTGAGCTTGAAGATAATTTTAAGAAGTTCTTAGAAGAAGATATTAATTTAAATGCGGTAATTACTTTACCTGATGAGATGTTTAAAAATGCCTCACAACAAAAAGCTATTATTTTAATAACTAAAAAAGGTCAAACTAAATTGCCAAATCAAGTATTTTTAGCTCAAGTACCTAGTCATAAAAATAAAGAAGGTTATGCTAATTTTATTGAAGAATTTAAAAATTGGTTATCTGAAAAATAGTATCATTAATGTATAAATGAAAAGGTTATTTTCGTAGAAATATGTTAATAAATTGCTATTAAAGGTTGACAAGAACGTAAGAATATAATACAATATGTAAGTAGATTGCTTAAAGAGCGGTCTTAATGATTGAATGTTTGTATTTATTTTACATTCTAAACATTTAATTAAGTATTAAATTAAGATTTTGTAGTATCGGAGGGAGGGAAATCCAATGTCAAAAACTGTAGTTCGTAAAAATGAATCACTAGAAGATGCACTACGTCGTTTCAAACGTGCTGTTTCTAAAAACGGAACTATCCAAGAAGTTCGTAAACGTGAGTTTTATGAAAAACCAAGCGTTCGTCGTAAGAAAAAATCTGAAGCGGCTAGAAAACGTAAATATTAATAATTGGTAATTAACACGCAATTTATTAATAAAATCTAAAAAACTTTCCCTCTTTTAGATTTATTTAAAAATAAGAACCTCATCGTAAGATGAGGTTTTTTTTTATATTTATATAATGGAGTAGGCCTACTCTTGTTAAAAGTGAAAAATTGTGTTATTCTTATTTTAATTATTATCATTAGGAGAATAGTATGTTTGCAATAATTTGTTTAAATATTATGTTATTAATTTCATGTTGGTACTTAATTGCTGAAAATCAAAAGAATAAAAATAAAATTAATGGTCTACAAGACGATTTAAATAAAGCAATAAAAAGATTATCAGCACTAGAAGAGTCTCAAAAGTAGTAGTTTTGAGTATAGAGATACCGCATAAACTAAAATAAGATTCCATCCAAGCCGGACGGAATCTTATTTTTTTAAAATTCTACTTTTCTTATTTTTTTATCTAATTCAGCTATATTTCTAGCGTTCATTAATATCATTAAGAACTTAACTTCTTTTTTCCATTTTTCAATTTCTTGAATAAGAGCAGCTTTTCCTTCATTTACAAGAATTTCTAAGAAAATTTTAGAAACACCAACCGCTTTAGCTCCTAATGCTAGACATTTTACAACGTCTAGTGGATTACGAATACCTCCACTTGCGATAATATCGATTTTATCTTTATAAGAGTAGGCGATTTCTAAGCTTTCTGCAGTAGTGTAGCCAATTGCTTCAAGGTAAGTTGATTTATCAGTTCTTCGACCATTTTCGATTCTTGCGAAGTTTGTTCCACCCATACCACTGATATCAACGGCTGGTATATTTAAATCGATAGCTAGTTTGATAGTCGCTTCGTTCATACCAAAACCTGTTTCTTTTAAGATTACAGGAATAGGAGATTTAGAGCTGACTTCTTTTAGGTTAGCGTACCAACTTTCGAAGTTATGATCACCTTCTGGCATAACGATTTCTTGAAGAGGATTAGTATGAAGTTGAATGTATTTTGCTTGTGATTTTTCAATTGCTTCTAAAACAAGTTGTGGATCTTTATCTAAACCTAAGTTTACCGAATAACCTTTAGGATAAGCTTCTTCGTCTTCTTTACTCTTAAGAGCTGGAGAATATGATCCTGGGAAAAAATTAATTCCACATTTTTTACTAACTTCCATAAAATCTTGATTAATTTTGTTACAATCTTCTCCACCAGCAGTTATAGCATTGATGAAGAATGGATATTCCCAACGATCTCCACAAACTGATGTCGAAGTATCCACATCATCTAATCCAAAAAGTGGAATACTGTTGTAATCAATTGCGTATGAGTCCAAGCTAGTTACTTTTGTTTTATCAGCAAGCGCTAATCTAATATGATCTTTTTTTCTCATAATTAATCCTTTCGTAGTATATTATAATTTTTCTAAGTTTAGTTGCAACTGATACTTATTGTTATTTTTCTCGAATCCTAATACAATGTCACCACTACCTGAACCACTTTGCTTACCAGCAGAATGTGATTCAATATAATTTTTCATGGCATTGGTTTCCATAGGTATTTTAGAGAAACTTTCTAAATAAAGTAGGTTTTCTCTAAGTTTATTTATCGTATTAAGAGCATTTGATGCATCCGTTTCTACTAAATTCTCTTTTAATGTATTTACAAGGTGATTAGAAGTCTCTACAAAAACTTTAAATTCTTCTTTATAATTATCTTTATGTTCTTTCCAAAGTTTAACGTGCTCTTTCGTATCAACAGCTTCACCAGTCCAACGCGCTAAGATGCTTAAATCAGCTTTAGGATGTATTTTTTCAATAAGAAGTCCATCCCAATTTGTGTTAATTATTTCTTTAACAGTTTTGTCTTGGTGAATCATTTCATTAACGAACTCGGCATTAAATTTTTGATAGAAGGTGATTCCATCGTTGATACTCGCAGCAACATCCCCCATGGATCCGCTTAGATTGTGTTTAATATTAAATAGGGCGACTAATTTGAAAATAGTTAAATTATTATAAGGAATATTTTCAAATGATAAGATTGCACGAGCTATAGCGACAAGAACAGCACCAGATGAACCTAGACCGTATTTTTTATCATCGCTATGAAGTTCATTGAAAATAGTTAAAGCGAAGGTCTTATTACTAATTGTATATTCTGTTAAAAATTGGATAAATTGTTGAACTAGTGTGAAGTTACTATTTTCTTCAAAAAGGCCAACAGAAGTTTTATTAATTGTGTCGAATATAGTAGTTTTATCACTTTCTTCTACAAATACTGTAATTTTTTTAGGGACACTTGTTATTAGTGCAGAAGCGTAATCTTCTAAAATCGCATATTCACCAGCGAGATAGAGCTTACCGTATGCTACTCCATGCACAAAATTATTTTTTTCTTCCATAATTTTGAAATTTCCTCATATAATTTGTCTTGATCTTCCCTTAAGTATAATACTTTCACATTTGGGCCAGCATCCATAGTGAAGTAACATCTATAACCTTTAGAACGTAGTTCTTTTACGATATCCATAGCCATGTAGCTTTCTTCAGTTAAGAATGAAAAACTTGGAGTAGATGTAGAAGTTGTACCATGCATAGCTAGTGCGTTACTTTCTGTAATCTCACCAATTTTCTTGAAGTCAGCTTCTTTTAGAGCTTCTTTCATTAATACAAAATCGTTTTTAGCTTTTTCAACCCAAGCGTCAAATGTTGTCGATGTTTGAACACAGCGTTCCATTGCGACACGACTAGAAATTTTCTTTCTATCCTCGTTAACTACAAGAACCATCATTCCGAAGTCTAGAGAGCATTCTAACTCTTCAACACTTCCATCTTCAAGCCATGCTGCAAGTTTATAGAAGCTTCGGCATGAAGAACCAGATCCTTCTTTAGCTATTTCAACTAATTCTTTAGTAGTTTTGTTTAATTTGAAATATTCATTACATGCAAGCACTAATGCCATAGTACCGCTAGAACTTGAAGAAAGTCCTGCAGCAGTAGGAACAGTATTATAACTTCTAATAGTTATAGCTTCACGTTCAGTTGGTGTGAATTTAGAGATGAATTTAATCATTTTATCAACTTCTTCTTGGCTTTGTTTTTCGTCATTGATATAAAATTCATCAACATTATTATCGTTTTTCTCAATTTTTGTTTTTGATAAAAGATTGTCTAATCTTAAAGAAATATTAGGATTATAAGGTAAGACAGGATCTTTAGATTTTTTCCCCCAGTATTTAACTAGGGCAATATTAGCATAACCTAAACTGTAACTATCCATGATGAATATCCTTTCTCTTTTAATGCATTTTGAATTTCTAATGCATTTTCTTTTGTTTTGCTAAGACTAATGCAACAACCACCAGCACCACCGCCAGTTAGCTTGGCACCAATTGCATTATTGTTTTTACAAATTTCTACGACTTCATCGTTGCTCGCGTGACTTACTCCAAGTTTACGCAATAAATCATGAGCTTTATACATATATTGTCCGACAAGATCGATGTTTTTATTTTTTAACGGTTCGATTACTAAATCAGTAATTCCACCTAATTCAGCAATATATTTCTCGTATTCAACATAATTATCAGCTATGTGTTTTAGAGTTTCTTTAGTAATTCCAACAACACCAGTATCAATAATCAGTAAATAACTATTTAAATTAAAACTTAACTCACTAGCTCCGTCTTTTTTTGAAAATAAAAGGGGAGTGTCACTAAGTACTTGATTTATATCAATACCGCTAGGATTCCCGTGGATAAATTTCTCACATTTATTAGCGATTTCTCTAACGTTTGGGAGTTTTTTTGCACGTGCAATAGCGATACTCAGTGCAGCAGAAGAACCTAGTCCACGCCCTACAGGGATGGTACTAGTAATATTAATTTTTGTTTTATTATCAATTCCACATGAATCAGCGATGAAGCTAAGAATCTCATCTCTTTGTTGAATTGTATCTGTTTCTTCTAAAGTGACTTCTACATTCATTTGTGGAAGTGGAATAGTAATTCCTTTGTATCCATAAACGACTGCATGTTCACCGAAGAATATTGCTTTTGCGTGCGTCATAAATTTAAAAACTCCAATTTTATATTTAAGTAGTATTTTATACTATTTAATAAAAAGAAAATTAATAGTATAAAATACTTTTATACGTACAATAATTATACTTTTAGTATTTGTTTTTGTCAAACATCGGTGCAGTAAAAAAAGATGAAATTATACTAGAAGTAACTTAAGTTAAAAGAAGTACAATTTCATCTTGAAATATTTTAATGTGAATGGCAAGCAATACCATGTGGTTCTAAGTGTACTAAAGTTTCACAATAATAGAATTCTTTAGATAATGCTTTTTCAATTTTTACGGTAATGTCGTGACTCTGTTTAACATTTAATGATGGTTCAACAGTAACAGTAATATCGATAAAGTATAGTAAGCCATGAGTTCTACCTTTCGTATCTACTATTGATGTTACACCTTTAATATCATTTACAATATCGTTAACCTTATCTATCACTTCAGTATCAACGCCGTCAGTAAGAACATGTGTAGATTCTTTGAAAATACTAACAGCAGTGTAAATAATAAGTAATCCGACGATTATTGCGACTACTGAATCAGCTATTGGAAGTCCGATATATGTAGCGATGATTCCTATTAATGTTCCGACAGAAACAAAAGCGTCACTAAGATTATCAAGGGCTGCAGCTTTAAGAGATTTACTTCCAATTTTTTTAGCTAGACGAATATTATAGAAATAAACCCCAAGCATAATGGCACTCGCTATAAAAGCGACAACGGCAGACAGTAGGCTAGGTTGCTCGTAGCTTCCTGAAATAATTTTTTTTATTGCATACATTACTACTTCGATTCCTGCATATAACATAATGAATGAAGCTATTAATGTTGAAATTAATTCAGCTCTGAAGTGACCGTATAAATGATCTTCATCAGCTGGTTTTCTAGAAATTTTCAAACCGATAAGTACGCATACTGATGAAATTACATCGGTAGCGTTGTTAATACCATCGGCAACTAAGGCTGAAGATTTAAAAAACAGACCAGCGCAAAGTTTTAAAACGGTCAGCAATAAATATGACAGAATACTAAGTTTGGCACCTTGTTCAGCACGTTTTAATTTATCGAAAATTGAGTTGTTCATGGCTTCCTCCTAAAATAATGTTTTACCATTATAACAGGTTTAAAAAAATTATTCAATAGAAAAAATGTTATTTTTTAATTAAAATTATTTCGCTAAGGTGAACTTTAATAAAGAGACACTCGACTAAAGGGTTAGCCGAGCGAATATATTATATCTTTTTAGAATAGTATTTTTTGAAAGTTAAAAATATGTATATGTAAGAAAGAGCACTAAAAATTCCGTAAAAGTATAAGAAGTTAGTTGATAATGTTACTTCTAGAGAAAGGTACTCTGGAATTATTTTTAATTTATCTAGAATCGGTATTAAACCAAATGATACTTCAAATATTATTAATGATGAAATATATATAAACCACTTATTTTTATCTGTTTTTTTATAAATTAGTAGGTATAAGCAAATCAAAGAACCTAAGACTAATACTACTATAGATAATATTGTTAGAATTGGTTGGATAGTTTTAGAAAATATTGAAGGTGCTAAAGAACTAATAATCAGAATTAAAAGATAGACTAAAGAAAATCTAAATATTTTTATTTTGTTTTCCTTTGGTAGTTCTGCAATTATTGATGAAGATAATTTGTTTATATCATTTCCAAAAACATCGGTAAAGCTCTTTCCTTGTTTTTGATATAAAATCAAATCTTGTAATATTTCTAGTAATTGAATTTCTAGAGCAGATTCATTTTTTGCAGTATTTTTCATCCGACAAGCGACTAGAAGTTCCTCATAATATTTCTTATTTTCTTTATTAAGTTGTAGTCTAAGTTGGTTATTATGTTTTAGTAGGTTAGCTGTATTCATATTGCATCCTCCTTGATAATATCATTTATCTTTCATAATCTCTGTAATTGTTGTACTTATATTTCCCCATATATCTTTAAATGAATTTATATATCCTTTACCTTGATCAGTAATAGAATAATATTTCCTCGGAGGTCCAAAGTTACTTTCTTTCAAATAACTAGTAACTAAATTTTCTTTTTCTAGTTTTAATAGTAGGGGATATATAGTTCCTTGAGCAACCATATCAAGTCCATAATTAGAGAGCTGTTCAGTTATTTCGTAGCCATACATTTCTTTGTTTTTAATTAGCTGTAATATGCATGCTTCTAATGTACCTTTTAGTATTTGAGAAGTGTTAATTTCCATTTTGAAACCTCCTTTCTTAGTATTTTGTTATTAATATATAAGTTATAAATTCACACTATCTTGTTATACATAATAGTACCATAGTAAAGGTATCTTGTAAAGCAAAATAGCGGTATGTGAGATTATAAATTTACTATGAAAAATTATATATATATAAAGTAAGTGAAGATAATATATGGGAAAATTTATATTAAACTATTGTATTTTTATTGAATTGAATGATTTACTGTTATAGAAATGGTATAATATAATAAAAAATAAAGGAGTATAAGTATGTCTACAATAACTTTTTCAATTTGGCAATTATTTAAAGAAAATAGCAATGGAATACGATGGAAAAACCCTGTTAGGGAAGATTTCCCTAGGGAATTTGATGAGAATTTAGATTCAATAAAGGGGATTAATCATGTATCAATATTTAGCGATGATAATTATATTTTTTTTGTGATAGAATCAGGAAGTTTAGAACCTAGAGATGAATATGTTATTGATAAAAAATCTAAAAAGAAAAGAAAAAACCCTAAAAAAGAAACTGAAATTGAATTGTTAAAACAAATATTTGCATATTATGATTTTAATTCGAATTTATTATATTTGTCGGATGTAAGGAACAAAAGAACTTTCGAAGATATTATACGAAAAATTACAAGTGGAAACTTTATGATTAAAGGAATCTATGAAGAAAAAGAAACATTCCTTAAATTGCTTAGAAATGTAGAAGAAATTAAATTCACCTCAAAAAATAATCTTTTCTCGGAAGATTCAGAGAAAAGAAAGGCATTGATTGATTTAGTTGGAACTAATGAAATTACTGATTTAACACTGGATATAAAGGCTAATTCACATAGATTCAATCCTATTAATCTTTTAAATAAATTAATGAAGGAGGAGAAAGATTATGCAATTAGTGGTTTGTTAATACGTGGTAGTGATGAGAGTGGATTTGAACATGTATATAATCAACAAACTTTTATAAAAAAAATAACTGTTGAGGCAGAAAAATATTCAGGTAAATTTTATGCAGAGGATGTTAAAATAAATCTTCAAAGAAAGATTAAGGAGCTTACTGATGTTAAAACTAAGTAAAAAAGATAGAAGGATATTTTGGAGTACAATAATCATGTGTCTGGTTTCATCTTATTGTTTAAAAAGTATTTTTTTTGCAAAAAATGAATTCATAATTACAATATTAACTGTTATTATTGGTTTTATATTATCAGCAATTGCAATAATTTTTTCTTCTTCATTAAGGAAAGAGTTATACGATCAAAAATCTAAAGGTTATGAATCACTTTGGCATAGATTGATTTCGATTTGTTACAGAATTTTTATATTTAATTTACTTTTTGTGGGAGCTATCGCGATTTTACCAGCACATTGTCCAAACTGGATTATTATGGGATTATTTATTAATTCAGTTGTTGAGTTAGTATTCGTTATCCGCATATTATTTAGGTTGTTGTCCATTGAGATAACTTAAGATAAATTTTATTAGTAATTTTTAGAAAATTATATTTTTAAAAACAAAAAAGACAAGGCTTAAAAACCTTGTCTTAATCATTATACCAGCAGCCGGGGTCGAACCGGCACGATGTTGCCATCGCTGGATTTTGAGTCCAGTGCGTCTGCCAATTCCGCCATGCTGGCATATGTCTATGATAACACACATAAAATACTTTGTCAATTTCAGTACAAGATATAAAGTAGACACTCTAGATAATAATTTCAGTAGAAATTAGAGATTTTGGATAGATTTTATTTATGTTTTAGTTTTAGATTGTATAATATGATAGTTAGATTATGTAAAGAAGTGTTTTATGAGTTTATTATTATATAATTTATTTTAACTAATCAAATAAAAAATGTAAGGGTGTAACATTATTCTTGTGTTTACAAGGATAGTCAAGCGTGAAACAATGTAAAATAAGTGTTTTTAGTTGACAAATTAAAATATTTTTTTTAATAGTATATTGTAAAACGATAATATATGTAGTATAATATAGTAGTATATAGAATTATAAAAATATTAATGTTATTTTTATAAAGGAGTGTGAGTGCTGGTGGTAGTTACGTTGTTTACATCGCCTAGTTGTACTTCTTGTAGAAAAGCAAAAGCTTGGCTTATAGAAAATGATATAGACTTTGTGGAAAGAAATATTTTTTCAGAAGCTCTAACAACAGATGAAATTAAAGACATTTTATCTATCACAGAGCACGGAACAGAAGATATAATTTCCTTTAGATCAAAAACGTTCCAAAAATTAAACTTGGATATCGAAAGTATGTCTATTCAGGAGTTATATAAAGTTATTCAAGATAATCCAGGAATGCTTAGACGACCTATCATTGTTGATGATAAGAGATTACAAGTTGGGTATAATGAAGATGAAATAAGAAGATTCCTTCCAAAGGAAATAAGAGTAAATCAATTAAAACAAATAAAAAATATGGTTAAGTAAGTACGCCCTGATACTACTTTTACCGATTAATTTAAAGGTTGATATTAGGTATCAGCCTTTTTTTATGAGAAAGGGGCTGACCCAAAAGCTCTAAAATTTAACAAAGTTCATATGAAAACTCATAGACGCAGTGGTTTATTGATATCTAAATGCGCTTTATAAAAGCTTTTTAGATATCTAATAAACTTTGCGGGGGTGACTCGACAAAATCGATTTCTTCAAAATCGCGATTTTTGAGTCACTCCCATTTAACAAGAATAAAAGAAAGAGGTACTTGATGGAAAGAGAAGATATAAAATTTATTACTGGAGAAATTCATTTCTTAGAGTTAGTAGAAAAGAAAAGTTCATCATTAGTTTTTAAAGGACCGAATGATGAAGAAATAAGCTGTAACGAATCTGACGTTGAAAGTTTAGATGATTACGAAATTGGAGAAGAGTATTCAATGTTCGTATATCCTTCACGTAGTGGGAAATTATTCGCTACACCAAATATACCAGAAGTAACTTATGGTGATTATGCATTTAGTAAAGTTGTAAAAGTTGAGGAAGATAGGGTAGGGCTTGATATAGGGTTCTCTCGTGAAATCCCACTTTTAGGAGAAGATTTACCTAAGTTAAGAAGTGTATGGCCAAAAGAGGGGGACGAGCTGTTTATTACACTTCGTCGTGATTTCAGCGGACAATTATTCGCTCGTTTAGCGACAGAAACAATCGTAGCATCTTTATATTCAAAAGCTACTAAGAGTATGAAGAACAAGGACATTGAAGCTTATCCTTATCGTTTAATGCGTGTAGGAACATTTTTACTAACAAAAGATGGTTACAAAGTTTTCGTTCATGAAAGTGAACGTGAAAAAGAACCGCGCCTTGGTGAGAAAGTTACTCTACGTGTTATAGGAGTTAAAGATAATGGTGAAATCAACGGTTCATTCTTACCTCGTGCACACGAAAGAATGGATAGCGATGGTCAAGCTATAATGGACTATATTGAAAATAATGGTTATTGCGAATTTACTGACAAATCTGATCCAGAAGAGATTAAAGCAGTATTTGGAATGAGTAAAGGAAGCTTTAAACGTGCTGTAGGAAGACTATTCAAGAATAAATTAATTATGATTGAAGAAGATGGGTTATACAAACGCAAAGGAAGATAAGACTATGAAAAAAATAAAATTAGATAAAAATGCATTGTTAGGTGGAATTGTTTTAGAAAACGATAGATATCAAGTAGTGCACATGAATCTGAAAACAGGGAACCAAACAGACTCATATAGTAATGATAAAAATATTTTATTACTAAACATTAGTGGGAAAATTACAGTAGCTTTTGAAGAAGAAGTAGAAACTGTAAATGAATTTGAACTATTAGAAATCCCAGCAGGAGTAGAGCATGTGGTTACATGTCTACAAGATGCGCAGATTTTTGTAGTTAAATTATAAATTACATAAGGTGGCTTAAATGGGTTTCTTTTTAGGCCACTATTATTTTAGAAAATTGAATTGAGGAATACGATGGAAGTACAATTTTTAGGTACAGGAGCAGGGCTTCCTGGAAAATTTAGAAATACACAGAGTTTTGTTTTTAATTTTATGCAAGAATTAAAAGAATGCTGGATGTTTGATTGTGGTGAAGCGACACAACATCAGATTTTAAGAACAAATATTAAGCCGACAAAAATAACTAAAATTTTTATAAGCCATCTTCATGCAGATCATGTCCTTGGATTAATAGGGTTCTTATCATCTAGAAGTTTCCTTTTAGACACAAATGCTTCGGATGTTACTATATATGGACCAGTGGGTATTAAAGATTTCATAGAAAACAATTTGTTGTTCACACATTGTTCACTTTCTTATAGCGTAGAATATATTGAAATTTCTAGTGAACAGTGTATAATAGATAATAAATCTGTAGCTGTTTTTAGTTATCCTTTAGCTCATAATGTTGAATGTTTTGGATATAAAATTTTATTCAAAAAACAAAAAGGGAGCTTGGATGCAAACAAACTGAAAGAATTAGGGATTATGCCAGGACCATTTTATAGAGAAATTAAAGAAGCAGATACTTTTGAATTTAATGGAATAGTGTATAATTCAAGTGAATTTTTATCTGAAGATAAACCTGAAAAAGAGATTTCGATTATACCAGATACTAGATACTTTGATGGTTTAGGGGAGTTTGTTAAAAACAGTAATATTATTATTTCAGAGTGCACTTATTTACTTAAAGAAGATGCACACCATGCGAGAAAAAACTATCATTTAAGTATTTTAGATATTGAGAAAATAATAGCACAAAGTAAGGTTGAGAGTTTATTCCTGACACATATTAGTGCTAGATATGATAGAAATATTGAAAAAGAGGCTATAGAATCATTGCATGATAAATGTAATGTGAAGATAGCACATGATCTGGAAGAATATAGTTTATAAAAATGTAGAGGAGATTGTGGAAATGAATTTAGAAGAAAAAACTATTGAAGTTGAAAAAATATTTAAGGGGAAAGTTTTAGATGTAGAAGTACATACGGTAACTTTGCCTAATGGAGAAACTTCAAAACGTGAGCTGATAAATCATAGGGGTGCTGTAGCAATATTAGCTTTAACAAAAAATGATGAAGTAGTTCTTGTTGAACAATATAGAAAAGCTATAGAAGCAGTGACTTTAGAAATTCCTGCAGGAAAACTAGAACCAGGTGAAGATAATAAGAAATTATCTGCAATTAGAGAATTACGTGAAGAAACTGGATATGTAGTAGAGGAAGAAAGACTGGAAAAACTATGCGATATTCACGTAGCATTAGGATATAGCTCTGAATTAATCACGATCTACTATGTTGACAATTTAGAATATGCTGGAGAAATTGATCCAGATGATGATGAATTTATTAATTTAAGAAAATATAAAATCGAAGAAGCATTCAAGCTTTTAGATGATAATGTTATTACTGATAGTAAGACTATGCTTGCATTAGCTTACTTAAAAAATAGGAAAGGCGCGAAATAGTATATGAGTATTTATGATGAAATAATTAAAATTATTCAAAAATCTCCATATAAATTAACTCCACAAAGGGAGAAAATCGTAGAGATTTTAGTAGAAAATGAAGATAAACATCTTAGTGCAGAGGAACTGTATTTTATTCTGAAAGAAAAGACACCAGACATTGGTATAGCTACCGTTTATAGAACTCTAGATATTTTTTATGAATTAAAAATCTTAGAGAAAATATCTTTCAGTAATGGTGTTTCAAAATATCATTTGAGACAATCTGTAGATGACGAACTTCATCATCATTTAATATGTACTAACTGCAATAGTATTGAAAAAGTATCTAACCCAATATTTAATAAACTTATTGAATATATGAAAAAAGAATATTCTTTTGAGGTTCAAGATAACTCGTTATCATTTTATGGAACTTGTGCTAACTGCAAAAATAAAGGTGAGAATTAATGTATTTTGATAAATTAGAGAAGATATTATTACTTATCTCTAGTATAGTTTATATTGTATATATTGCATTTGTTGGTGGGATGATTAATCTATTTCGAGGATATGTAGGAAACGAGTATTTAAGAAATAAGATAGTTGATCAAATTCGTGAACAAACGCGTCTTACTCAAGATAGTGCCAATGTTTCTACGAAGGATATGCACTTTATCTTCCAGGTGATGGGACAACTGGCTTGGGTATATTTCGCACTTTTAATAGTTTTGTTTTTACTATTATTATTTGTGATTCTAAAAAAAGGAATCAATCACAATATTGTAGCATTCCTATTTTTAGTGTATAGTATTTTATTATTGATCTTTAGTTTAGGTATATTATTTATTAGTTGTATAATATATTTCTTCTTGGGATTAAGAATAATATTAATAAGAAATTCAGAAAAATATAAGCGTGAAGCGTAATTTCCGAGGAATTCAGTTTCTTCGGAAATTTTTTTATGAAATTTTTATAAAAATATAAGTATATTGAAGTAATGAGATAGTAAAATATTAAAAAATATCAAGAAATCTGACAAGAAAATTCATTATTAGGTAAATAGTAAAGTTAAATACATTCAATCTATATTGCTAGTATTCTTTAGAGATAGACAGTATCTATCAAATAATAATTATTAAATAAAAGTAAAAAAAATACTATACTTATTTAGAGTTTTTTTAGGAAATATCAGTTTGCAAAAAGTTGATAAAGCTAATATAATTCTTAGTATAATTTATTTTTTAGGAGGACTTATGAAAAATAAAGTTATTAAGATTTTAAAAAGATTAGCAATAGTGTTAGTAACCTTGCTATTGTTGGTAGGAGGTTATGGTTATTACTTTGTTCATAAATCTTTACCAACAGTAGAAGGGAAGACAGAATTAAAGATATTAGACAAGAGTGTGAAAATATCTCGAGATAAAAATGGAATTCCTACAGTTGAAGCTGAAAATGATAATGATTTATACAAAGCTCAGGGTTATATTCATGCTCAAGATAGATTATTTCAGATGGATTTAGCGAGAAGACAAGCGAGTGGTAGACTTTCTGAAGTAGTTGGTGAAGCAGCATTAGAAAATGATAAGAAATTTCTAGTTTTTTCTTTAAGAAAAGCAGCAGAAGAATCTTATAAGGATTACTCAGAAGAAGCTAAAAAAATATTAGAAAATTATGCTCAAGGAGTAAATGCATTTATTGAAGAAGCTAAGAGAGATAATAAATTACCTTATGAGTTTTCTTTATTAGGATATTCTCCGGAAAATTGGAGTCCTATTGATTCATTAACAGTTGGGAAGTATATGGCTTATGATTTAGGTGGGCACTGGGATCATCTAGGATTTAATAATTGGATATTAAACAATTTAGGTGAAGAAAATCTAAAACAGATACTTCCTGATAGTTTTTCAAAAAATAAAGATACTGAAGAAATTATAAAAGCAAATCAAGGTATAGATGTGAGTATAGATAAGAATACAGCTAAGGCTGAGCGACCACCGATGGAAAATGGTAGCAATGATTGGGTTGTTTCTGGTAAGAAAACTAAATCTGGTAAGCCATTATTAGCAGATGATCCTCACTTAGGATTAGGCACTCCATCAGTTTGGTATCAGATGTCGCTTTCAACACCGAATAACAAAGTTTCAGGGGTTATTTTCCCAGGGGTACCGGGTATTATTCTTGGTCATAATGAACATATCGCATGGGGAGTTACGAATTTTGGACCTGATGTTCAAGACCTTTATATTGAAAAACGACAAGAGAATAATCCGTATAAATTTAAGTATGATAATGAATACTATGATGCTAAAGTTGATAAGTATTCAATAAAAGTAAAAGGAAAAGATGCTGTTGATTTTGAGGTTGTCAATACGAAGCATGGTCCAATAATTGATCAACTGTTGAAACCATTAGGAAATAAAGATACGAGTTTTTCAATGCAGTGGACAGCACTTGAATCTACACAAGAACTAGAAGCTATCTTAAATATGGATAAAGCGAAAAATTGGCAAGAATTTGAGAAATCATTGGAAAAATTCAAAGCACCTGCTCAAAACTTTGTTTTTGCGGATAATGATGGAAATATAGCTTATAAATCAAATGGGAATGTACCGATTAGGAAAAAAGGTGATGGTAATCTTCCTGTTCCAGGATATAGTAGTGATTATGGTTGGAGTGGATATATCTCTTATGATAAATTGCCAAAACTTGTTAATCCAGAAGAAGGTTTTATAGCGACAGCGAATACTGAAACTGTGAAAACCGATTATCACACATCAAATGTTTGGGCACAACCATATAGAAAAGCACGAATCGATGAGGTATTATCAAAGAAAAATAATTTAACAGTTGATGATATGAAGAAACTTCAAATGGATACAAAAAATCTATATGCTCAAGAGTTTTTACCAAACTTCTTAAAAAATATAAATGTTGATAAAATTTCTAAAAAAGAAATAGTTGATAAACTAAAATCATGGAATAATGTAGATGAGAAAGATGAAGCAGCTCCTTTAATTTTCGATCTGTGGACGAAAAAAATCCAATCTTATATACTAAAAGATAAGATGGCAGCAGATGTATATAAATTTATGCCACATAAAGAAAGTTATGTAGATAAGATACTTAGAGATAGCATAAATGGTAAAAAAGTAAATCTTATTGAGGAGAAAAATGGTCTTCAAGAAGTATTAACTAATAGTTTAAATGAAACTATAACTGAACTAGAAGGGAAATATGGAACAAACGTATCTAAATGGAAATGGGGAGAGGCGCATAAATTAGGATTCAGACATCCACTTTCTAAATCTTCAGCACTGTTAGCATTCTTCTTAAATCCGAAAGAATATCCAATTTCAGGTTCTAAAGTTACAGTTCAAGCAGCGAAACAAAACGAAGAAGGACTTGTAAATCACGGTGCTTCTTGGAGATTTGTTTATGACTTTGAGGCTAAAACTGGACATCATATTGTAGGACCTGGTCAAAGTGGTCATTTCTTGAGTGATAATTATGATGACCAAATAGAAAAATGGGTAAAAGGAGAATATACGAGTGAATCTATAGGAAATGTTCCTAAGGATAAAGTATTGGAACTAGTACCTAAAAAATAATAAAATAAATTGAAAGTAATAAGGTTTTCTTGTTACTTTCAATTTTTTAATAAAAAAAGTATAGTAGAATACTATAGAAATAATTTGAATAGAGAAAAGGAAGTTGATATAATTAGGGTAACAAGTAGGGCAGTAGTTCAAAAAGGAAGACGTCCTTCTTAATTAAGAAGGGAGATGACGGTGCGACTCCGTTCGACTACTTGTTGTGACATCTATTTAATAGGTGTCTTTTTTTATTGAATTAATAACAAAATAATTATCATCATGTTATAATTATAATATAGCAATTAAATATAGAGTAAGTAGGAGAGAAAATGAACGTTAGAGAAAACTTTGAGACTATAACAAAAGAAATAGCTGAAACTTGTGAAAAAGTCGGTAGAAATGCCGATGAAGTGAAACTAATAGCTGTAACTAAATATGTTACAGATGCTAGAGTTGAAGAAGCGATAGAAGCGAAAATTACAGATTTTGCTGAAAATCGTCCTCAAAATTATGTTGAGAGAAAAAGTAAATATTCTGATAAGACTTGGCATTTAATAGGAAGTTTGCAAACTAGAAAAGTACGTGATGTGATTAACGAGGTTGACTATTTCCATGCTCTAGATAGAGATAGCTTAGCAAAGGAAATCGAAAAACGTGCGGAAAAAGAAATCAATTGTTTCGTGCAGGTTAATGTTTCTGGTGAAGAAAGTAAACACGGTTTAACTCCAGAAGAAGCTACAAATTTCATAAAATCATTAGAACAATATTCAAAAATTAAAGTTGTAGGTTTAATGACAATGGCGCCTTTTGTTGATGACGAAGATGTGTTGCGTAATTGTTTTAGAAAATTAAGACAGCTTCGTGATGAAGTAAAAGAACTTGAATTGTCATATGCACCGTGTGAATTTTTATCTATGGGTATGAGTAATGATTATAAAATTGCGATTGAAGAAGGGGCTACTCATATACGAGTTGGGACTGCTTTGGTAGGTTGTGAATTAAAATAATAATATGAGGAGGGGTAGTATGCAAAAAGTAATAAATGTGGATGATTTAGTCGTTACGATTAAATACAGAAAAAATATGAAAAACATTTATTTAAAAGTCGAAAAAAACGCTGATGTAGTAGTAAGTGCCCCGCCAAGAACACCTAACTATCTTATTAAAAAATTAATTAGAGACAATATCGATGAAATTAAATTAAGAAGAAACAATATATTAATGAATGACTATACTATGAAACAGTATGTAACTGGTGAAAAACATATTATTTTCGGAAAAGAATTTGTTTTAGAAGTAAAATTAGGAAATAAGAATGTAGTAAGATTATCCGATGATAAAATCATTTTAGTTATAAAGGATAAAGATCAAGACAGAGAACAAATAGTTACAAGTTATCTGAGAAAAGTTCTTTATAACAAAGCTTTAGAGTTTAGTAATAAATACGAAAAAATCATGGGTGTCCACGCTGAACAACTAAGAATCAAAAAGATGAAAACCCGTTGGGGAACTTGTAATATTGAAGCTAAAAGAATTTGGATAAACTATGAACTTATAAAATATCCGATTGAGTGTCTAGAGCATATAGTTGTTCATGAGCTTACTCATTTACTAGAAACAAATCACACACCTAGATTTTATGCATTGTTAGGAAAATATTATCCAAACTTTAGAGAAAATGATAAATTGATAAAAGAATTTAGTAAAAAAATAGTAGGTAGATAATAAAAAAGCAAGAAGTATTACAATTTTTTTGTAATTTAGTATTAAATTATCTATAGTTAGAAAATTTTTTGAAAGTATGGAAATTACTTTTGAAAACAATAATTTAGATGTGTAATTATTGACTTTTTACGCTATTTACTATATAATTAATCAAGAGTTTTTAGTATTTTTATACTAACATTTTTGATGATACTTAAAAGTATTTTTGGAGGAAAAATAAATGTCACAAATTTTAAATAAAGAAGATGGAAAAGTAGTTATAGCTTTTTCAGCAACAAAAGAAGAATTTGCGAAAGGATTAGACCAAGCATTCAAACGTGCAGTTAAACGTGTTAACGCACCTGGATTCAGAAAAGGTAAATTACCAAGAGCCGTATTCAACAAAATGTACGGTGAAGAAGCATTATACCAAGATGCAGTTGATTATGTATTACCAAGAGCTTACACTAAAGCTATCGACGAATTAGAAGTTTCACCATTAGCTATGCCTGATATCGATGTTAAAGAAATCAGCAAAGAAGAAGGTGTTAAATTCGAAGCAGTTGTTACTGTTAAACCAAACGTTGAATTAGGTGAATACAAAAACCTTGGATTAGAAAAAGACTCAGTAGAAGTAACTGATGCTGATGTAGAAGAAAGATTAGATAGCTTATTAAGCCGTCAAGCTGAATGGCAAATCAAAGAAGGAGAATCTAAAAAAGGTGATATCGTAGTTATCGACTTTAAAGGATTTATCGGAGATGAAGCTTTCGAAGGTGGAGAAGCTAAAGGTTACGAATTAGAATTAGGATCAGGTTCATTCATCCCTGGATTCGAAGAACAATTAGAAGGAAAAGTTGCACCAGTTGACACAGAAGTTAACGTAACATTCCCAGAAAACTACCAAGTAGCTGACTTAGCTGGTAAAGAAGCTAAATTCGAAGTTACAATTCACGACGTAAAAGAAAAAGTTTTACCAGAATTAACTGACGAATTCGTTAAAGAATTTTCTAAAGAAGCAGCTTCAACAGTAGCTGAATACAAAGAAAAATTAAAAGAAGAAATCAAATTAGAAAAAGAAAACTTAGCAGAAAAATCTTATTCTGATAAAGTAATTTCTACAGCTGTAGAAAATGCAAAACTTTCTGTACCAGAAAAATTAGTAGAACAAGAAGTTAACTCTATGTTCGAACAATTCACTGGAAACTTATCTCGTCAAGGATTATCATTTGATTTATACCAACAATTCACTGGAAAAGGTGAAGCTGAACTTAAAGCTGAAATGAAATCTGACGCAGAAAACAAAATCAAAACTTCATTCGTACTAGGTGAAATCGCTGAAGTAGAAAAAGTTGAAGTAACAGACGCTGATATCGATGCAGAAGTTAAAGAACTTGCTACTATGTACAACATGACTGAAGAAGGAATCAAACAACGTATTAGTGTTGAAGACTTACGTGGTGAGTTAGTAATCCAAAAAACTGTTGATTTCTTAAAAGCTAACAACTAATTTTAGCAAATCATCCTTAAGCATATAGAGTGTCTAACATTCTATATGCTTTTTTTAGGAATAATATGGTGGTGAATAAAATTTGAAAGAATATATTAAAAGCCTAGAGCAAGAATTCTCATTAATAAAGAGTGGATTCAAGGAAGAAGAGAAAAGAGCCTTAACTGACTATAAAAATAATGATAGAGTTTATATTAAGAAGTTAGCTTTCTTATCCTATGAGTCTATAGTATATCAAGTTAGAATGTACGGTGTATTTCTCTTTGGATACTTATCTGATGATAGTGATATTTTAACTTTTATGAGAGATGAAGTATCTAAAGATGAAAATTGGAGAGTACAAGAAGTATTAGCAAAATCATTTGATGAATATTGTAAAAATAAAGGTTACAAAAATTCAATACCAGTAATTGACGAGTGGTTAAACTATAATAATCCAAATACTAGAAGGGCTGTTACAGAAGGATTACGAATATGGACTAATAGACCTTATTTCAAAGAAAATCCACAAGAAGCAATAAAAAGACTAGGAGCATTAAAAGAAGATGCTAGTAAATATGTAAGAAAATCAGTAGGAAATGCATTAAGAGATATAAGTAGAAAATTTCCAGAACTAATAAAAGAAGAATTGAGAACTTGGAATTTAGAAACAAAAGAAATAAAACAAGTCTACAAATTAGCGAGTAGGTTTGTTGTCGAGTAAGTATTTTTTAAATAAGGTTTATTGTGTTTTATAAGCTTTTGTAGTATAATTGAACTAATGAGAGATGTCTATCCTCCTCCCCCATTTTTATTTTTTTGGAGGGGGGTCGACATCTCTTTTTTATTTTATGTATATGCACTCCTACGTGTCTTTTTTCATGTACACTTTATGTGTTATAATAGTAAGGATAATATAAGAAATTAGGAGATGAAAATGGGAAATAGTGTAAAAGAAAATTATGAAACAATACAACGTGCAGAGTTACATAGAAAAATCTGGGCGATTGCTGATGATGTACGAGGTGCAGTAGATGGCTGGGATTTCAAGCAGTATATATTAGGTATACTATTCTATAGATTCATCTCAGAAAATATGAGAGATTATTTTAATAGAGCCGAGCGTGAAGCAGGAGCTGTGGATTTTAATTATGCTGAGTTGAGTGATGAAGAGGCGTTAAAAGATTTTAAACCTGGGATTGTTAAAGAAAAAGGATTTTTCATCTTACCAAGTCAACTTTTTGAAAATGTTGTAAAGAATATTAATTCAAAGATGGAATTAAATGCTAAATTAAAAGATATTTTTGATAGTATTGAAAAGAGTGCTATGGGAACTGGTTCTGAAGAAGATTTTAAAGGGTTATTTAGAGATGTCGATGTAACAAGTGATCGTCTAGGTGAAACGGTAACAGAAAAAAATGCAAAGTTAACTAGTATTTTAGTGGGTATTAGTGAATTGAATTTTGGTAAATTTGAAGACAATCACATTGATGCATTCGGAGATGCTTATGAATATTTAATTTCTAATTATGCATCTAATGCAGGTAAATCTGGTGGAGAGTTCTTCACTCCCCAGACAGTGTCGAGACTGCTAGCTAAAATAGTAGTTGATGGAAAAGAAAAAATTAATAAAGTGTACGACCCGACATGTGGAAGTGGTTCGCTACTACTACAAATGAGAAAATTCGAGGGTGTAGAAATAGAAGATGGTTATTATGGTCAAGAAATTAACTTGACTAACTACAACTTAGCTAGGATGAATATGTTCTTGCACAATGTGAACTACAATGATTTTTCTATTAAACGTGGCGACACGTTATTAAATCCTCAGCATGAGGACGAAAGACCATTTGATGCTATAGTATCAAACCCACCGTATTCTATAAAATGGATAGGAGATGCGGATCCAACATTAATTAATGACGAACGATTTGCGCCAGCAGGGAAGCTTGCACCTAAGTCATATGCTGACTATGCGTTTATTATGCACTCACTTAGTTATTTATCAAGTAAAGGGCGAGCAGCTATAGTTTGTTTCCCAGGGATTTTCTATAGAAAAGGTGCGGAAAAAACTATTAGAAAATATCTAGTAGATAATAACTTTGTAGATTGTGTTATTCAACTACCAGATAATCTATTCTTTGGAACATCGATTGCTACATGCGTATTAGTATTAGCAAAAAATAAAACAGAGAATAAAACTTTATTTATTGATGCATCTAAAGAATTCAAAAAAGAAACAAACAATAATATATTAGAAGAAAAAAATATAGATAACATCATTGAAGAATTTAGAAATAGAGCAGATGTTGAATATTTCTCACGTTATGTAGATAATGCTGAAATAGAAGAAAATGATTATAACTTATCAGTATCGACATATGTTGAAAAAGAAGACACTAGAGAAAAAATCGATATTAAAGTATTAAATAAAGAAATTGCTGAAACTGTGAAGAAAATAGATAAACTACGTGCATCTATAGATGAGATAGTTAGGGAGTTAGAGAGTGATGAGTAATAAAATAATTATTTATAATACTGAAGATGGAAAGTCAAAAATTAATCTTAAGTTAGAAGATGGTACAGTTTGGCTTAATCAATTACAAATAGCAGAACTTTTTCAAACAACGAAACAGAATATAAGTAAGCATATAAAAGCTATATTAGAAGATGGTGAACTGAGTGAAGTTTCAACTGTCAACTATCAGTTGACAGTTCAAAAAGAAGGAAAAAGGGAAATAGAAAGAAATATTGCTTTTTATAACCTTGATATGATTCTTGCTGTTGGTTATCGTGTGCGTTCTCCACGTGGAGTACAATTTAGAAAGTATGCATCTACAGTCTTAAAAGAATATCTAATTAAAGGTTTTACTATGGATGATGATCGTCTTAAAAACTTTGGTGGTGGAAGCTACTTCAAAGAGCTTTTAGATCGTATTCGTGATATTCGTTCTAGTGAGAAAGTATTTTATCGTCAAGTATTAGACTTATTCTCAACTTCAATTGATTATGATGGAAAGAGTGAAGAAGCAAAAAAATTCTTCTCAACTGTTCAAAATAAAATGCATTACGCAATACATCATCATACGGCAAGTGAATTAATATTTGTTAGAGTAGATGGTGATAAAGAATTTATGGGATTAACTACCTTTAAAGGAGAATTACCAACATTATTAGAAGCTAAAACTGCTAAAAACTATTTAAGTGAAAAAGAATTACGTGGTTTGAATCAACTTGTATCTGGATACTTTGATTTTGCTGAAAGACAAGCAGAACGTGAAATAGCTATGACAATGACAGATTGGATAAAACATGTAGATAATATTCTACGAGCAACAGGTGAAGATGTATTAGAAAATGCAGGTAGTATATCACGAAAACAAATGGAACAAAAGGTGGAAGAAGAATATAAAAAGTATTCAGAACACACTTTAACATCAGTAGAAAAAGACTATCTAGAAGAAATTAAAAACATTGAAAAATTAGCAAAGAAAGGAGGAAAATAGGTGACGAACATATTAGAATTGCTTAAAAATGAAAAAGTAGAATGGAAGAAGTTAGGGGAAGTAGCCATAGTAGGGACAGGTAAATCTAACACTAACGAACATGTGGAAAATGGATTATATCCATTTTATGTCCGTTCAAAATTTGTAAAAAGAATTAATAAGTACGAATTTGATGAAGAAGCAATAATAATCCCTGGAGAAGGTGGAATTGGTGAAATTTTTCATTATGTGAAAGGGAAGTATGCATTACATCAAAGAGCATATAGAATAAATTTACATGAGAATATTATTACTAAATATGTATACTATTATATGAAAACAAAATTTAAAGAATTTATTGTGAAAAATATGGTGGGATCTACGGTAACTTCGATTAGAAAACCTATGATTGAAAACTTTGAAATCCCTGTCCCATCACTAGAAACCCAAGAAAAAATAGTGAAAATACTTGACAAATTCACAAATTATGTTACGGAACTTCAGTCGGAACTTCAGTCACGTACTAAACAATATACTTATTATAGAGATAAGCTATTAAGTGAAGAATATTTGACTAAAGTGACTAAGGAAATGGAAGAAGATAGGAGATTAAATATTTTTAAGTTAGATGAAATATTTGATTTTAAAAATGGATTAAATAAGGGAAAAGAGTTTTTTGGAAAAGGTGTTCCTTTTATTAGTTATGTAAATGTTTATAAATTAGACAGATTACAAGAAGAAGATATAATAGAAAATGTAGATTTGACAGAAGATGAGATAGAAAGATTTAGTGTGATAAAAGGTGATGTACTTTTCACACGTACTTCAGAAGTTAAAGAAGAGGTAGGTTACTCATCTGTAGTGATTGAGGATTTGAAAAATACTGTATTTAATGGATTCACAATAAGAGCGAGACTTAAAAATAGAGATTTATTGTTACCAGAATATAGTGCTCATTTATTTAGATGCCATGAAATAAGAAAAGAAATAATAAAAAGAAGCTCATTTACAACTAGGGCATCATTGAGTGGTCAAGAACTTGGGAAAGTAAAAGTTGTAATCCCACCTCTTTCACTTCAAGATAAAATAGTGAAAGTATTAGATAAGTTCCAAGTATTGCTGTCAGATACAAAAGGATTGATACCTGAAGAAATCGAACAACGACAAAAACAATATGAATATTATCGAGAAAAACTCTTGACATTTGACATGATTTCTGATAGATTCGATTCGATTCGATTCATAACTAGTTTATACTATGATATTTTACAAGAAGCTGCTAATATAGTTGAAGTAGATATAGAAGATAAGATAGAGTTGAAAAAATTATTAAATATAACCAAAAAAGTAGATAATATTAATTGGAAAGTAATGGATGAAGAGTTACATTATATAGACTTATCTTCAGTTAATACAGGAAATAAAAAAATTGAAGCTACAGAATTAATAACAAAAACTAATGCACCAAGTAGAGCTAAGCAGATTGTAAAGTCTAAAGATATTATATTTGGAACTACAAGACCAATGCAAGAACGTTTGGCATTAATCCCAGATTCGTTAGATAATCAAATTTGTAGTACAGGATATTGTGTTCTAAGAGGTGACAAAGAAATTGTTAAAGAAAAATGGATATATTATAATTTGTTGAAAACAGATTTCTATAAGTATGTTGAACTAAATCAAAAAGGAACAAGCTATCCAGCTATATCAGATAGTGAAATTAAAAATTATAAAATCCCTATTCCTCCTCTTCACGTTCAACAATATGTTGTATCTATACTTGATAAGTTCGACACTATAGTAAATGATATTAAAGAGGGATTACCAAAAGAAATAGAACAACGTCAAAAACAATATGAATATTGGAGAGAATGTTTGTTAAACTTTTCAGGATAACAAGTTATTATGAAAAATTTGAAATATAAATAAAAAGCAAAAGGAGTGAGAGTATGTCAGAAGAAAAATTCAGGTATAAAACTTCACCTATCGCAGAGATGCAAGGTGGAATAGTTTTGGCTAAATTCGAAAAGCCTGAACGTAGAGTCGAAGAATATCAAACTGAATCACAGCTAGAAGAAAACATGATTAATAATTTAGTTTCACAAGGTTATGAACGTCTTGATGTTAGAAGCATGGATGATCTATATAGTAATCTTCGAGTACAAATTGAGAAGTTAAACGATGTGAAATTTAGTGATAGTGAATGGAAAAGATTTTTACTTGAGTATTTAGATGCTCCTAATGATGGAATAATCGAAAAAACTCGTAAAATTCAGGAGAATTATATTTATGATTTCATATTTGATGATGGTAGATTAAGAAATATTAAGATAATAGATAAGAAAAATATTCACAACAACCATCTGCAAGTAGTTAATCAAGTAACTGTCGCTAAAAACAGATATGATGTAAGTATTTTAGTAAATGGATTACCTCTTGTTCATATTGAATTGAAAAAACGTGGGGTTAATATTCGAGAAGCTTTTAATCAGATTCAAAGGTATGAAGATGAAAGTTTCAATCTAGATAATTCGCTTTATAAGTTTGTTCAAATTTTTGTAATCTCAAATGGGACATACACAAGGTATTTCGCCAATACGACTGAACGCGATAAGAGTAATTATGAGTTCACTTGTGAATGGGCAGATGCTAAGAATAGGGTTATTGTAGATTTAGAAGATTTTACAGCTACATTCTTTGAGAAGAGAACTATTCTAGAAATTCTAACAAAATATTGTATATTTAATTCAAGAAATGTTCTTTTAATCATGCGTCCTTATCAAATTGCTGCGACTGAAAGACTATTATGGAGAATTAATTCTAGTTTTGAAAATAAAAAAGCTGGAAGTGTAGAAGCTGGGGGATTTATCTGGCATACTACTGGATCTGGTAAAACTCTAACATCATTCAAATCAGCAAGGCTAGCTACTGAGTTAGATTATATCGATAAAGTATTTTTCGTAGTTGATAGAAAAGACTTAGACTATCAAACTATGCGTGAATACCAAAAATTCCAAAAAGATAGTGTAAATGGAAGTAAGGATACTAAAGAATTAAAAATTAGTATTGAAAAACAAGATAATAAAATAGTTGTTACAACAATTCAAAAATTAAATGAATTTGTTAAGAGTAATAAAGGGCATGAAATTTATAACAAGCATTGCGTATTTATTTATGATGAGTGTCATAGGTCACAATTTGGTTTAGCTCAGAAGAATATTCAAAGTTCATTTAAGCACTATTACCAATTTGGTTTTACAGGGACACCAATTCTTGTAGAGAATTCAATAGATGGAAAAACTACAACGGCTAGCGTATTTGGTGCACAATTACATAGTTATGTAATTACTGATGCGATTAGAGATGGTAAGGTTCTTAAATTCAAGATTGACTACAACAGTATTAATCCGAAGTTCAAGAGTTCCGAAGAAGAAACAGATGATGAGAAACTAAAATCTCTTGAGAATAAAATGTTCTTACACCCAGAACGTATTTCAGAAATTACTAATTATATTCTTGAAAAGTTTGATTCTAAAACTTATCGTAATACGCAATATACTGTAAAAGATAAACGTATAAACGGATTTAATGCGATGTTTGCGGTGCAAAGCGTAGATGCTGCGAAGATGTACTATGAAGAGTTTAAAAAACAGCAGGCAAATTTACCTGAAGATAAAAAACTAAAAGTTGCGACAATATTTAGTTATGCTCCAAATGAAGAAAGAGCTTCAGGGGAGATTGAAGAAGAGAGTATGTCGTCAGTTGCCTTGTCAACGACTGCAAAACAATTCCTAACTAACGTAGTTGATGATTATAATTCATTTTTCCAAACAAACTTCACTATAGATGGTAATGGATTTGAGAATTATTATAAAGATTTATCAAGTAGAGTAAGAAATAAAGAAGTAGATTTACTAATCGTTGTTGGTATGTTCTTAACTGGATTCGATGCTCCAACTATGAATACATTATTCGTTGATAAAAACTTAAGATACCATGGGCTTATTCAAGCATTTTCTAGAACAAACAGGATTCTAAATAAGATGAAAGCCTTCGGTAATATAGTTTGTTTCAGAAACTTAGAAAAAGCTACTAAAGATGCGATTAAGGTATTTGGTGATGAAAATAGTATTAATGTAATTATCGAGCGAAGTTATGATGAATACATAAATGGATTTACGGATGAAGACTCAGGAGTAGTATTTAAAGGGTATAAGGAATTATGTGAAGAAATCATAGAAAAATTCCCAGACCCTACAGAAATAAAATTAGAAAAAGATAAGAAAGAGTTTGTTAAGTTATTTGGTGAAATCTTGAAGAGAGAAAACATCTTGAGAAACTATGATGAGTTCAGTAGTTTTGAGAAGATAATTTCTGAGAGATTGAAACAGGATATGACGAGTACGTATATCAAGATAAAAGAAGAGCGTATATCACAAAAACCACCGATAATAGATCCTGATGGACCTATTATTGATTTTACTGATGTTGAATTCCACATTGATCTTCTAAAAACTGAAGAGGTGAATCTTGATTATATCCTAGCCTTAATACTTGAAAAAGCTAAAGAGCAAGGAACAAATAACGAAACATTAAAAGAAGAAATTAGAAGATTGATTCGTTCTTCACTTGGAACAAGAGCAAAAGAGGAATTGATTATTGAATTTATAAACCGTACAGACTTAACTAAATTCGATAAAAATGAAGACATATTAGAAGCATTCTATGCATATGCTAAGATTGAGAAAGAACAAAAAATAAATGAACTTATTTATGAAGAAAATTTAAAAGAAAAATCTAAGAAATTCATAGAAAAATCAATTAGTAGAGGATATGTTTCTCAAGGTGGAACTGAATTAGATGATGCTTTGCAAGGAGTAGCCCGTCGTGGTGGAGCTAGAGAAGCTAAGAAACAATCGGTTCTTTCTAAATTGAAAGATATAGTTAAGGTATTTGTAGGGATATAGTAAAAATTATCTAATTTTATTTCATAATATAGGGATTAACGTATTTCTAAATTAGATAAAATTTTTGATTTATATGTAGATTTATGTTGTTATTTAAAAAGTAAGGGTAGCTATTAGCACTGACTTTAAGTAGTCGTAGTATAAATTATTCGTAATATTTTTCTTCGGTCTGTGACTTTTAAAAATAAACGACTAACTTAAAAGATGGTAGCTTGTTAAATGATTATTAAATTAACTATCTTAATCGATCCAAGAGGAATTTATTATTAAGGCGACAAGGCTTATTAATGATGAAAAAGCAACTTCTATTTAAAATATTACGGACGATAAAAATAGTATTAATTTATTTCCTACTACAATAAAGGTGCGTTATAGTTATAAGACTTTACTTGAAAAGTGATAAAATGATGTGATAAATAGATATTTTTTTAATATTAAATTTAAATGATAGAGTATTGATAAAATAGAAAGTAGGAGGTTTTATGCAAAAAGTAGGTTTTTTATTTGGTGCAGGAGCGGAGATTTGTTACGGGTTACCCACAGGTGGGAAGTTCGCTTTAGATATTTTTAGACAAGATGTGTCTATTAGTAAAAAAGAATTTATTGAAATGAGGGATTCTATAGATGGTTCTACTGCATATGCAGGGGAATGGTTACCTGATGACTACAAAACTAGAAGTGTAAGTTCATATGGAAAATCTGTAATTGAAAATATAATAAAAGACACCCTTGAACATAAGCGTGAGTATATCATTAGCAAGTTGAATGATTTTGACTCATATGCTAAAAATGCGAAAAAGCACATAGAAAATATAGATGATATAATAAGCAACATGTTAAATAGACAAGTTAGTAATTGTCAACTTAATACCGTTATATCTTTTAATAGTGCATTAAATAGAGGAAATAAGATATTCAAAAGTCATTATTTTTCTGCTCTTTTATTAATATATAAGAATAAAAATTTGAGAGATGACTTGCAATTTGAACTTAAAAAGATTATCGTCTCAATTTTACAGTTACAAATCGGAGCATTAGGATCATACCTTGTGAAAAATATTAATGATAATATCTTTGACAAAAAAGATGAAGAAATTGATCTGTTTGATGATATAGGAGAAGTACTGAGATTAAATTATCAATCTGCAGGAGTGATTGGCATAGAATATTTATACGATAATTTTAAAAATATAGATATAGGTACTTTAGATGAAGAATCAAAAATAGTATATTTTGCAAAGTATATATTAGAAGATATTTTTTCATCAGTATTGGACTATAAGTCTTTAATTGATTCTAATTGGCATTATTTGTATTGTCCTAAAAATGAATGGGCAAAATTTTGTAAAATATCTATATTTTTATTGACTGTCAAAAACTATATAGTAGATAGTCTTCCATCTGATATAGCTGACGAGGGATATTATAGTGATTTAAAAAAATGTATTGATGAATCAAAGTTAGAAGTTGCTAAGATTGCTACAACAAATTATAATAAAATAATTGCAGATAAACTTGGTGAAAAGGAAAACATTACTTATTTAAATGGTTCTGTAGATCAGTGGTATGATCCGTATTTAAATAAAATAAGTGAAAAAGAGAATCTGAAAGGAAAATTTATCGTTCCTTTACTGTTTACACAAAGTGGAACGAAACCAATGACTTCTATTTTTAAATCTTGTGAATATGTAGATTTATATAGGAATTGGAAAGAAGCTGATTATATTGTAATAGTAGGTTTTGGATTTAATAAAGATGATGAGCATATTAATGGAATTATAAGAACATTGGTTAATGATGATAATAAAAAAGTAATTATAGTAGGACGAAATTCTTCGAAAGAGGAAATTATAAATCGACTAATAATAGAAAAAAGGGAGAATATAACAGTTCATAATATAAATGAAGATAGAAAAATTGATGATACATTATGGATTGAGCATATACTTACGAATGAAAATTTAAAACAATAAACAAAGGGAGATTATTAGAATTGTTGTAAAATAATTAAAAAGTATTTTACAACATAATATACTTGTAAAAATATGTAAACGATATAAATGACAGTATACAACTTCCTAGTTTAATGAAAAAAGTGAGGAAAATATTATAATGGCAATAGCCTTCTAAAATTTATCTGATTTTTGGAGCTGTTATCTTACTGTGTATAAAAAGATGGTTATTTTTATTGTCATTTTTAAACGTATCTATGTATATATTACTATAAGGTAATGAGAGATATCGGACGTCTTTTTCAAAAGTTTTTGTAGGATGGATCAATATCTCTTTTTTATTTTATGCATATGCACCCCGATGTGTCTTTTTTTATGTATATGATATATGCTATAATAAAATTGATATAAACTGATTTCATATTATTACTAACTTGAGGAGAAGGATATGTTTAAAAGATGTTGCGGCAATAGAAAAGAGCTAGATTATAAAATAGAACACAGCCCTAGACCGATTAAGCTTTCAGATGATATGGATAAGGTAATAAAAAATTTACTTTGGTATACTCCTAATATTGATTCATATCAATCTATTAAAAATGAATTAGTTTCTGATAAGATATATGATGAATTTTCATTTACCTATGTTATGGATCAAATGGGAATGAATGAAAGTCGTGATGTGAAGTGGATAGGTTCGAAGGATGTAATAAGTAATGATGATTGGAAATTTTTTGAGGGGAATATTTGTCCTAATTGTCAAAAAATAATAGTTGCGAAGTATACTACTTTTTCAAAAATTAATGCTTTACTAACAGCTATTAGAAATTGTATAGCTCATGGTCATTTTGCGATAGTGGAAGATTATATTATTGGATTTAATAAGAAATTTTTAACAAAAGATCCAGAGGGATTAAAGAAATCTGTTATTAAGATTAAACCTAAACCATTACTTACTGCACTAGAGAAATTAACTTCGCCAATTGGGAAAGAGTTATTACTTGCATATGCATTTAGAAAAGTTGGTTATGATGTTCAAGAACCAAAAAATAGAAGTAGGGATTTTGATCTATGTCTTGAAAAAAATGGTAAGAAATATGTTATTGAGATAAAATCTTATAGAGGAAATTCATATCTTCATCCTGAACATGTTGAAATCTTCCTTAAGAGAGCAGAAAAAGCTTTACCTGGAGTTGAGAGAATTTTACTTGTTGATACATCTAGGGTGACTAAGTCAGTAAGGCAATTGGAATCAAAAATTAAAGGTTTTAGAATTGTTGACATTAATGATGTAAAACTGTTACTGGGTGAAGAACTTGTAGATATATTAGCCAAATAAATCAATAACTAATAAAAAGAGCGATTCAAAATTATTATTTTGAATCGCTCTTATTTTTTATTTCATTTGTTCACTTACAGTGCTTACTTTTTCTAGAATTTCATCTAGACTGAAGTAGCCGCTTTTTTGAATAGATAGTCTCCCTTCGATATATACTTCTACAGTTGGTGAAGAGAGAATACCACGTTGAGCAGCAATTTCCATATTTTCTTCTAATGAGATGTAGTATGCTGCTACGTCTTTGTGATTTTCTTGCCACGTAGTAATTCTGTTTTTTATTGAGTGACATGGCATACATGTAGCTGTTCCGTATTGAATAATCGCTATGTCATTGTCACTAATGATTTTATTTAAGTCGTCATTTTTTGTGAATTCAATCATATTTTATAATCCTTAATTTTTATATTAAGAAGAGTATATTGTGCAATCTTCTTTTAATATGAGTATATTATAGTTGTTTTAAAGAGTAATTACAACCAATACTAATTGTGTATATGTAAACACCAAAACTAGAATATTATAAAAATTTTCTGAAAACTATTGACAATAGTTTTAAAACATGATATTATTTATACAACGTAAATAGATAAGTATTATAAAAAGAGGCCGCGATGACTAATTTAAAAGGTAGCATCGCCGAAGTGATTAATTTCACTGGGGTTATGTCGAATAGGCATAGCACTGTCATTAGAAAATGCCCATTTTCTTCATGGTGAGCTTTTTATAATAAGGGCAAGAGGAATAGGATAGAAATATAAGCTAGACTACAAGGACCTTTTGTTCTTGTAGTCTATTTTTTATAACATTTTATGAAGGAGAAAGTAATGAGATTATTTGATGGTATGACGGTAGAAAATGATGAACTGAATATTTCAGGTGTTGGAGTTAGTGAGTTAAAGGCTCAATACGGGACACCACTTTATGTTTATGATGAGAATATGCTAGTGAACCAATGTAGAACTTTTATTAATAACTTTAAAAGTTCGAAGTTCAATACAGAAGTTCTTTTTGCATCGAAAGCTTTTAGTTGTTTAGAGGTGTTGAGAATTGCTAGTAGAGAGGGTTTAGGTGTTGATGTAGTGTCACTTGGTGAGATTCATACAGCGTACAAAGCTGGATATAATATGAAGAAAGCTTATTTCCACGGAAATAATAAAACTCGCGAGGAATTACAATATGCTCTTGAAGTTGGAGTAGGAACTATCGTCATAGATAATGACTATGAATATGAAATGATTAATGAAATCGTAAGAGAGAGTAGAAATAGAGTAGACGTATTATTAAGAATTAATACAGGAATCGACGCCCATACTCATGAATACATCAAAACAGCAAAAGATGATTCAAAATTTGGTTACTCAGTATACGATGAAACAATTTATGAGTTAATCGCAGATATTAATAATCAAAGTAATCTTAATTTTGTAGGATTCCACTCACACATCGGATCACAAATTTTTGAGAAAACTTCATTTTTCGAAGCAGTAAAAGTAGTAATGGAATTTACGAAAAAAGTTCAAGAAAGATTAAGTTTAACTATAAGTGTTCTTAATCTAGGTGGAGGTTTCGGGGTTTATTATACTGAAGAAGATAGACCTTTTGAACTTGCTGAATTTTTAAGAGAGTATATAGAAGTAGTTGAACGTGAGAGTGACAATTTCGGTTTAGATTTAACTAAGGTAGTTATTGAGCCTGGTAGAAGTTTAACATGTAATGCTGGTAGCACATTATACAGTGTTGGTGGAGTTAAGAAGACTTTTGCAGGTCGTGAATATGTGTTTGTTGATGGTGGTATGGCAGATAATCCTCGTTATGCATTATATAAAGCAAAATACGAAGCGATGTTAGCTAACAAGATGAACCAAGAAGCTGATACAACTTATACAGTTGCTGGTAAGTGTTGTGAATCTGGAGATATGCTAGTAATGGATGCGAAATTACCTAAAGCTGAGCAAGGTGACTTACTATTAGTATCATCGACAGGAGCGTATAACTACAGTATGAGTAGCAATTACAATAGATTACCAAAATTACCGGTTGTGTTTGTAAAAGATGGAACTAGTCGGCTAGTAGTAAAAGGTGAGACTTTAGAAGATTTAATTAGACAAGATATTTAATTTTAATACAAAAACAATAAAAGATAGAAACAAGGAGAACAAGATTATGACAATTTATACAGGAAGCGGAGTAGCAATAGTAACACCATTTTTCGAGGATGGAAGTGTAGATTATGAGACGTTTGGAGAGTTAATCGAATTTCAAATTACTGAAGGTACAGATGCGATTATTGTAGCGGGAACTACTGGTGAGAGTTCAACTATGCCTGATGATGAGCAAGTAGCGGTAATTAAATTCGCTATTGATAGAGTAGCAGGACGTGTACCTGTTATCGCAGGTAGTGGGGTTAACGATACAGCTCACTCAATTAGATTAAGCCAAGAGATTGAAAAACTAGGACCAGATGCATTATTAGTAGTAACACCTTATTACATTAAAACTAGCCAACAAGGTTTAATTGAACACTTTGAAGCAATCGCGAATAGTGTTGATTTACCAATCGTTCTTTACAATGTACCAGGAAGAACCGGACAAGTTATGGCGCCTGAGACTATTTTACACCTATCTCAACACAAAAATATCGTGGCGTACAAAGATGCTGTAGGGGATATTGCTCATACTTTAGCAGTTAGAAACCTAGTAGGTGATAAAATTGATATTTACTCAGGTAATGATGATATCAACGTACCGATTATTTTAGCAGGTGGTAAAGGAACAATCTCTGTTTTAGCAAATATTTATCCAAGAGCAACTCACTTAATGTGTAAATATGCTTTAGAAAGAGAAGTGGACAAAGCGTTTGAATTACAACTTAAATATTTAGACTTCATCCACATGTTATTTGCTGAACCAAACCCAATGCCAGTTAAAAAATGTGTAGAATTAATTGGAAAATCAGCTTGTCACTACCGTCTACCAATGACACATGTTGCTCCAACATTAGCGACAAAATTAGAGCAAGAGATTGCAAGACTTAATTCATTACAAGGAGAGTAAAAATGAGAGTTTTATTAAGTGGTTATAATGGAACTATGGGACAAGTTCTAAAAAACTATTTTCAAGATAGTACTGATTTAGAAATTGTTGCAGGTGTAGGTCGTGAATTATTAGAAGAGAAATTTCCTACTTATACTTCATATGAAGAATTAGAAAAGATAGCAGATGTGATTATTGATTTTTCACATCATGCTGGAACTGCTGAATTAGTTGAATATGCAAAACGTACAGCAACAAAAGTTGTAATTGCGACAACTGGACACACTCCAGAAGAATTGGAATTAATCGATGAACTAGCTACGCAAGTAGGTGTAGTTTATGCAGGGAATTACAGCTTAGGAGTAAATGTCTTAGTAGAATTAGTGAAAAAAGCTAGTGAATTACTACTAGGATATGATATCGAAGTTATTGAAAAACACCATAATAAAAAAGTGGATGCACCTAGTGGAACTGCAAAAATGTTAGTAGATGCGGTTAAAGACGTAGAAGATTATAATAGAATTTATGGTCGTCACGGGGATATGAAACGCCAAGAAAAAGAGATTGGAATTCACGCGGTTCGTGGTGGAACTATAGTAGGGGAACATGAAGTGATTTTTGCTGGAGAAGATGAGGTAATCGAGATTAAACATACAGCTCTAAGTAAAAAAATGTTCGCAAAAGGATCTGTTACAGCTGCACAGTGGCTTAATGGTATAGAAGAACCTAGATTATATTCTATGAAAGATGTACTAGGTATTAAATAATAAAGTCAGAAGCGACTCAAATGAGTCTATAGAGGTGATAATAGAGTCATCTCGAAATAGTTTATAACTAGATTAATGGAGAAAGTAATCTAGTATAACACTTAAACAAAGAATATTATAATAAAGTTAGTTTGACATATGTAAAAATTAGATATAAAATAGAAAAAAATCATATAGATAATAGGAGAAAGAAATGAAATCAACAGAAGAGATTATTAAATTTATAGCAACATCAAAAAAGAAAACACCGGTAAAAGTTTACGTTAATTTTAACGCTGATGTAGAATTTCCAGAAACTTTAGAAGTTTATGGTGAAGGGAACTCAAGAGTTATTTTTGCAGACTTTGCTGATTGGGTGGAATTTTACGAAGCTAATAAAGCTGTAGTAGTAAATCACCGTGTAGAAAATGATCGCCGTAATAGTGGTGTGCCGATGATTGATTTAACTCAGTTTAACGCTCGTATCGAGCCAGGTTGTTCGATTCGCGAACACGTAAGTATCGGAGATAATGCGGTAATCATGATGGGTGCTGTTATTAATATCGGAGCTAAAATTGGTAAAAATACTATGATCGATATGAATGCTATTTTAGGTGGACGTGCAGAAGTTGGAGAAAACTCTCACGTTGGTGCTGGATCTGTGTTATCAGGTGTTATTGAACCAGCTAATGCTACACCAGTACGTGTAGGTAACAATGTTCTTATCGGAGCTAATGCTGTTATCTTAGAAGGTGTGCAAATCGGAGACAACGCTGTTGTCGCAGCTGGAAGTGTAGTAACGAAAGATGTAGCTAGTGGAGAAGTAGTAGCGGGAGTTCCAGCACGAGTAATCAAAACACGTAGTGAAGTTGCAGAAGAAAAAGTAGATATTATCGCAGAATTAAGAAACTTATAATAAAGTAGGAAGAGAAGATGAAAGTAATTACTGAAGAGAATTTAACATCATGGCGTAGATACTTGCACCAAAATCCAGAGTTATCTTTGGAAGAGCATAAAACTAAAGAATTTATCGCTAGTGTCTTAAAAGAATATGGTATAGAATATCAAGAAACTCTTGAGACAGGATTAGTAGTAATCTTTAAAGCAAGTGTAGAAACTAAAGATACGATTTTATTTAGAGCTGATATTGATGCATTACCTATTACAGAGGAAAATGATGTTGATTTTAAATCTAATAACAATGGTGTGATGCATGCTTGTGGACATGATGGACATACTACTATGCTTTTAGGAAGTGTTATAGAAGCGGCTGATTATTACAAAAATAATAGTACGAAGGTGAATAGTATTTTCGTATTTCAACCAGCTGAAGAGACTTTCGGTGGTGGAAATTTATTAATCAATGATTTTGATTTTTCATCGTATAACATTTTAGCAAGTTATGCCCTGCATATGAATCCAGATTATCCAGAAGGGCATATAGTTTCTAAACCAAAGGAAATCATGGCTAGTGCTAATGAATATAGAATTTATATTAAAGGACGTGCAGCTCATGTTGGTTTAAAAAATACTGGAATCGATGCTCTTAATGTGGCTACAATGTTTTTCCAAGAGATGTTAAAACTTAATGCATTACATACAAAAGCTCGTAATACTAATATTATTCATATTGGTAAAATGTACGGTGGAGATGCTATGAATGTTGTTGCGGAGAATGCATACCTAGAAGGAACTATTAGAACATACAGCATGGAAGATTTAGCTACAATCAAAGCTGCAATTGAAAATACGCGTGTAGGGCTTGAACATCTTACTGGAGCAAGTATTCGTGTCGACTTTGCTGGAGGATATCCAGCGGTAATTAATGATGAAGTTCCTTATCAAGTAATTAAAGAAGTTATAGAAAAAGAAAATATTGATTATATTGAGTTAGAAGAAGCTTATCTATACGGGGAAGATTTCTCATTCTTTAGTAGATTGTCTCCTATAAACTATAGTTTTTTAGGTTTAAGAAATGAAGAGAAAAACTATGTTTCAGGGTTACATACACCAACTTTCAACTTCGATGAAAAAATATTAAAAGTAGGGGTTAAATATTACCTAGGAATATTGAGCCATTACAGCAAATAACTTTGTTGATTTTAAGTAATATAAAAAGGGCTGATTTAAAGGTCCTAAATTTAAAAAGTTTATATGAAAATTCATAAACGTAGTGGTTTATAGATATCTAAATTTACTTTATAAGAGTTTTTAGATATCTGATGAAATTTGCGGGGGTGGCTTTAAAAAATCGGTTTCTCTGAAATCACGATTTTTGAGTCACTCCTTTTTATCTAAGAAAGGATTTTTATGGCAACAATTGAGTTAAATTACAATAACATACGACAAAATGGAATAAATTTAAAAGAACAATCACAGAACATAATAGCTGTAGTTAAAAATAATGCGTATAATTTAAATTTAAGAGAATGTGTAAAATTATACTCAGAAATAGGGATAAATTACTTTGCAACGACAAAAGAAGAGGAGTGTAAAGTAATAAGAGAAACATTAGGAAAAGATGCTAATATTTTTCTTTTAAATCCAACTTATAACTTTGATTTAGTTAGAGAATACAATGTTGAGATAAATATAGCGAGTCTTGAATATTTAAAAGAAAATCTTGAAAATGTTAGAAACTTAACGCTTCAATTAGAATTTGCGGGTAGTATGAGACGTGCCGGAGCAAGAAATTTGGAAGAAGTATTAGAAATTATAAATTTCTGTAAAGAAAACACCCTAAAATTAAAAGGATTCTGGTCTCATTTTTCATTTGCTGATGAGTTTGATGGTTTCTATGAAAAAGAAAAAGAATTGGTATTGAAAGTTCTTGATGAAGCACAGAAACATCATGATTTTGAAGTAATTCACTTACAAAATAGTGCTTCGTTTTTACGAGATGGTGTTTTTGAGAAAACAACACATCAGAGATTAGGGATTATTCTTTATGGAGCTATGCCTTATAATGTGAAGGAAAATCCAGTGGCCTTAAAAGATTTGATTATAAAAAATCCAATTACTGTTTATGGTGAAATAATTAATATAGTAACCTTGAATAAAGGTGAATGTATTGGGTACTCTAATTCTTATATAGCGGATGCTAAGAAGAAGGTTGGGGTAGTTAATATTGGTTATGGTGATGGAATACTAAGAGATAGATTAAAAGGAAAAACATGTTTAATTAATGGTAAAGAGAGAAATATTTACTCAACGATGATGAGTCACTTAGTAGTAGAAATAGGTGAAGAAGAAAGTATCGGAGATAGGGTTTATATTTATGACGATAAGCAGCAACTTCATGATTATACTAAGTATTTTGGACCGAATTCTGTGCAACTTGCAGCTTTGAATTATAATAGTTTAAAAGTTAAGAAGATATATTAATAAAAAACGAACGGCGCATATAATGTATGCGTCGTTCATTATAAAAAGGAAAAATTTTAAATGAATTTAAATTAAAATATATTAATCTAAATCTAATTTAGAGATGCTTATTTTTCTTGTTCTTCTTGGAATTTTTTAGCGATAGTTGCTTCGAAATCCGCTGGGATAGAACGTTGTTTAATGATGATTACGTCAGATTTAGCATATCTAACGATACCTTCAGACACTGATCCCATAAGCATACGTTTGAATCCAGTTAAACCAGAAGATCCACAAACTACAAGATCGATACCTTTTTCGTCAACAATATCTTCACTAAGAACAATTTTAGGAATACCTTGTTCAACAATACCGAATACTTTAGTTAATCCGTCTTCTTTAGCAGATTCTACATAGCTATCAACTAATTCTTTAGTACGTTTGTAGAAAGAGTTGAAAATGTAAGGATCTGATAAACCAGAAGTTGCGATTGTCGCATCAATAACAGACGCGATGTATAACTCTGCATCCTCGTTTCTTTGAGCAATGGCAACGGCATTTCTAAAAGCCCATTCAGCTTGTTTTGAACCATCTACTGCGACTAAAATTTTAGAATATTTATTTTCCATGATCATAACCTCCGACTTCTATATCTTTACTTATATTATATCATATTTACAAAAAAAGTAAACGTTATTTTCAAAAAAACAGTATAAATATTTTTCATGAAAATAGAGAAAAAACCTAGAAGTAGCGGTATGTATAGCTTTTAACTTCTAGGTTTATATTTTGATAATTTTATAAATGTTGATTATACGTTTTCATCAACAACAGTGATAAGTCTTTTTCTCTTATGTTCTTTATTATCGATATTAACACGGTATACAAGTTCATAAGTTCCAGGTTTAGTATTATCAACTTCTCCTTCGATAATAAGATCATCAAGATAAGATTTTCCTGCTTTACGAGCGATCACGCCTTCTTTATCGACATCTACTTCTTCACCAACTTTAATCGTTATATTTTCAGGTATAATGAAGTAGAAAGTACGTTCTAGACGACGTTCAAGACGTTTTCTGTATTTTTCTTCGTCTTCGGCACTCATTCGATCTCTAAGTTTTTCATCAACTAAAGGCATCAGTTCGACTTCAGTATCTGCTATACAAATTCTACTATTAACAAGCGTGAATGTCTGAGTTCTTCCAGGTCCACAATAAGATTGACATCCTATGATAAATTCTGCATTAGGTGCTTTCTTTTTTAGTTTTGGAATCAAAGTTTTAAGATTTACACCAAGGCAATCATCACACAATCTAAATGTTACTTTATCTTCAGTAACAACATTTTTATCATTTTGAGCCATAATTTATCCTTTCGTAATTTATTTATTTGAAACTAAAATTAATTATATCACATAATTATAAGAAATTAAATTTTTAATATCATCTTTAAGATTAATTATTTTTTATTCTTTTTTTTACTATAGTATTTAATATAAACAATGAAATAAATAGTATAAAGATATGTAAGATTATTGTTGTAATAAGACTTATGAAGAATTCTTCAGGCACCATTTGAATTAAGTTCGATTCATCAGGACTAAGTAACCAAAGATCGTTTGAAAATAGCAACTGATGGAATTTTATCCAAAAAGATGTAAAATTATATGAAATAATACAAGATAGGATACCTATTACTATAATAAATGCAAGTAGTACTTTGTTAAATGTATTTGTTATATAGAAAACAGTTCTTTTATTACAAAGTATTATCAGTAATATAGTAGAAATAGTAAAAACTACTATAAAAAATATCATTGTTTTGTAACTTAAACTATATAGTGTCCTAACGTCTTGCATATGAAGTATATCTTTATCTGTATACCAATCAAGATTTAACATTGCTTTATGATTAAGATAATCTAATAAATTAGTGGTATTTTTTATTAATTCTTCATATGTAGTTCCTATTTTAGGGGCTAAATTTTCTTTTTGATAGAAGTTTTTATAAAAATACAAATTAAAACAATTGTAAAATATTATGGCGAGTATCCCACTAATAAATAGTGAAAAATTTTCTAAAACAATAAGAAATTGTATAATATGTTTTCTCATTATTACACCTCCAATTATCATTATAACACATAAATATAGCAGAAGTAATTAGGTTTATACAATATTCGGTTTACATATTTACATAATTTAACAAAAATAGTAAGAATTATAAAAGTTTTTGAGTAAAAAACATTTAATATTTAGATGAATTATGGTAAAATATACACATATAGTTATTTATTTTGGGGGAAATCATGAATAAGTTTTTTAAGATCTATTTAGAGCTAAGAGAAAAAATAGAGCATAGGCAATACAGGTCTAACTCTCTCTTACCAAGTGAAAATGAACTCGCAAGAGAATATAATGTTTCTAGGGAAACTATAAGAAAAGCATTATTTCTATTATTAGAGAATGGTTATATCCACAAAATTCAAGGTAAGGGATCTATTGTACTAGATGTTCACAGATTTAGATTACCTGTTACGGGGATATTAAGTTTTAAAGAACGCCGTCAATATCAAGATGTTGAAGCTACGACTAAAGTGTTAGTGAATAAAGAAGTAGATGCTCCAGATTTTTTAGTAAGGCTTGGTCTAGTTAAGCCAGATGAAAAACTAATCTATCTGGTGCGTCAAAGAATCGTTGATGGAGAAGCAGTAATATTAGACAAAGATTATATAAGAAAGAATGCAATAGGAGACCTTCCTACTAATCGCGTTGAGGAATCGTTATATGAGTATTTAGAACAGGATTTAGGTATTAAGATTTCTTATGGAAATAAGGATTTTAAAATTGAACCTGCTAATGAGGAAGATTCAACATATATTGATTTGAATGGTCACAAACATATTGCAGTTTTACGAAGTGATGTATACACAGAAGGAACAGATTTCCTACATTATACAGAGAGTCGTCATAGAGTTGATAAATTCTATTTTTCTGAATTTGCGAGAAGAAAAAGTGATAGAATAAACTAAACATATTATAGAAGAAAACTTTAAACAGGGTAATTTTGTTTAAAGTTTTTTTATGTGAAATTGAGAAAAATAAAAGGAAAAAAAAATTTTTTTCTTATAATGATTTTAATCTTTGTAGTGTGTAAAGTTACTAATAGTATTCCGAAATATTAAATAGATATACAAATTTCCAAAAAAGATTTGTAGCTTTTTCATGGGAAAAATAATGATTGAAAAATAATAAAATAAAGTGTATAATTAATATAAGTCTTAAATTTCCAGGAAATAATCTTGGAAATATTTTTGTGGGAGCGTGAGAGAGAATGAAGATAATTGTATTTTCATTAACTGGAAATTGCAAGAGATTTGTAGATATGTGTAAGATTCCCGAAGAGGATGTTATTGACCTATTTGATATCGATTATGAAGTTGATTTTGATTATATTTTAATAACGCCTACGATCGGTTTTGGACAAGTTCCTGATGGTGTAGAAGAGTTTTTAGAAACTAATCACAAGCACTTAAAAGGAGTAGTAGGTAGTGGAAATAAAAACTGGGGTAATAGATTTGCTAAAGCTTCAGAGACGATTAGCGAGAAGTATAATGTACCATTACTTATGAAAATAGAATTACACGGTAATACAAAAGACTTAATAAAATTTAAAAAAATATATTTGGAGAGTGTAAAGAATGGAGAAATTTAACCATATTGAACTAAATAATGAAGTGACAAAAAGAGGCGACAATGGATTTTTCAAATTAGAAAAGGATGTTGAAGCTATAGAAGAATTTCTTCGTGAAGTAGACTTTCGTACAAAGAAATTCAGTTCAGAAATCAAAAGACTTAGATATCTAGTAGAGGAGAATTTCTACTATAATATCTTTGATAAATATATTGAAGATGAAATCCTAGAATGTCTAGAATTAGCTGCAAACTTTAAATTCGAATTCAAAAGTTACATGGCAGCAAGTAAATTCTATAAAGATTATGCATTAAAAACAAATGATAAAAAACAATATTTAGAAAACTTTAATCAACACGTATTCATCGTTGCCATGTATTTAGCTGATGGAGATGTTGCTTTAGCTAAAGAGCTTATGATTTCAATGCTTGAGCAAAGATTACAACCAGCGACACCAACATTCTTAAACTCTGGAAGAAGTCGTCGTGGTGAGTTAGTATCATGTTTCTTATTAGAAGTAGGTGACTCACTTAACTCAATTAACTACATCGATTCTACAGCTAAACAACTTTCAAAAATTGGTGGAGGGGTTGCGATTAACTTGTCAAAACTTCGTGCGCGTGGTGAGAGTATTAAAGGTATTAAAGGGGTAGCTAAAGGTGTTATTCCTGTAGCTAAATCTTTAGAACAAGGTTTTGCATATGCTGATCAACTAGGACAACGTCCAGGAGCTGGAGCTGTTTACTTAAACATTTTCCACTATGACGTATTAGAATTCTTAGATACTAAGAAGGTTAATGCCGATGAAGAATTACGTCTTCCAACAATTTCTACAGGTATTATCGTACCATCATTATTCTTCGATTTAGCTCGTGAGAACAAAGATTTCTATATGTTTGGACCTCACTCAATTTATGAAGAGTATGGATTAGTCCTTGATGATATTGATATTGCTAAATATTATGATGAATTTGTAGCGAACGAAAACATCATGAAACGTAAATTCGATGCTCGTGATATGCTTAACTTAATCGCACAAACTCAATTACAATCAGGGTACCCATACTTAATGTTCAAAGATAACGCGAACAAAGATCACGCACTTCGTGAAATTGGACAGGTTAAAATGAGTAACTTATGTACTGAGATTTTCCAATTACAAGAAACTTCAATAATCAAAGACTACGGTGAAGATGATATTATTAAACGTGATATTTCTTGTAACTTGGCTTCATTAAACATTGTAAATGTAATGGAAAGTAAAAAAATCAAAGAATCTATCTACTCAGGTATGGATGCATTAACATTCGTAAGTAATTCTACTAAGATTAAAAATGCACCAGGTGTAGTAAAAGCTAATGATGAGTTCCACTCTGTTGGATTAGGAGCAATGAACTTAAATGGATATTTAGCTAAAAACCTAATCGCTTATGAGAGTGAAGAAGCGAAAGATTTCGCAAATGTATTCTTCATGATGATGAATTACTATACATTAGAACGTTCAATGCAAATTGCTAAAAAACGTAATGAAACATTTAAAGATTTTGAAAAATCAGATTACTACAATGGTAGATACTTCACTAAATATATTGAAAATGACTACTTACCAGTAACTGATAAAGTAAAAGAGTTATTTGAAGGAATTCATATTCCAACAAGAGAAGACTGGAGAAGTCTAAAAAATAGAGTAAAAGAAAATGGACTATATCACGCATATAGAATGGCGATTGCACCAACACAAAGTATTTCTTATGTTCAAAACTCAACATCAAGTGTATTACCGATCGTTGATAAAATAGAACGTAGAAGTTATGGGAATGCTGAAACATTCTACCCAATGCCTTACTTAAGTCCAAAAACTCAATGGTTCTATAAATCTGCATTTACTATTGATCAAATGAAACTTATTGATTTAATGGCAGTTATTCAAGAACACGTAGACCAAGGTGTTTCTGTGATTTTATTCGTAAATTCTGATATCACAACAAGAGAACTTGCTAGATATTATATTTATGCTCATCACAAAGGATTGAAATCACTATATTACACAAGAAACAAACTACTTTCTGTTGAAGAATGTACTTCATGTGCTATATAGAAAAGAGAGGAAAAATTACTAATTATGAAAGCTGTAAACTGGAATAAACAAGATGATTTAACATTTATGTATTGGCGTCAAAATATTGCTCAATTTTGGGTTGATACTGAGTTTAAAGTGTCAAAAGATATTAAGAGCTGGAACGAAGATTTAAATGATAAAGAACGCGAAGCTTACAAAAAAGTATTAGCTGGTTTAACTGGTCTTGATACTCAACAAGGTGATAAAGGTATGCCACTTGTATCTCTACATACTGAAGATATGAGAAAACAAGCTGTGTACAGCTTTATGGGAATGATGGAGCAAATTCACGCGAAAAGTTACTCAACAATCTTTACATCATTAATCCCTTCACAAGAAACAGATTACTTATTAGACGAATGGGTTCCAAGTAATCCAGAGCTTCAATTCAAAGCGAAATTAATTGAAGATTATTATATGAAGTTATTTAAACCAGAAGTTCCAACTTATGACTTATATATGGCTCGTGTAGCTTCAGTATTCTTAGAAAGTTATATTTTCTATAGTGGTTTCTTCTATCCATTATATCTTGCTGGGCAAGGTAAAGTAACGACATCTGGAGAAATTATCCGTAAAATCTTATTAGATGAAACTATTCACGGAAGTTTTACTGGATTTGATGCACAAGAATTATTCAAAACTTTAACTCCAGAAGAGCAAGAGCGTGCTGAGAAAGAAATGTATAAATTATTATTAGATTTATATGAAAATGAATTAAAATATACTAAAGATATTTACGACGAGATTGGTCTATATGAAGATGTTAAAGACTACGTAGAGTATAATGCTAACCGTGCTTTAGCTAACTTAGGATACCCTGGATACTTCGAAGATAAAGAAATTAATCCAATCATTGAAAATGCAATGAATACTAACACTAAAAACCATGACTTCTTCAGTGTTAAAGGTGATGGATATGTTGTAAGTATGAATGTTGAATCAATTGAAGATGAAGATTTCATTTTTGAATAGGTAAAAATCATGAAAATATTATTAGTAAGACATGGTGAAACTGATTATAACAAAAATAAATTAATTCAAGGACATAGTGATATTGAATTAAATGAAACTGGTAGAGGTCAAGCGAGAAATGCAGGTCAAAAGTTAACTGAGTATGACATTGATTTTGCCTTTAGTAGCCCGTTAAAACGTGCTGTAAAGACAGCTAGACTTATGCTTGATAATTCTAACAATGAGATTAATATAGATAAAGAAATTACTGAAGATGCTCGTTTAATAGAGAAATTCTTCGGTGTTTTCGAAGAGAGTACTTTTGATGAATATTTTTCAGCATTAGAAGCTCAATCTGGTTTAGAGTCTATAGAAAAAGACGAAGATGTTTATGAAAGAGCAAGTTCATTTTTCAATGAAAAATATTTAAATCACAAAGATGAAACAATTTTAGTTGTTTGTCATGGTGCATTTATTCGTATATTTTTACGTACATTAGGATTATATCCTGAATCTAATATGTTGATTAACAACACAGCGTTAAACGTGCTGCACTATGACGGAAAAGACTATATATTAGAGAAATTTAATATTTAAAATTATTAAGGGAACGGCTAAGAAATCATAGTTTTATAAAAATTGATTTTATTTGGCCGCTCCCTATTTTTTAGTAAGGAGATGAGATCATGCGTATTATTTTAGCGAGACACGGAGAAACAGATTATAATAAAAATAAATTAGTTCAAGGACATACAGACATTCCATTGAATAAAGAAGGAATCCGTCAAGGGATTGCTGCAGGTAAGAAAATTGAAGGATATGATATTGATATAGCTTATAGTAGTGTTTTAGGTAGAGCATATGATACAGCGAGATATATGCTAGACAATTCAAATAGTGAAGATAATAAGAAATTATCAGTAATCAAAGATAAAAGATTAATAGAAAAATCATATGGAGAATATGAAGGCGTATCTTTTGCTGAATATGGTGCTGGTCTTAAAGCGGGTGAAACAAGAGGTATGGAGTTAGATACAGATGCTGCAGACAGAGTAGAAGCATTCTTTAAAGAAAAATATGAGGAACACCCAGATAAAACTATGTTGGCAGTATGTCATGGTGGATTAATTCGCTCTTTCTTAACTCAAAAAGGTATTAAAGATGTAGGGCGTGGAGTAATAGTAAATACTTCTGTTAGTGTTCTTGACTATGATGGAGAAAAGTTTGAACTTATTGAATTTAATAAATAATTCATCGGTAATGGAGAATCATAGATTTCTTTGCTTTTAAGATTTTTAAGGCGCTTTCTATTGACAAATAGTGTTAAATTCTTTATAATGTTAAGTAAACTAATATGAAACACATTGAAGAGATAAGTAGGTTATAATTGATTCAAAGCAGAGAACTTTCGGTTGGTGGAAGAAAGTAAGAAAAGATATAATTGAAAATGGTCTCGGAGTAATAATTATCTAATAGGTAATTACGTAAGTGCGCGATACAGCACAACGATATGAACACGTATCGATAAAGGTGAATAAATATATTCACGAACATGGGTGGTAACACGATAGACTCGTCCCTATTACATAAGTTTGTAATAGTGGCGAGTTTTTTTATTTAAGAAAAAGAGTAGTTAAGGAGATAGACAATGCCAATATGTATACAAAATGAATTACCAGTGAAAAATAAATTATTGGAAGAAGGGGTAGTAGTAATAGAGGAAAATAGGGCGAAAAACCAAGATATTAGACCTTTAAAAATACTAATCTTGAATTTAATGCCGAAGAAAGAAGAAACAGAACGTCAGTTATTAAGGCTTTTAGGGAATTCTCCACTTCAAATCAAAGTAGAATTTTTACATACTACTAGTCACGTGGCAAAAAATACGCCACAATCGTACTTAGAAAAATTCTATAAAACATTTGATGAAGTGCAATACAGCTATTATGATGGGCTAATTATTACGGGAGCGCCAATTGAACATTTAGAATTCGAAGATGTAAACTATTGGGGAGAGTTAAATCAAATTTTTGATTGGAGTAAAACGCATGTATTTTCAACATTAAATATATGTTGGGCTGCACAAGCAAGTTTATATTACCATTTTGGTGTAAAAAAAGAGCAAGTTGATGATAAGATATTTGGGGTTTTTGAACACGATGTTCTTATAGAAAATCACACACTAACTAGAGGATTTACAGATACATTCTTAGCTCCTCATTCTAGACATACTAAGATAGAGGAAGAAAAACTTCCTACTATTTCTGAGCTTGATGTACTAGCTAGATCAGAAGAGGTTGGAACACTTCTTGCAGCAACTAAAGATTTAAGAAAAGTATTTGTGACAGGGCACATTGAATATGATGCTGATACACTTCACAATGAGTATGTTCGTGATAAAAATAGTAATCTACCAATAGAAGTTCCGGTGAATTATTACCCAGGAAATGATGATACAAAAACTCCTAAAAATAGATGGAGAGGTGTAGCTTACTTATTCTATCACAACTGGTTAAACCAAGTTTATCAACAAACACCATATGATTTAACTGAACTATCAAAATAAAGACAAAATAATAGACTTTACAGATATGCTTTTAAACATATTGTAAAGTCTATTTTTAGTTTTCTTTTTTTTCGTCTTGTTTTGTTGAGTTTTCTTCTTCAGTCAGTCCCGAAATTGATTTTTTAAATGATGTGAACATTTTTCCTATTGATTCTCCAAGTTCAGGTAGACGTTTAGGACCGAAGATAATTAGAGCAGCTATAATAAGAACTATAACTCCAGGAGCCCCGATATCACGTAAAAATCCCATTATTTTTCACCTCTTTTGTTGTAAATATACTTGCTAATAACGATACTAATTTCATAAATCAAAATTAATGGTATAGACATAACGATGTCACTGATAAAGTCAGCAGGCGTAATAACAACAGCTATTACGATTAGTATAAAATATGCATATCTTCTATTACGTGTTAAAAATGATGGTGTTAGAATACCTAATGATGTTAAAAATGCTACAACAACAGGGAATTCAAAAAGTATTGCTATCGGAATCGTAGTATTAATAACAAACGATAGATAATTTTGAGCTGTTAATTGTGTATTGAACAAGTCATCACCAATAGAAAGAAGCACATTTAAAATAGCTGGGGTTACTAGAAAGAACCCGAAGATTAAACCTACTGTGAAGCAAATGAATACCGCTGGTATATAAGCTAGTAATGCACGGGCTTCTTTTTCTTCTAGTGCAGGTTTTATAAATGCCAAGATTTGATAACAGATAAATGGTATCGAAAAAGTGAAGGCACAAATACCTGCGAGTGTTAGATATATCCATAGTATATCATTAGGTCCAAGAACAATCAATTTATTATTAAAATTACTAGTTAAAAATTTATAAATATCCGCAGACCATAATAAACTCACTATGAAAGAGACAATAAAAAACACAAGGCTTAGTATTAGTCTCTTTCTTAGTTCAGTTAGATGATCTACGGTAGATATTTTATCTCCATATTTCATCATTTGTTACCTATTTATTTTTAGATTTTTCATAGAATATACTAATAGCTACAACGACGATATAAATTAGTTGAGCTATTACTACTTCGTAACTAGGATAAATTCCTAAGATTTCGATAGTAGGTAAGTAGTCTATAATATGATTTGAAACAATATCAGTTATTTGTAGAGCATGTACACTTACTCCAAGCATCTTGAATCCTAGAATATAGATTAACCAAGATAGTACTAGGAATACTTTACTGATAGGAAGTTTTCCTGAAGCTTTTATCATGATTATACCGATAATAATCAATGCAACAACAGCAAGCACTATACCGATTAATAAGTTAGTTGTTGAAATAAGTGGCATGATACCAGCATAGAATAGAATAGTTTCGGCACCTTCTCTAAATACAGCTAGGAAGCTAAGTGTGAACATAGATATGAAACTTCCAGTTGAAAGTACTAGATTTAGTTTAGTGTCCATATATTTTTTCCATGCTTTAACAGAACTTTTACTATGTAGCCAAATTCCGATACCTATCATCATTACTACTGCGAAGATACCAACAACACCTTCGATAATTTCTCTGTTAGTACCAGATGACAGAGCTGGGAATGAATATTTTAAGATTACAGCTGCAAGAATACTAGAAAGAATACCTACTACAGATCCTGTGTATATCCAAATTAAACCTTTTCTTTGTTTTGCTGCTTTTAATGCGCTGGCTAATGAAAGAACGATAATAAGTGCTTCCACACCTTCACGAAGTAAAATCAGCATAGAATCTAATGAAGTATAGTTAGACTTCGTATCGATTTTAGAAAGCTCTGAAATCAAGTTTTTAAGTTGGTCTTGATATTTTTGCTCGTTACCTTTAACCATTATTATAGGAGTTTCACTCTCTACTTTAGTATATAACGAAGCGTTACGTGTACGAACTTCTCCTTCGATAACAGGCCAAACTTCAATGAATTTCTTCATTTTTTGAGAACCTTGAGCTTTGTTACCATCTTTAAATGCTGAGTAACTTTCTTCTAAAAGTTTTATACCTTGTTCAAGTGTTTTTACATCTGAAGATTGTTCTAGTTTTTTACCAGCTAGAAAATCATCAAGGTAGTTTTTTAAATCTGTTAAATACATTTTTGTAGTTTGATAGTCATAAGGCTCAACTTCCATTGAACTACGAAGAAATGACATTGTTGTTTCGATTTTTCCATAGTAAGCAGGTTCAAGTGTTCTTACGATACCTTCATTTCTAACCCAAGCAGCATTGTATTTTACATACTCTGCTTTCATAGTTTCTACATTTTTTGTATCAATCGCTTTTTCTAGTTTATCAAAAGCAGGGAAAAGTTTTGTTTTAAAAGCTTTCTTTTCTGCTTCAACATCAAGAGGATTTTGTTCGTTTTCAAAAGCAAGTAGGGTAGTTGATAATTCTCTAAGTTGATCTTCATTGATATCGTTTGATTTTAATGTTTGTTTAACTTTTTTTCCAGCTTCAGAATCTGAATTTTTTGTAGACTCAAATTCTGTTTTAAATTCATCTATTAATTTTTTAGCTTTATCTTTATCATTGTTTGTTAATGCGGTGTTGGCATCTGTAATTTTTATGAAAAGAGTACTATACGATTCTTTAGCTACAATTGTTTTTAAATACGGTGAGCTGAAACTAAGAATCACGATAAAGGCTAAAATAATTTTAGTCAAAAAGTTTTTGGCCAATATATTCACCCTCCTTAATTCCTCCAAAACATGCAAATAGGCCGCTACCTATATGAGTTATGTATTCATTCATCTTATCTTCAGTTCCTAAGCTGTTTTGAATTGTAATAAATTGTTTTGGATCTTTTTGGAAAGAAATAAATAGGAGACCTGAGTCAAATTGACCTGTAGTTTCATTTATGCCGTCTGAATAAGAATACGATCGTCTAAGTAATTCAACACCCGGTTTATGTGCTAAATGGACATGTGAAGTTACAGGTATTAAAGGTTTTCCATCTGGACCTTTTTTGTTAAGGTCTATTGGTGCGAATTCATCAGTTTCACCGAAAGGAGCACCACTTTCTTTATATCTTCCAAAGGTATTTTCTTGTTCATTTAAATTTGTTCTATCCCAAGTTTCAAGGTGCATCTGAATACGTCTAACAGCCATATAACTTCCATTTTTCATCCAGTTATCTTTATCACACCATACGATTTTATCAAATTGTTCTTCTTTAGTAGCGTTGGCAGTACCGTCCTTAAATCCAAAAAGATTACGAGGTGTTTCAACTCGATTTCCAATTGCAGCAAAACCTGATTGACTCCATTTCATAGTTACTGTAGAACGAGCTTTTCTAACTAGGTTACGAACAGCGTGAAAGGCTACTTGTTCATCATCTGCACATGCTTGAATACATATATCTCCACCAGTATATTTTTCTTTAAGTTGTTCCCTAGCAAAAGGTGGTAGGTCTTTAAACTCTTCAAGATTTTTATTTTCCAAGTTCATTTTTTTTAGAAAACTTGGACTAATTCCGAATGTAAGGGTTAAACGATAGGGGTTTAGTCCTACCGTTTCTCCAGTATCTTTTGGTGGTAAATAATGGTTTTTAAGCGCAGGTTCGACTAATTCGCCGTTCATTAATTTTTCACTGTATTTTGTCCATTCTTTGAACATCTCAATAATATCATCACGTTTAGTAGAGTGTAAATCTAATACTACGAAATAAACGCACTTTTGCATAAGAGTAGTAATACCAGCTTGATGTTTACCGTAGAATGTAATCTTTTCGTCTCCATCAGCAATAACTCTGTTATTTTCAGCTTTGTTAGCGAAAAATCCTCCAAGAGCAGAGGCTCCAACAACGGCACCAGCTCCAGTCATTCCTGCTTTCTTTAGGAAATCACGTCTTGTTATTTTTTTGTCAATCCATTTTTTACCAGATTCTTCCATATTACTTAGCCTCTTCGTCTAAAATTACACCCATTTGTGAAAGTGGTTCACCTAATTTTGTTACTGCTTCAGAAAGTTCTTTTGTATTTTCTTTTGTTAAGTCAGTATATAGTTTATAGTGTTTGTCATCAGTTTTGTATTTATCTAATAGACCGTTGATTGTAGCGAATTTTTCAACTAAATCTTTTGCTAATTTGCTGTCTTTTTTCTCGATTAAAGGTTTAAAGATTTTGAAGATTTCTTCAGCACCTTCGATATTAGCTTTGAAGTCATAAAGGTCAGTGTGAGAGAATATTTCTTCTTCACCCGTAATTTTTTGTGTTGCAACTTCGTTAAGTAGGTCAACAGCTCCAGTTACCATTAAGTCAGGTGTAACTTCAACAGTAGCAACTTTAGCTTTTAGTTCTTTAACGTCTTTTACTAATTGGTCTGCATATTCTTCAGTACCTTTAGTAGTATTATTTTCCCACATAATTTTTTCTATTCTGTGGAATCCACGCCATCCGTCTTCAGTTTTATTTTCTTCTAAGTAGTCAGCAAGACGGAAGTCGATGTTAACGTCTAATTCTCCAAAACTTTCAGCAATTGGTTCTGAACGTTCATATGCCATACGAATAAGTGGGTATTGTTTTTTAGCTTCTTCTAGATTTCCTGCTTTAATAGTTTCAGCAAATTTTTCAGTATCTTTAAGTAAAGTATCTACTTGGTTTTCTACGAATTTTTTATAAAGCTCAGTAGCTTGTTTAAGTTGTTCTTTTGTTCCTTTTGATGTATCAACTTGTGCTGATTTATTTTCTTCTTTTTTTTCTGATTTAGCAGAGCATCCGCTAATTACGATAGTTCCAGCCATTAGTGCTAAAAATAATTTATTTTTCTTCATTAATTTAAACTCACTTTCATGATTAATATGTGTTCTATTATAAATTATAATCATTATCAATTAGAAAGTAAAGTAATTAGAAAGAAATTTTTTAAAAAATAAAAGTTTTATGATAAAAATAAAAAAATTTCTAATGAAGTAAAAAAATAAATGATTTTTATGTATCAGATTAAAAACTTTAATAGAGGAAATGTAGTCAGTATCTATTAAGAAATTATTTATGTTATATAATAATTATGTGAAAGCGTGAAAATAATTATATTGAAAGTTGAAAATGTTTGATGTATAATGAAAATAAGATTTTTAGTAAGCGGTATAAAAAAGTTACTAAGAACCTAAAAAATTAGGATTACATAATAAAAATGTAATAATTAAAAAAAGGAATAAAATACTTTATGAAACAAAAGTTAAAAATATTTGCAACATCAAAATGGTTTGATTTATTAGGAGTTATTTTAGTAATTAGCATAGCTATTGCATCAGGTTATTTAGCAACGAGATTGGATAAATTCGTTGATTGGGGACCGTGGACTGCACTTGTACCATTTGGACTTATTTCTGTTATTAATGTTGGTATTTCGATGTTATCGACAAGATTTACAGGAAAATTAAGTAAGCTTGGAAACTATTTAGGTATTATTAATGCAGTGTTATCGGGAGTGATTGATTATATTTTAGGAAATAAGGCGGCAATCATTACATATCCAGTGACATTTTTAATCTATCTAGGTGCAATCTATGTGTGGAATAAGTCTACAGACAAACCAAATACAATGTCTAAAGCGAAATTATATTCAGTATTAACAGCAATTGCAGTTCTTTCATTTGTATTTTCTTATGCGACAAACTACATTGGATATCATGGTAAAATGAGTACTCTTGCGTATATTACTACAATTGCGTTTGCATTTTCATTAATGGGTAATGGATTAAATACATTCAAGTTAACGACACAATGGCCATTCTGGTTACTATATAATTTTGTTCAACTTACAAAAGCAATTGTTCAAGGGAATTTTGCTAATGTTGGTAAATATATCTTCTACATTATCAACAGTGTTGGAGCACTATTTGTGTGGAAAGATTCAGAAGAATAGTCTGAAGAAAATGATTGAATAGAATAAAAAATACAAGAGTCCGACGATTAGGTCAGGCTCTTGTTGTGTTTATATTTCAACAATGTCGATAGTTGCTCGTGTTTTATAAATAACATCTTTTCTTTCGATTAAAATAGTAGCTTTTTCAGCTAGCTCTTTGTTTTCTTTGATTTTACTAAGAAGTTCACGACTCGGATTCATTGCAACGGGATTGCCGACGCGTCTTAGCATATTATAATCCCCATTAGTATCTCCGTAAGCGAATGATTCAGAAAGATCTATGTTATATTCTTCTACCAATTTATCAATCATATTGTTTTTACTATCTGCATCCCACATTGGAATTACTTCACCTGTAAATTTATCATCTTCTATAATATATTTACTACCAATCGCAAGAAATGCATGATGTTTTTTCCCCATAGCTTCAACAAGATAGTCAGGACTACCTGAAATGAAAATAATTAAATGACCATTCTTTTTATGTTTTTCAATAATATTTCTAGTGAATTTATAAACACGATCTGCTTTAAGTTTCATTACTTGTTCAGTAGCGAAATCAATATATTTTTTATGAAGACCTGTTATTGCTTGAACGTAAGCTTCAGATACACCGAATAGATAGTTGTCATAATCTTCAAAACGCTTATCCCAGTTGATGTATGTATCTTTTACACCGTTTATCCAATATCTTTCATCTACAACTTCGTATTTTATTAATTTTTTAAAATGTTCTGTCATTAGAGAATCTCTATATAGAGTTCCATCAATATCGAAAAATGCAGCTATTTTCTTTTCTTTCATATTTTTCCTCCTAAATCAATGATTATTTATGTTTAAGGGAGTGACTTAAAAATTGTGATTTCGAAGAAATCAATTTCGTCGAGTCACCCCCGCACAGTTTATTAGATATCTAAAAAGCTTTTCTAAAGCGATTTTAGATATCAATAAACGACTGCGTCTATGAGTTCTCATATACACTTCGTTAAAATTTAGGTCTTTTGGGTTAGCTCCTTTAAGTATAGTTTTAGAATTTTGTAGCATCTACAGAGTCAAGGTATTTTTTAAGCTCTGGGACAATATTAGAAATAGTTCCATCTTTGAATGGATTTTCTAGGTTTGCTTCTTTAACTAATTCTAAGAATGGTTTAGTTCCACCTTGTTTACATAGGTGTAGATATTCTTCCCATGCTTTTTCTCTATTTTCGTTAGCTTTTTTCCAGAATTGGAAGGCACAGACTTGAGCTAGAGTATAGTCGATGTAGTAGAATGGTACACTAAATAAATGTCCTTGTCTATAGAAGAATAATCCTTCATCAAGTTCTGGAATTTCTTCGTAGTAACGTGATGGTAGGTATTTTCTTTCTACTTCTAACCATTTCATACGACGCTCTTGTGGTGTTAATTCTGGATTTTCGTATACTTCGTGTTGGAATTCATCTACAGTAACACCATAAGGTAAGAATTTAATTGCTGTAGTCATGTGGTAGTATTTGAATTTATCAGTATCTTCTTTGAAGAATAGGTTCATCCATGGCCATGTTAAAAATTCCATACTCATTGAGTGAATTTCACAAGCTTCGAATGTTGGCCAAACGTAATCTGGCATATGATTTCTACTTTGGAAAACTTGGAAAGCATGTCCAGCTTCATGAGTTAAGACCGTAACATCATGTGGAGTTTGGTTAAAGTTAGCGAAGATAAATGGTGCTTTGTAATCTGGAATAAATGTACAGTAACCACCACCAGCTTTTCCTGGTTTTGTATCTAAATCTAATAAGTTGTTTTCAGTCATAAATGTAAAGAATTCATCAGTTTCCGGTGATAATTCTTTATACATTGTTTTAGCATAATCAACAAGTGTAGGACGGTCACCTTTTGGAGTAGGGTTACCAGATTTGAATGTTACACCCTCATCATGGAATGAAAGTTTTTCAAGTCCTAGACGATTAGCTTGTGCTTTTTTAAGTTCTTCAACTACAGGTACGATTTCCTCAAAAATTTGTTTTCTGTAGTTTGCTACGTCTTTTGCATTGTAGTCAGTTCTACGTAGACGAAGGTAAGCAACTTCTATGAAGTTATCAAAACCAAGTTTTTTTGCAATACGAGTACGAACTTTAACCATACGGTCGTAAATGCTATCGTATTGTTCTAAGTTTTCTTTGAAGAATTTTGCAACAGCCTGACTTGCTAATAGACGAGTCTCACGGTTTGCATCTTGAGTATATTTAGCCATACCGCTTAAGTTGTGAATTCCACCATCAAATGGAATTTTAGCACTTGAAGTAAGCTTAGTATATTCAGAAGTAAGTTTATTTTCTTCTTTTAAGTCTTCGATTATTTCATCACTAAATACTTTAAGAGAAGATTCAATTAGGTTAAAGTAGTGTTCCCCAATCTCTTTTTTAAGTTTTTCTTTAAATTTAGAATCAAAAATTGCTTTGTCGAATTTGCTAAGAAGAGAAGCCAATTCAGGATTGAAGTCATCCCAAAAATCTCTTTCAGCTTCATAAAACTTATCAGTAGTGTCGATTGTTGCACGGATTTCTACTAACTGAGCTAATGTTTCAACGCTATTACGAAGTTTGTTGTATTCGTTAAAAATTTCTAAAGTTTCTTCAACAGTATTTGCCGAATTTAATTTTTCTATTAATGTTTCTAATTGTTTTTTTATTTGATCAGTATCTGGTCTAGTATATTGGTAATTTTCAAAAGTCATAATACAGCCTCCTAAAAAACTTATTTATAAATTATCAATATTATTATGATATCATGAAATATAGAAAAACACAAAAGTAAAATTCAGAAAATTCTAAAACAAAGATTGAAAATTATACTAATATGTTTTGTAAAAAAGAATTTTAAAAAACTGTCGGATAGGAAACTTTGACATTCTGAGCTATTTATGAAATAATAAAATAAGGATGAAAGACCGAGAGAAATAATTAGAAATAAAGGAGAAAAAAATTGATAACAACTAAAGATATAATTATTGATCCACATGCGACACTTAGAGCACGTGCTGAAGAAGTAAAAAGTCCGATTTCAGACGAAGATAAAGCTATTTTACGTGGATTATTAGAATATGTTATAGCTTCTCAAGATGATGAGAAAGCAGAAAAATTAGGACTAAAACCAGGGATAGGATTAGCCGCACCGCAAATTAATGTTTCAAAAAGAATGATCGCAGTGCACATCCCAGACGAAGAGTTCCCAGAAGATACAGTTTCTTATGCATTATATAATCCAAAAATTATCTCAAACTCAGCTGCAAAATGTTACTTAGCTGGTGGAGAAGGATGTTTATCAGTAGATAAAGAAATTAAAGGATATGTTCCTCGTTATTCAAAAATTAAAGTAGTTGGTTATAATGAAAATGATGAGAAAGTTACTTTAACTTTAACAGACTTACCAGCAATTTGTTTCCAACACGAAATCGATCACTTAAATGGAGTTATGTTCTACGATCATATTAATAAAGAAAATCCATTTGATGTACCAGCTGAATATGAAAAACTATAATTAGAAAAGGCGATACAATTTTGTATCGCTTTTTTAATAACATTTGCATTGTTTTTAAACTGTGGTATAATATTGTTATCTAAAGGATAGGAGAGTTTATAAAATGAAAAAGATATTACAAATTATATCAGTTTTTTTATTAGTATTTTTAGTCGGATGTTCTGAAAAAGAAGGTAGTAAGGTTTATGTTAAGAAACAACCTGGTGTACAGATGGAAATTACACTTTATTATAAAGGTGATGTTGTAACAAAACAAACAGCCAAAAATATTATTACTTATTCTGAATTAAAAACAACAAAAGAAGCCTTTAAACAACAAGCTGAGAAACTTGGTCAAAGATACAAAGATATAAAAGGTTTAGAAGACAAGGTTGATTATCAAGATAAAGTTGCTATAGAAACTGTAACGGTTGATTATTCTATTGCAAATGTCCATGAACTATCAGGGTTACCAGGTGTAGGTGTAGGAAATGAAAAAGTAAGTTTGAAAAAAACAGAAGAAAAACTTATAGAAGAAAGATTTGATGAGAAGAAATAAAAATTAATAGACCTATCGGTTCACACCGGTAGGTCCATTTTCTATAGTACTTCTTTTTCTTTCATATTGTAATGTAGATAAGCATCGATAAAATCAATTATCTCGCCATCCATTACTTTGTCTACTGTAGATACTTCGTAGTTTGTTCTGTGATCTTTTACCATTGTATATGGAGTAAATACATAAGAACGAATTTGAGAACCCCAACCAATGTCCTTTTGTTCACCACGAATTGCGGCTAATTCTCTTTCTTTTTCTTCTATTTCAAGTTGATAAAGTTTTGATTTTAAGTTTTTCATAGCAGCATCTTTATTTTTAATTTGGCTTCGTTCAGCTTGTGATTGAACTACGATGCCAGTAGGAAGGTGGGTAATACGAACCGCTGAATCTGTAGTGTTAATATGTTGTCCACCAGCTCCTTGAGCTCTGTATGTGTCTATTTTTAAATCTTCATTATTGATTTCTATATTTATTTCATCATCGTTAAATTCTGGAATTACATCGATTGAAGCGAACGATGTATGTCTTTTTCCAGACGGATCAAAAGGTGAGATACGAACAACCCGGTGAACACCTTTTTCTCCTTTTAGTAATCCATATGCAAAGTCACCTTCAACTTTTATAGTTGCTGATTTAACACCAGTGATATCACCAGATTGATAGTTTAAATAGCTGTATTTTAACCCCTGCTTTGTGAAGAATCTTTCATACATACGTAACATTAATTCTGACCAGTCTGTAGCATCAGTACCGCCAGCCCCAGCATGTATTTCTAAAATAGCAGTATTATTGTCGTATTCTTCTGAGAATAATAATCTAAAGCTAAAATCTTCAACGCTTGATTTAAGGTTGACTACTGTTTCTAGTAAATCTTGATAAATTTCTTCGTCATCTTCATCTTTTAGAAATTCAACCATCTCTTCAGAGTGTTCTAGATAGTCTATCATTTCACTAAATTCATCAAGTTCTTTTTTTATACTTTTTGATTCTGTAACTAATAGACTGGCTGTTTCACTATCATTCCAAAAATCAGCCTCTAGCATCATATTTTCAATTTCAGCTACTCTTTGCTCTTTTTCTTCTATCTTTAATGAAGTTTTGAACTCTGATATTTGTTTATTTACTTCTTCCAATTCTTTTTTAAGTTCTATAAGTTCCAAATTTATTTACCTCACTGTATTTCGTTTAATATTATACAAGAATTTCTCTGAATATACAAGAAAGCTGAGAATAAAAACCATTTTTACTTATATAATAAAAAGCGTTCAAAAAATTAGACTATTAATTCTAACTTTTCAAACGCTAATAAATTGTTATTTTTTCTCTACGCCACCAGCTTTTTTGATATTTTCCTCAACGTAGCTTAATTTTCTTTCTTCACCTAAAGAAGAACCTTTAAGATGTAGACGATCTTTATCTTTATCAAAATCTATTTTAGAAAAATCTAAATCCCATGTAATAACTACTTTGTCGTCTTTTTTCTCTACATTATACGTAAGACCTTTGATATCTTTATTTTGTTCATCAATTGATTTTTTGATAGATTCAAAAGCAAAATTACTATCCGCTCCAAGTTCTTTAATATTAGATATAGTTATTATCTTGTTTACAACATCTCCTTTATAAATAATAGTTGTTTCATTTTCTTGACCATTTCCAAAAGTTGTAGTATATACTTTTGTTTTTTCACTAGAACATGCTGTAAGTAAGAATAATGTTGCAAGTAATGGTGTAACTAATTTTAATATTTTTTTCATTTTTTCACCTCAATATAATTTGTATTATTTTTTCTCAGTAGCGCCTTCTTTTTTGATATTTTCCTCAACATAACTTAATTTTCTTGCTTCATCTAAAGAAGAAGTTTTAAATTCTAGACGATCTTTATCTTTATCGAAGTCTATTTTGTCAAAGTCTAAATTCAAAGTGATTATGACCTTGTCACCTTTTCTTTCTACATTGTATGTAACACCTTTGATATCTTTGTTTTTTTCATTAACTGTTTTTTTGATATATTCAAAAGCAGACTCTGTATCTGTACCAAGATCTTTAATATTAGCTACAGTTTTTATTTTATTTACAACGTCACCTTTATAAGTAATAGTTGTTTCATTTTCTTGATTATTATTAAAAGTTGAAGTATATACTTTTGTTTTTTCGCTAGAACACGCTGTAAGCAAGAATAGTGTTGCAAGTAATGGTGTAATTAATTTTAATATTTTTTTCATTTTTTCACCTTAATATAATTTGTATTATTTTTTCTCAGTAGCTCCTTCTTTTTTAAGATTATTTTCTACGTTACTTAACTTTCTTTCATTTTCAAGTGTGGCAGAACCTGATAGATGGATTCTTCCTCTATATGTTTCAAAATCTAGTTTATTGTAGTCAGTTTCAGTAGTAAGAACAATTTTTCCATCTTTAATTTCAGCAGAGCGCGTATATCCATCGAAATTTGGTTTCTTTAAAAAAGATTTTTTGACTGTTTCTAGAGCGCTATCTAGGTTTGAAACATTATCATTTAGAGTTGAAACAGTAATGACTTTATTCACTGTATCGCCCTTATAATAAATAGTAGATACATGTTCTTGATTATTACTTGTTTCTGTATAAACTTTTGTCTTTTCCTCGCTACCACAAGCTGTTAATAATAGTGCAAAAGATAAAAGTAAGGCACAGAATTTTAATATTTTTTTCATTATAACACCTCTTATTCTATTGTATTAGTATCTATTATATCACACTAAAATAATAAGTGAAAATAATAAGTTAAAACGTTGATTTACTTTTTAACTTTAATTTAATAATATAAATTAAAATTACAAGAACAGTTATTTCAAGTTTTTGTTGCATAAAAAACAAAAGTCAAAAAAAGTCAAAAAACTTTTCGAAAACCTATTGACTTATTTTGACCTTAATGATATTATTATATATGTGATTAGCAGTCAGATACTTAGAGTGCTAAAACACAAAATTGGAGAATAGGTGATGACGATGTTAATAGATAGACAAGTACTCATTCTTCAATCTATAGTCGAAAATTTTATTACGACTAATCAACCTGTAGGTTCTAAGCAAATTGCTCAAAATATTGATTTCAGTTCGGCAACGATAAGAAATGATATGAGTAAGTTAGAAAAAGAAGGATTGATTAAAAAGACTCATATTTCATCAGGTCGAGTACCTTCGGAAAAAGGTTATCGCTATTATGTAGATTATATAAAAAAAGATTATGAACTATCGAATAGTGAGAATGAAAAACTTAAACAACTTTCTGGTGATGATATAGTCTCAGAAAATAACTATCTAGAAAAAAATGCAATAGTACTATCGGACTTAACTGATTGTACGGCGGTGATACTAGCCCCGACAAAAACGGATAGGCGCATTAATAAGATAGAGGTTATTCTTCTGAGTAGTCGTAGTATTCTCGTTATTTTAGTAACAAATATAGGAGAGGTATTCCAACAAAACTATAAACTTGATGCAGATTTCACCGCAGAAGATATAGGGGAGATTAATAAACTTCTTCAAAGTTACTTCTATGATGTGGATATGGCAACAGCTCACGTAATGATTCACGGTGAGTTAGAAAAATATCTAAAGAATAAAGTTAACAACTACGATATGATAGTGGTAGCTTTAAACAGATTGTTGCAAAATAAAATTAAAAAGACTGTAGCATTAGGGGGTAAGTACAATTTACTTAAACAACCCGATATAGACAATGTAGAAAAACTAAAAGAAGTAGTATTGCTCTTAGAAGATGATAAGATAGTCGAGCTTCTAGATAATAATGAAGTAACAGACAAACCATCTATTAAAATAGGAACTGAGCTTAAGCTTGGGAATATAGATGATCTTTCATTAGTGTCTAGTAGTTATAACACATCTAAAGGTCAAGGTGTAATAGCCGTATTTGGACCAAAGAGAATGGACTATTCGAAAATCATGACACTTATAGCTTGTGTTCGTGATAATTTAAATAATAATTTAAAATAATTAGGAGGTAGAGATGGCTACTGAAGAACAAAAAGAAACTCTACAAGAAGAAGTAACAGCAGAAGAAACTGTTGAGACTGAAGAAACGACAGACTCTGAAGAAGTAGTTGAAAAAACTGCAGAAGAGTTATTGCAAGAACAAATTGAAAAACTGCAAGAAGAAGTAAAAGCGTCAGAAGACAAATACTTACGACTTTACGCAGAATTTGAAAACTTTAAACGACGTAAGAATCAAGAAATTGACACTATAAATGCTTATAAGAGTCAAAAAGTAATTACAGAAATCTTACCAAGTTTGGACAACTTAGAACGTGCTTTACAAGTTGAGTCAACTAATGAAGAAGTACAAACAGTTTTAAAAGGTGTACAAATGGTATACGAAGGATTACAAGCAGTACTTAAATCAGAAGGTGTTGAACTAGTAGAAACTGAAAATGCTCAGTTCGATCCAAACTTCCACCACGCAGTAATGCAAGGAGAAGAAAGTGACAAAGAAAGCGGAGTAATCTTAGATACATTCCAAAAAGGTTACAAACTAAAAGATAGAGTAATCAGACCGGCAATGGTTAAGGTTAACTCGTAATTATTAATCCTTAGTTTTTTCGAACCTAGAAGGTGAAGAAAAAAGTTAGGAGTAAGAATCGCACAGCTACACCAAGAATGAGGAGCGTAGCAACGAAATGATTGGTATGTAGCCACTACGTAGAATATTTTCAGTGTAAAGCTGAAAAGCATTTAAAAAAGTAATATAAGACTTTGTTAGAGTGAAATAATCATTTTAACAAATAAATTTGAAAATATAGTTATTATAAATTTAAGGAGGACAAGAATATGTCAAAAATTATAGGTATCGACTTAGGAACAACTAACTCATGTGTATCAGTATTAGAAGGTGGGGAAGCTAAAGTAATCCCTAACCCAGAAGGTAACAGAACTACACCTTCTGTAGTAGCATTCAAAGGTGATGAAATTCAAGTAGGGGAAGTAGCAAAACGTCAAGCAATTACTAACCCTAACACAGTAATTTCTATCAAACGTCACATGGGTACAGATTACAAAGAAGATGTAAATGGTAAAAAATACTCACCACAAGAAATCTCAGCAATGATTTTACAAAACTTAAAAGCAACTGCTGAAGCTTACTTAGGTGAAAAAGTAACTAAAGCTGTTATCACAGTACCAGCTTACTTCAACGATGCTCAACGTCAAGCAACTAAAGACGCTGGTAAAATCGCTGGATTAGAAGTAGAACGTATTATCAACGAACCTACTGCAGCAGCATTAGCATACGGATTAGAAAAAACAGATGTAGATCAAAAAGTATTAGTATTCGACTTAGGTGGTGGTACTTTCGACGTATCTATCTTAGAATTAGGAGATGGAGTATTCGAAGTATTAGCTACATCAGGAGATAACTTACTAGGTGGAGATGACTTCGACCAAGCTATTATCGACTACCTTGTAGATGAATTCAAAAAAGAACAAGCTATTGACTTATCACAAGATAAAATGGCAATGCAACGTCTTAAAGATGCAGCAGAAAAAGCTAAAAAAGACTTATCTGGTGTAACTTCAACTCAAATTTCACTACCATTCATCTCAGCTGGAGCTAACGGACCAGTTCACTTAGAAAACACATTAACTCGTGCTAAATTTGATGAACTTACTCACAGCTTAGTAGAAAGAACATTAATTCCAACTCGTCAAGCTCTTAAAGATGCTGGATTAAATCCAAGTGAAATCGATCAAGTAATCTTAGTTGGTGGATCTACTCGTATCCCAGCAGTACAAGAAGCTGTTAAAAAAGAAATGGGTAAAGAGCCTCATAAAGGAGTAAACCCTGACGAAGTAGTAGCTATGGGTGCTGCTATCCAAGGTGGAGTAATTACAGGGGACGTTAAAGACGTAGTATTATTAGACGTAACTCCATTATCATTAGGTATTGAAACAATGGGATCAGTTATGACAGTATTAATTCCAAGAAATACTACAATCCCAACTTCTAAATCACAAATATTCTCTACAGCTGCAGATAACCAACCAGCAGTAGATATCCACGTATTACAAGGTGAACGTCCAATGGCATCTGACAACAAAACTCTTGGAAGATTCCAACTTTCAGATATACCACCAGCACCACGTGGAGTACCTCAAATCGAAGTTACATTCGATATCGACAAAAATGGTATTGTAAATGTTACAGCTAAAGATCTTGGAACTCAAAAACAACAAAAAATTACTATTGAATCAAGTAGTTCATTAACAGATGAAGATATCGATAGAATGGTTAAAGAAGCAGAAGCTAATGCTGACGCTGATGCTAAACGTAAAGAAGAAGCTGACGTACGTAATGAAGCTGATCAACTTTCATTCCAAGCAGATAAAGCATTAGAAGAAGCTAAAGATAAAGTAGACCAAAGCTTATTAGATAACATTAAAGCTAAAAACGATACATTAAAAGAAGCTATTAAAAACAATAACTTAGAAGAAATTAAAGCTGCTAAAGATGAATTAAACAAAGCTGTTCAAGAAATGACTATGAAACTTTACGAGCAAGCTAATGCTGCAGCTGGAGCTCAAGGAGCAGATGCAGGAGCAACTTCATCTAACAATGATGATGATACAATCGATGCAGACTTCACTGAGAAAAAATAATTAAATAAATAGTCTAAGGGAGTTACCCACAGGTTATAAATTTTGAAAAAGTTTATATGGGAACTCATAGACGCAGTGGTTTATTGATATCTAAATTTGCTTTATAAAAGCTTTTAGATATCTAATAAACTTTGCGGGGGTGACTCGACAAAATCGATTTCTCCGAAATCACGATTTTTGAGTCACTCCCTTTGTTAAATAATTATAGGAGAGATTAAGATGGCTAAAAGAGATTATTATGAGGTACTTGGCGTAAGTAAAAGCGCAAGTGCAGCTGAAATTAAAAAAGCATATCGTAAATTATCAAAACAATATCACCCAGATATCAACAAAGAGCCGGGCGCTGAAGATAAGTTCAAAGAAATTTCAGAAGCGTACGAAGTACTGAGTGACGATACTAAAAAAGCTCAATATGATCAATTTGGTCACGCAGCATTTGAAGGTGGAGCCGGTCAAGGTGGATTTGGTGGCTTCGGTGGAGGTTTCTCTGGATTCTCAGGTGGTTTTGATGACCTTGGAGATATTTTCTCAAGTTTCTTCGGTGGAGGAGGATCACGTCGTAATCCAAATGCTCCACGTCAAGGAGAAGACTTATTACACCGCATTCGTATAAGTTTTGAGGATGCCGTATTTGGTACGAAAAAAACTATTAAAATCCGTAAAGATGTAGAATGTGATCACTGTCACGGAAGTGGAGCTAAAGATTCTTCATCTGTAAACACATGTCATAGATGTAATGGTAGTGGACAAGAAACGGTAATTCAAGATACTCCATTCGGACGTATGCAAAGTCAACGTACATGTTCTGAATGTCAAGGACGCGGGAAAATCATTAAAGATAAATGTGCTCACTGTTTCGGTAAAGGATACAATAACCGTGAAGTAGAATACGAAGTAGAAATTCCAGAAGGAATTAGTTCAGGACAACGTGTTCGCCTTCGTGGTAAAGGTGGAGCAGGAGAAAATGGAGGTCCAGCAGGTGATTTATTCATAGAGGTAATCGTTGCTGAGGATTCATACTTCCATAGAGAAGATGATGACATCTACACTGAATTAAAACTTTCTCCAGCACAGGCTGCTTTAGGAACAAAAGTTGATGTTCGTACATTAACAGGTGAAATTGAACTAAATGTTCCAGCAGGAACACAACACGGACGTAAATTCCGTCTAGCAGGTAAAGGTGTTAAAAGCGTTATGGGATATGGTCAAGGAGATCACTATATCGTTGTATCTATTGAAATTCCTAAAAACCTATCAACAAAAGAACGTGAGTTATACTTAGAACTTGCTAAATTAAATAATGAAAAAGTTGAAGAAGATGAAAGCTTCCTGGATAAGGTAAGTAGAAAAGCAAAAGATCTATTTGACTAATAAGATGAAAAGCTCAGAAATTTCTGGGCTTTTTTTCTATTTTATAGAGTATTATACTATATTTATTTGAATTTTTTTGTAATACAAAGTAAAATATAATATGGATATAGAATATACAAAAGAAGGAGTGAGGAAATGTTCATAAGCGATTTTAAGACTGATCAAGAGATTAGTATGTTTTTATTATTGGATAATGTAATTCGTGGAATTGCGACAAGTGGGAAACCGTATTTAACATTATATCTGAAAGATAAAACTGGCAGCATTGATGGGAAAATTTGGGAAGTTAAAGAAGAAGATAGTGAAAACTTAAAAGCTGGTAAGATGGTTTATGTAGAAGGGACGGTTTTAGATTATCGTGGAAAACTTCAGTTGAAAATTAAAAACTATCGAATGGCTACAGAAAATGACAACATCGATATACAAGATTATATTCAAACAGCACCAGTTGCAAAAGATGTAATGATAAATGAATTAAATTACTTTTTAAAAGAAATAGGAAATGATAATTTAAGAAATGTAACTATTGAATTGTTAAATAAATATAAAAAACAATTTATTAGTTATCCTGCAGCTAAATCAATGCATCATGATTTTTATTCAGGTCTAATTTATCATACTACAACGATGTTAAAAATAGCGAAAGCTTTAGTAGCTATTTATCCATCACTAAATAAAGATTTATTATATAGCGGAATCATCTTGCATGATTTGGGAAAAACTGTAGAACTTAGTGGACCTGTAGGAACTTCTTATACATTAGAAGGTGAGCTATTAGGGCATATTGTTATTATGAGTGATGAAGTAGCTCGAATGGCTGAAAAATTAGGGATTGAATCTGAAGAGATTATTTTACTTAGACATATGATTCTTGCGCATCACGGTAAGTATGAATTTGGTTCTCCAAAACTACCTATGATTAAAGAAGCGGAGATTATTCATTTTATCGATAATATTGATGCTAGAATGATGATGTTTGAGAAAAACTTAGCGAATGTAGAGCCTGGAACATTTAGTGATAAATTATTTGGTCTTGAGGGAAGACATTTCTACGTTCCTACTTTTGATAGAGAAGATAATTAAAGAAACAATTATAGAAAGAGAAGAACGTATGAATAAAGGAATAAAATATATATTAGGTTTTGCTGCGGTTTTTATTGCGGCTGTAATATGCGTGTTTGGAATTATTAAATACGAAGAAATGCAAGACGATCCTACTGCGAATAATAGTTCTAACTTAGGAAGTGCAGATGGAAAACAGCTGGATAAGGAGACTACGATAGTTATAGAAAAAATTTCGACATTAAGTGATATTGATGCTCTGAATTCTGAGTTGCATTTATCACAAGCTGTTATTGATATCTTGAAGAAATATGCTCCGACAGTAAATTATGCTATAGATAATAGTGAAGGGTATGATAAGATTTATTTCCGTATAGGTGGATATTATACAGGAAATAACACAAATGGTATTGATGAAATTATTGGATCTTATAAAATAGATGGAGGAAAATTAATATCAACTGGAGATAATTTAGGTAGTATAGGGTCAAAAATCAACGGAAATAATAAATTAAAATGGAATAATCTTAATTTGAATAACAAAGAACATGATAAAGCAGTAGCTGGAGAAATAGGTAAACAATTCTTGGGCGCTTTATTAGGTGGGAAAGGTCTAAACATGACTTCTGTTTTTGGATATTTAGCTGATCAAAGTAAAAAAATAACTCCACCAAGGGGAAGCCAAGTTACAAGTATAGTTCCAAGAAGTTTACCAGAATTAGTAGATTTATATAATGCAGCATATAAAGAAATTTATACTGAAGAACAGGTGAAAAAAGAAGTTTCGAAGTACACTAATAAATATAAAGAAATAGATGATAGTTTTTCAGGGAATGAGAGTAAATATAGTGCTAGTATAAATATTGGAGAATTATTATATTTTAAAAAAGATAAAATGTATGTAGTAGGAATGGGAGGAATTGGAGGAGTTATGCCTCTTGATCTCTCACCACAAAATGAGTGGACTACTGAAGGAGATAAGATTACAATACCTCTTGTGAATACTTTTGAAAGAGGAAAACCTGCTGGTAAAATAGTATTACGTCTAAATAATAAAAAATATGATGGTGGTCAAAGTAGATTTAAATATTATGTAGAAAGTATTAATAAATAATTATGTTAAAAGTAAACGATAAAATAGCATTAGTAGTTTGTTCTAATGGAAAAAATATTGAAGATAAAGCTCGACTAGAGAATTTAGAGGATATTTTAGTAGAGATGGGTTTAGTACCTATCTTTACTAAATATATCTATAAAGATAAGTATGGACGTGCCGCAAGTCCACAACTTAGAGCTGACGAATTAATGTCGTTTTATAGAAATAATGAGATTAAAGCAATCTTTGATATTTCTGGTGGGGATATTGCTAATGAAATCTTGGAATATATAGATTATGAAGTAATAAAAGAAAACTATAAACCATTTTTTGGATATAGTGATTTAACGACAGTATTAAATGCTTTAGTAGGTAAAACAGATAAGATAAATTATCTATATCAGATTTTAAATATTATTGAAAATGAAGGAATACGAACAAGATTTGAGAATACATTTTTGAAGAAAAAGAATTCCTTATTTGATGCTAACTGGAGATTTTTACAAGGGATAAAAATTGAAGGAGAAGTTATTGGGGGAAATATTAGATGTTTCTTAAAACTTGCTGGGACAGAGTATTTTCCAGAGGTAGAAAACAAGATGCTTTTCATAGAAGGATTAGGCACTTCAGTAGAGGGTCTATTAACACATCTTGCCCAATTGAAACAACTAGGAGTATTCGATAAAATTTCAGGATTATTAATAGGAACCTTCACTAAAATTGAAAAAGAATTTTCCGTAGATGAAATATTTGAGATTGTGAAGAGTTATGTTCCATCTTCTTTACCGATAGCAAAAACACAAGAAGTTGGACATGCGAAAGATTCAAAAGCATTGAAACTTGGAGAAAAAATAAATATTAAAAATGAGTTGATCTAGGCGATCAACTCATTTTTTCAGATTGTTGACAAAACGACCAAAATATCGATGTAAATATTGACATTTTGGTCGTTTTTCAAAAAAAATAAGCCTAATGGCTAAATATCAGTAGTATTAAGGAAGGATTACACCCCTCTTAGTGCTATTGTTTTCATATTTTGAACGCAACAAGACAACCAAGCGTACGACTGTACTTTGGCTTTCCCTCTATATTGTGCATATCTATATCCATGATTTTGTTTTGAGTCTGCGAAGCTACGTTCTATTGTTTCTTTTCTTCTTTTATACAGTATTTTTCCTTCCTTTGATATACGTCTTAACCTTGCTTCATCATAATAATCCGCATTTATGTGGCGTCTTATTATTTTCTTCTCGTTTTTATCATCACTTTTATATTGTTTATATCCATTTCTATCAATATTTCTGTATCTAAATATTTCTCCTGTTCGTTTATCTACAAATATATCTTTTTCGGGTAAGTATTTAAAATATTTTTTATCTTTTGATTTTGAGAATCTTCTATATCCTATTACTGAAAATATATTCTTTTTATCTAACTGTTTTAGTATGTCTAGAGAATAATATCCACTATCTAACGCAACTTTACCAGGTATTAATCCAAAGTTATTTTCTATCTGATTTAATCTATCTATATACGGACCACTATCATGAACGTTACCTGGAGTTATATGGCAGTCTATAATAATATTATTCTTCCCGTCTACTGTTCGATGGTCTAAATACATAAAGCCTTCTTCTTTATGATCTCTGTGGTAATAACCACTATCCGGATCAGTAGTGTTAATTCGTTGTCTTTTTAGTTCTTCCTTTTCTTTATATTCAAAAGGCTTTTTTCCTATTTTTTCTCTCTCTTCATTTATTTCTTTTTCTAAGTCTAATTTTCTTTCTTTTACTTTTGTGGTAATTTCAATTTTATATTTCTTTTTGTTTGCGTTAGCTTTAATGTGTGTTGAATCAGTAAAAAATTCAGTACCTCCTACTAATTTTTTATCAATTGCTTGATTCACTATATTTATAAATATTTGTTCAAATATGTCAGTTCCTTGGAATCGTCGAATATAATTTTGTGAAAATGTAGAATAGTGAGGAACTGGTTTAGAGAATGGTATTCCTAAAAACCATCTAAATGCAGCATCTGTTTCTATTCTTTTTATTGTTTCTCTCATCGATTTTATTCCATAGAAATCTTTTAAAAACACTAATTTGAATAATACTACAGGGTCTAAACAATTTCTACCTAATGTGTGGCTATAGTATTCTTCTGTTAAATCATAAATAAATTTGAAATCGATCGCTTTGGCTACTTTTCTTAAAAAATGATTTGTAGGAACTAATTCTGATAACGTCATTAATATTATTTCATCTTTGATATTTTCTTCTTTATTAAACATACTTAAAACCCCCTCTATATACTTATATTATAACATTTTTAGCACTTTTTCTCATTAAAATAGGCTGTTGACTCATGCAGTTTCTGCATTTGTCAACAGCCTGTAAAAATGAGTTGATCTAGGCGATCAACTCATTTTTTTTATAGTTTATACCATTTAGAAATTGCTTGAGTTCCGTTTGTATTACGAACTTCTTCTTCTAATTCGTTGTAAATTTTATATGCTGTTTCAAGTCCAGGAAGTTTGATATTCATTTTTTCACATTCTTCTAAAGCAAGTTTCATATCTTTAATAAAGTGGTGAGTGAAAAATCCCGGTTTGAAGTCTCCGTTTAGGATACGTGGTCCATATGAAGTCATTGAGAAACTTCCGCCTGAACCAGTTGATACTGTTTTGAAGAACGAGTCCAAGTCTAAACCAACTTCCTTAGCAAATTTGAAACTTTCTGCAACAGAAATCATAGTAGTAGCTATAGCAATTTGGTTAGCAAGTTTTGTATATTGCCCTTTTCCTGCATCTCCGAAATAAGTAATGTTTTTACCTAGTTTTTCAACTAATGGAAGAACGATTTCTTCAAATACTTTCTTGTCCCCACCAGCCATGATAGACAATGTAGCATTTTTTGCTCCGATATCTCCTCCAGTAACTGGTAAATCAAGTACGTATGCTCCAACTTTTAGAAATTCGACACTGATTTTTTCAGCGAGTGTAGGTGAAGAAGTAGTCATATCTACGAAGACTTGCCCCTTTTTAGCTGTCGTAATTAATCCTTCTTTACCTAAATATACTTCTTCAACATCTTTAGGGTAACCAACCATAGTGAATATGACTTCGGCAAATACTGATGCATCTTTAATCTCTTTAAGAAGAGTTGCTCCACGTTTTACTAAGTTGTCAGTTTTACTCTTTGTTCTGTTGTAGACGAAAAGTTCATGACCTGCATCTAATAAGTGTCCAGCCATGCTCTCACCCATAACTCCTGTTCCAATCCATGCAATTTTCATAATGAGTTCCTCCATGTATAATAATATTTCTTCTTTAATTATACCATAAAAATTGAAAGCGTTATAATTCGTAGTTTGAATAAATAGGGAAAGAATTTTAATAACATCGAAGAGAAATATATGATATAATATTCAAAGTAATAAGATAACTAGGAGGATGTTGTGAATAAAAGTAAATTAAAAGAATTTTTCATGTGTACAAGACCACATAGTTATCCAGCATCGATAGCACCAGTTTTGTTCGGAGCTACGTATGCATTGGGATATGAGAGTAAATTCTCAATTTTAAAATTTATATTGTTTTTACTAGCTTGCTTGTTAATTCAAGCTGCGACTAATTTATTCAATGAGTATTATGACTACAAACATGGATTGGACAAGGTCGATTCAGAAGGAATTTCTGGTTCGATAGTGAAGGGGAATCTAAGCCCTAAAGAGGTTATGACAGGTGCTTTGGTATTATATGCATTAGCGTTTCTGCTAGGATTAATTTTAACCTTTATGACAAGTATTTATGTATTAGTGGTTGGTCTAGTGTGTATGCTTGCTGGATATTTTTATACTGGAGGAAAGTATCCGATAGCTTATTCTCCGTTTGGAGAAGTTGTCTCTGGATTCTTCATGGGAACAATAATAATAGCTTCATCGTTTTATTTCCAAACAGGATATGTTAATGCTGATATTATTGTCGTTTCATTGCCTTTATTCATCATGATAGGAGCTATTTTATTAGCGAATAATATACGTGACTTAGATAATGATAAAGAATCTGGAAGAAGAACCTATGCAATATTAGTTGGAAGAAATAATGCGATTAAAACAATGGCAGGTAGCTTCATCGTGGTATATTTACTAAATATTTTATTTATAGTTACTAAATATGCTTCATGGTGGAATCTGCTAGTGCTCGTTACTATTCCTTTAGCAATAAAAATAATTAAAGGTTTCAGTGCGAACAATCACAAAAAAACAATGGCACCGTATATGGTGCTAACAGCTAAGTTAACGATTTTTGTAGGATTCATTATGTCGTTAGCAAATATACTGAAATATATAATGAATTAAAAAATATTAAAAGAGTCAACTTTTTTTGTTGACATCTCAAACTAAAAGATATATAATAAATAATGTGTTTATGAGGTGATATTTAATGAAATGGTTAAGATCTTCGTTATTCAAAAATAATAGTGATACTTTTGTTTTTGAAGAAAATATAAATGTTAAAGTAGCACACTATGATAGCTCTCTAAAAGATATTAGAGACGTTGTTGTTAGTGGAAAATTAACTCGAGGTGGACAAGATAAAATCTATGCCGATCTATTAATTAAAGGTAACTTCGAAATGATTTCAGGAAAAACACTAAAAGAAGTTGTTGTTCCATTTGAAGTCGAAGAGAGAGAAGAATACGTTGATAAATCTGTATTTGCAGGTGAAGAGGTATTCGATGTTAATTTAATGGATATGTATATTGATTTAACACCTTTAGTGAATGAGCTTATAATTTTAAATATTCCAATAACTACTTCTGATGAAGAAGAGCTTGAGATGGTTTCTGGTAACGACTGGGAACTAGTTTCTGAAGAGTCTTTAGCTGATGTTAAAGAAAAGAAAGAATCACCATTTGCAGCTCTTAATGGATTATTTAAAGAACAATAAGAATTATTTAAAATAATTGGAGGAAATTAACTATGGCAGTTCCTTTTAGAAGAACATCAAAAACAGCTAAAAGAAAAAGAAGAACTCACAAAAAACTATCTGCACCATCAATTACTATCGATGCAACAACTGGTAACTACGTAATGGGTCACCGTGTTGATAGAAAAACTGGTATGTACAAAGGTAGACAAGTTCTAGACGTTAAATAATTTAAATATTACCAAACCCTAAGGAGGTGTCCTTAGGGTTTTTTATATTTAAAAGAAGATATCTTAGATTAGCGATGTATTGAGAAATAAGTAGAGGAAATTTAATATATAAGTAAATTTTGGACAAAAAACTCAATATATCTTTTAAATTTTTTTGATAAGGTGTAGAATAATAGTATAATATAATTTTCTAATTTGATAGAAATTTAAAAGGGGATTTTGATATGATAAATTATGGAATTGTCGGAACAGGTTATTTTGGTGCGGACTTAGCACGTTCATTAGGGAAAATAAAAGATGCGAAGGTAACTGCAGTTTTTGATCCAGAAAATGGAGAGAAAGTTGCTAAGGAACTAGAAGCAGAGAATTTTTCAACTTTAGAACAATTGGTAACAAGAGAAGATGTAGATTGTGTTATCGTCGCAACACCGAGTAATTTACATCGTGAGCCAGTATTATTAGCAGCTAAGAATGGTAAACATGTATTCTGTGAAAAACCAATCGCTTTATCTTATGAAGATTGTAAGGTTATGGTTGAAACTTGTCGAGAAAATAATGTGATTTTTATGGCAGGTCATATTATGAACTTTTTTAATGGAGTACGTCACGCAAAAGAATTGATTAAGCAAGGGAAAATAGGAGATGTAATATTTTGTCATGCAGCAAGAACAGGATGGGAAGAAAAACAAGAAACTGTTTCTTGGAAAAAAAATCGATCACAGTCTGGAGGACACTTATACCATCACATTCATGAACTTGATTGTATTCAATTTATTATGGATGGTCTACCCGAGCAAGCAACTATGATAGGTGGAAATGTATGTCATATTGGCGAAAATTTTGGTGATGAAGATGATTTCTTAATAGTTAATCTGGAATTTTCTAATAAACGATACGCAGTACTTGAATATGGGAATGCTTTTAGATGGGGTGAACACTATGTCCTTATAGAAGGTACAAAAGGAGCTATAAAATTAGATTTATATAATACTAGAGGTACTTTAAGAGTAGTAGGAGAAGGAGAGAGTTATTTCTTAATCCATGAATCAAAAGAAGATGATGATGACAGAATGGCTATTTATACAGGTAGAGGAATGGACGGAGCAATAGCTTATGGAAATCCTAATGTACGTTGCCCTCTTTGGTTACAAAGCTGTATAGATAAAGAAATGTTGTATTTGCATAATATTTTGAATGGAGAAAAAGTATCAAAAGAATATGAAAAACTATTAAATGGTGTCGCAGCTCTAGAGTCAATTGCGACTGCTGATGCATGCACATTGTCTTTAAAAGAAAATAGAAAAGTAAAGTTGAGTGAAATAGTAAAATAGAAACTAAGAGACTAATAATAAGGTTGTATACTGAATCCGGGGCATGGAAAAAATTCCAGCCCCGGATTTCTATTTTTATATGCAAAAAGACAAATATCCAATATAATTAAAGTGTAGAAAAATAATTAACTAAGAAAGGCTATTTGTCATGAATAATTTTATCACAAATTTACTATTTATTAAAAGACCAAAATATAACTATGGAGGATAAACATGATTTAATTAATGTAGATGGTCAAGATATATTTATATTTTATGAAACTTTATCATATGAACCAAAGTGTTGTGTAAACTGCGGTTGTATAAAAGAAGGGAATAATATAGTTAAAAATGGATTCGGAGATCCATTAAAAGTAGCTTTATTAAAGATGTCAGAATGTCTTACATACCTTAGATTAAAGAAACAACGTTTCAAATGTAGAGAATGTAATTCTAAGTTTTGTGCTGAAACATCATTTGTTCAAAAGTACTGCAGTATATCTAAAAATCTTATATTCCACATTATGAAAAATCTTTTTAAGACACTATCATTTAAAGATAAAGCTGAATTAAGTAATGTATCAGTATCCATAGTTGTAAGAGTAATGAAATCATGCAGAGAAGCTGTAGAAGTTAAAACACATACAAACTTACCAGAGCACCTATGTTTTGATGAGATAAAGTCAACTAAAGATAGTAAAAATGGAATGAGCTTCGTATTCTTAGATACTAAAACACATGGTTTTATAGATATAGTAGATGGTAGAACACAACATATATTGAAACAATACTTTATGAGATACCCAAGAAAAGTAAGGAAGAAAGTAAAAACGATCTGTATAGATATTTACCCACCCTATATAAATATGATTAGAGAGATGTTCCCTAACGCTAAGATAATTATAGATAGATTCCACATGGTTCAAAATATTAATAGAGAATTAAACAAAGCTAGAGTAAAACTAATGAATCAATATAAGAATAAAAAAGGCTCTACTTACACTATTCTAAAAAACTTCTGGAAGGTAATATTAGAAGATAGAGATAAAGTAAATTCAATAAAAACATTCTATTCTAGAAGCTTTAAACGTTTTGTAACTAGAAAAGAAGTATTAGATTATATATTAGCTATAGATGCTGAATTTACAGCTAGCTATGAGAGAGTACATGAGATTAGAGAGGCTATTAAGACTAAAGATTCAGTAGAATTAGAGAAGTATATAGATATTGATACTAAAGGATTATCTAAAGGTGTGGCTAAAGCTATAAATACTATGAAAAAGCACAAAGAGTATATGCTTAACGCTGTTAAATATAAGTATTCTAATGGTCCATTAGAAGGATTTAATAATAAAATAAAATTACTAAAAAGAGTATCATAAGGATATTCTAGCTTTAGTAATTTCAGATTACGCATTTTAATTATGTCTAGATTATTTGTTTCTGAATATAAAAATAATGTTAAACTTAGTGAAAGTAAGTAAAATCTAAGCAGCAAAATGCCGCCTAGATCTTATTTCCTATTTTTCTCCATGCCCCGAATTTGACAAAGATTCTAAATCTATTAGGTTAGATAATATAAAATTATGGATATTAATTATATATAATGTAGAAAATTTTTATGAAGACTATTATAGTTTTTTAACTTTAAAGTGGTTATAACTAGCTTTCTTATAAAAAATATAGATCATGTATAAGTAGGGATTTAAAAATATTTATTAATTCTATAAATGTATTTCTCTAGACAAATATAGTTAAATTATGTAAAATAATAATTGGCCCTAGTTTGTTAGTGTCTTCATTAATCTTTTCGAGTGGTTTTTATTTAGTTATTTTAATTAAAATTATATTTTGGGATTGATGAAAAAAAATAAAATTGATTATTTTATTTTTTTTTATTTTTATAAAAATTTTATAAGGAAGTTATATTTAATATAAGTAATATGTTTTTTGAAACGTTTATTCATGTATATCATTATTTATATTGAATTTAAAGAGGAAATATATGATAGGTAAAAATAATAGTTATTTATTCGAAGTAAAAAAAGGAACTAAAGTAGAATCTTATTCTATCAAGAAGTTTAAAGTTGGTACAGCATCAGTAGTAATCGGTGCGAGTATCTTTTTTGGTGCTGGAGCAGTACAAGCTGCTGAAGAAGTATCAAACAGCACAATTGTAGATAATACAACAAACGAAGCTGGAAAAGCAGAAGCTGTACCAAAAGCAGAAGCAAAACCTGTTGTAGAAACTACAAAAGAAAATGTTGCAGCAGCAGTAGCAGAAAAAGTAGGAGCAAAAACTCCAAAAGCTGAAGTTAAGAAAGAAATCTTAAAAGCAAGCATCGCAACATTAGAAGAAAAATTAAAATCAGCTCAAGATGCTGACAAAGCAGCTGTAGAAGCAGCAAAAGAAGCATTAGCAACAGCTAAAGCTGTATTAGCTAATGAAGAAGCTACACAAGCTGGAGTAGATGCACAAGCACAAGCAGTGCAAGCTTTAAGCCAAGTAGTAACAGAAGCTAAAACTCAAGCTTTCGACAAAAAATTAGAAGAGAAAAAAGAAGCTTATCAAAAAGAAAAAGAAGCAAAAGCTACAAAAGAAGAAAAAGAAGTAGCAGCAGCTAAAAAAGAATTAACTCAAGTAGCTTCAGAAGCAGAAGTAACTAACACACTTGCTAAAACTGAATTAAGCAAAAAAGACTTAAAAGTAGAAGCAAAACCAGCAGTACAAGCTGCAGTAGTTAAAAACGAAGAAGCATTAAAAGTAGCTAAAGAATTATTAGGAAACGACAAAGCGACTACAGAACAAATCGCTAAAAGTTTAGCAGAATTAAGCAACTCTATCAAAGCTGTTTATACTCAATTAGAGAACGCTGGAGCTAAACGTAACGGCAAATTCGATGTGGCATTAGCAGAAGTTGAAACTGAATATTTGCAGGACGCATCTACAGAAACAGGGAAAAAATGGTTAGCGGATCATGGATACACTTCATTAACAGATATTCCAATTAAAACAAAGGAAAGAAATGGTGCTGAAATTAAGAATCTTAATGGACAGATTCAATGGTTAGATTTTGGGGATAAGAAAGCATGGACTAAACTTAAAGAAAATGGTCAACTTCAAGTAGGATCGGCTTTTGAAAAAGAAATAATCCCAGGATATACAGTTAAATTAACTGTAAAAGAATTAAAACCATTTGATGCTACTGATGTATATAAAAGACGTGTTGCAGGGACCGTATATCAAAATAGCTATAAACCGGATGGAGAAAATAGAGTAGATGCAAATAATGGGAAGCCAACAGTAACTGGTATAGGCGGTGTGCCTCAAGGATATTGGTCAGAGACTAAAAGATCAGGATTGGATACTGGAAAAGCAAAAACAACAATTGGTGGTGTTGGTGCTGGTGGTGTCGGTCAAGATGCAACTGTAGCTGGTGTAAAATTTACAATAGAAGCTAAATATAATGGGAAACTTATAAAACCAAGTATTGTTATGACTTCAGGGGAACAAATTGCGGAGCATGAAACTGAAATTTATACAACTAATGGTACACCTTGGGATCTTCTTGCTTTGATAGGGCATGGGCAAGCTAAACATTACCTACCTTTAAATAAGTTTAATAGACTATTTGATCTAAGAAGTATGGAACGTCTTGGAGATAAAGCGTTTGTAGATGCTTTGGCTGCTGGAAAGTTTGCTACGCCAGACTCTGCTACGGCAGGATTAGGATCTCAAGTATTTGGTGGATATACAAATATAGATGGAAGAGCAACACCGATTGTATCCTCAAGTAATGTAACAGAGGTAGGTTTCTATTTGCTGACTACAGGACAGCAATCATCTATGCTGGGAATTAAAATTTCTGATTATGGAGATTTACCAGAATCGTATGGAGAAGTAGAGCATTATTTAAAAACTAAGACACTAGATTCTGTTACAGGAGCAGAAAAGCAGATTCAACAGCCATATCTAGGAACAGTAAAAGCTGATCCTGAATCCACTCCGGGAAGAAATATATCTGGAGAAAATTCTGATGATGAGACAGATTATGCTGATGAAGGTGTAGATCAGTTAATGCCTTCGGATTTTATTGTAAGAAATAAAGAGACAGGATTATCTGCGATAAGACCAATATTAGGTCCAAATAATACACATAAAATTAAAATAAAGGCTTCAGCTAATGGTAATGAAAGTTTTAATGGTCCATTAGAAAAAGCTTATGTTCGTGGTTTCATTGATTTCAATAATAATGGTAAGTTTGATCAAGGTGAAGAATCGGATATCAAAGAAGTAACAGGTAATAATCAAATAGTTGAACTTACTTTCCATAATACGCATGTAATAGATGAAAATAATGATATTATAAAATTCAGAGTACGTATAGCTACCGATAGAACTCAAGTTGAAAATCCAACAGGGATTGCATATTCGGGAGAGGTAGAGGATAATCAAGTCCAGGTTACTAATCCACCACGTGGGGATTATGAGGAAACCACAGGGAAACAAGGTGATAAACAAAGAATTTCTTTTGAATATATTAGTCATAATAAAGGTGATGAGCCGGGAGATTTAGGGTCTAAAAATGGTAGTGTTACATTTAATTCATATGGAAAAATAGACTATACACAGGAACGAAATTCTATTACTGCTGAAACAACTAAAACAGCACAAGGTGGGGTAAGAATTGTTAATGAAACAGGGCAACTCGTTACTAACCTAAATGTTCCAGGTCAAGGTACATATGAAGTTTCGGATACAGCTGTTACATTTACGCCAGATCCAGCATTTGTAGGGAAAGCAAGTGGAGTTGTATTACGTGCTGTAGATGCAAATGGACAAAGTACTGGTTGGGAAGCAGTAACAGATGGGGATGTATTAACAAACACTAATAACGGGGGGCATTCTGCAGGAAATAATAAATCTATGGATGCAGTATATGTACCAATTGTAGAACCAAAAGAAATGACGGGGCATTCGAAAGAGACAACAGGACTTCAAGGTAAAGAACAAAAAGGAATACCGTTATTCAAGGTAAATGCAGGAAGAGAAGCAGAGAGAATAGTTAGTCCAAGTACTCAATATATAGCTAAGTTAGTAGATCCAAAATCAGGAAGTATAATTAATGAAACCTCTATCACTGTAGAGAATGAGGGAACATATACAATTGTACCTGAGACTGGAGAAGTGAAATTTCAACCACTATTATCATTTAAAGGTACTGCAGGAGGAGTTACTGTAGAATTGACAGGACCTGTGGGATTTGATAAAGATGGAGTTCCTTCTTTATCAACAGCAAGAGCAAAATATATACCAACAGTAATTGCTGTTAGTCCAACTGCTGAAGCAGCTACTTCAACTGGAATTCAAGGTGAAGTTCAAACGGGGAAACCAATATTTAAGAAAGGTCATGAAGAAGTTCCAATTAAAGAAAATTCAATTAAATTACTAAACTCGGATGGAGATGAAGTAACAGAGACTCCTGCATTAGGAGAAGGGAACAAGGAAGTAGGAAAATACACAGTAGACTCTAGTACTGGTATTGTAACATTTACTCCTACAGATAAATCATATATTGGAACAGTTGTGCCAGCTCGTGTCCAAGCAAAAGATATAAATGAAACTAAAGTTGAAACAAAATATACGCCATCTATTGTGGGAGTAAAACCACAAGCATCGCCGGCTACTTCAACTGGAATTCAAGGAGAAATTCAAGAAGGAACAGTGACGTTTACCGGAGGAAAAGCAGTAATTGGAGATGTAGAGAAATCTGTACCGATTAAAGTTGGTTCAAGTAAGTTAATAGGTAGCGATGGAACAGAAGTAACGGAAGTTCCAGCGTATGCAAATGATGGTGTAAAACAAGTAGGAACTTATAGTATTACTCCTGGAACTAATAAAGTAATCTTTACACCAACAGATAAAACATACACAGGAACTGTATTACCAGTTGATGTTCAAGCTGAAGATGAGAATGGAACAAAAGTAAGAACAACATATACTCCACATATTTTAGGTGTTTCTCCAACGGCAAAACCCGCTGTCTCAAAAGATATACAAGGGAAGGAACAAATGAAAGAAGTATTGTTTAAACCCGGTAAAACGACTATTGATGGTGTAGATAAAGAAGTTCCATTAGATAGTAGTACCTTTAAGTTGCTAGATGAAAATGGACAGGAGAGAGATTCTGTTCCAGCAAAATCTTCAGATGGATTAAAAGAAATAGGGACTTACAGGATAAATGTAGTAGATAATAAACCTGTAGTAGTATTTACTCCGTCAGATAAAACATATACGGGAGAAGTTAGAGAAGTAACTATTCAGGTGAAAGATACAAATGGTTCAAAAGTGACAACAACATATACACCTACAATAGTACCTGTTAGACCAATATCAACTCCAGTAAGATCAATAGGGGTTCAAGGATTACCTCAAGAAGGGACTCCAATATTTACGGCAGGAAAAGCTATGCTTAATGGTAAAGAGGTAGAGGTACCACTTAGTACTAAAGCACCAAAATTAGTGAATCCTGAGACAGGGCTACCGATGGATGAAAAAGCTATAAAAGTGCCAAATGAGGGAACTTATGCAATTGATGAAAATGGTAAAGTAACATTTACGCCAGAGCCGCAATTTACAGGAGTAGCGAACGGTGTTGAAGTTCAGCGTGAAGATCAAAATGGTACATCAGTTAATGCTAAATATACACCAACTGTTAAAGGTGTAACACCAACATCTAAGGATGTAACATCAATTGGGGATAAAGGAGAAAAACAATTTGGAACACCTGTATTTAAAGCGGGAAGTACAACTATTAATAATGAAAAAGTAGAAGTTCCAATTGATGAAAATGTTGCTCCAAGACTTGAAGGTGCAGATGAAGAAGGAAAAGTTATAATACCAAAAGAAGGTATATACACTATCGATGCGACTGGTAAAGTAACATTTACACCAGAAGATGATTTTGTAGGAGTAGCAACAGGAGTAACTGTTAAACGTGTAGATAAAAATGGAACATTAGTAACAGCTACGTATACACCGACAGTACTAGGAAAAACTACTACAGAAAATGTAATATCAGAAGGTGCTAAAAATCAACCTCAGTCTAATACTCCATTATTTAAAGGGGATATCGATACAACAGTACCTCCTACATTCGAAGATAAAACTAAAGAAAAAGTAATTTCAGGTCAAGGGACATATACTATTAATGATGAAGGTGTAGTAACATTTACACCAGAAAAAGATTATGTGGGAACAGCAACTGCAGTAGAGGTAGTTCGTAAGGATAAAAATGGAAGAACTATTAAAGCAACGTATACACCGACTGTTCGTCCAGAAACTAAATACGTTACTGTAGAAAATAATGGAAAAGAAACAGAGTTAATCCCTACAAAAGATGGTAAGTATCCAGAAGAAAAAATAGAAGGATATAGAGTTATTAAGACTGAAACGGATGAAAAAGGTAATACAAAACACATCTACGAAAAAGTAAATACATTCTTCAAAGACAAAGAAGGAAATGAGATTCCGAAATATCCAAGTGAGCCAGGAACAGTAGATAAGAAAGACATCCCAGAATACAGATTCGTAGAAAGTAAGAAACTGCCAAACGGAGATACAGAACATGTCTACGAAAAAGTAAATACATTCTTCAAAGACAAAGAAGGAAATGAGATTCCGAAATATCCAAGTGAACCAGGAACAGTAGATAAGAAAGACATCCCAGAGTACAGATTCGTAGAAAGTAAGAAACTGCCAAATGGAGACACAGAACATGTCTACGAAAAAGTAAATACATTCTTCAAAGACAAAGAAGGAAATGAGATTCCGAAATATCCAAGTGAGCCAGGAACAGTAGATAAGAAAGACATCCCAGAGTACAGATTCGTAGAAAGTAAAAAACTGCCAAATGGAGATACAGAACATGTCTACGAAAAAGTTAAGACTTACTTCAAAGACAAAGAAGGGAATATAATTCCAGGATTTGATCCAGAAGAAGGAACAGTAGACAAGAAAGAAGTACCAGAATACAGATTCGTAGAAAGTAAAAAACTACCAAATGGAGACACAGAACATGTCTACGAAAAAGTAAATACATTCTTCAAAGATAAAGAAGGAAATGAGATTCCGAAATATCCAAGTGAGCCAGGAACAGTAGATAAGAAAGATATCCCAGAATACAGATTCGTAGAAAGTAAGAAACTACCAAATGGAGATACAGAACATGTCTACGAAAAAGTAAATACATTCTTCAAAGACAAAGAAGGAAATGAGATTCCGAAATATCCAAGTGAACCAGGAACAGTAGATAAGAAAGATATCCCAGAATACAGATTCGTAGAAAGTAAGAAACTACCAAATGGAGATACAGAACATGTCTACGAAAAAGTAAATACATTCTTCAAAGACAAAGAAGGAAATG
>NZ_JBSMTL010000005.1:0-110526 GCF_054054385.1 Gemella taiwanensis
ATTCCGTTAGGTGTATCTGGATATTCCCCTCTTTCATACATCTCAACACATTTTACTTTAAATTCAAAACTATAACGCATAAAAATACCCCTTTCACTGGTTTGTCCAGTAAAAGGGGTACATATCAAAATCACGATTTTTGAGTAACTCCCTTTAAGTCGACGTATATAGTTATTTCATATCATTTATTTCAATAATAGGTGAATCAGTATTGTCGAAAATTCCTTTTACTACTGCTCTTGCTATTTTTTCAACTGGAAGAGGATAAACATTTTTGAAAAATGGTATCCCTAATTTTGAAAAAAATTTAATAGGTAATATATTGAAATAAGAGGTAAGTCTTTCTTTACCATACATAAGACCTGGGCGTACTATTAGATAATCTAGTTTTGAATCTACTACTAATTTTTCTCCGTTGCGTTTGCTTTCTATATATTGTTTAAAGCCACCATTTGCGGAAAAATATACAAGTTTATTGATATTTTGTTTTTGGCATAGTTTAATTGTCTGTGCCACACTCTCTGTATTTAGTTTTGAATATAGCTTTTTATTTTTAATTGTTCCAATTAAATGAATGGCGATATCGTATTTTTCGTTGGTTATTATATTTTCGATATCAAAAATATCTCCATGTATCCAAGTTGCTTCATCTTTAGAGATAGAGTAGTTTTGAGACCTAGATAAAAAGTTAACTTTTACATTGTATTTTTTAAATTCTTTAATTAATGCATTTCCAACAAAGCCATTGCCACCGATTAGTAGTATGTTCATATGTACCTCGAATTGAATTATTTTTCTCATTTAAAATAGTAACATAACTTAGTACCCGAGTAAATTTATTTAAACTAATGAAAAAAAGATGATATAATAGTATCAATTTAAAAAGGAGTGTGATTGAATGAAAGTAGGTTTAGTATTAGAAGGTGGAGCTATGAGAGGATTATTTACAGCAGGTGTCCTTGATGTGTTCTTAGAAAATGATATAGAAGTTACTGATATTGTTGGAGTTTCTGCAGGAACACTGTTCGGAGTAAATTATGTTTCTAAACAACCTAAAAGGGCACTACGATACAATGTTAATTATATTAATGATAAAAGATATATGAGTTTAAAAAGTTGGATAAGAACAGGTAATTTAATAAATAAAGACTTTACGTACTATAAAGTTCCATTTCAACTTGATGTTTTTGATAACAAAACATTTAAAAATTCTAAGACAAATTTCTATGCAACGGTAACTAATATAGAAAATGGAGAAGCGGAATTTATAAAAATAACAGATCCTTACAAACAAATGGAGACGTTAAGAGCAACTTCTGCTCTTCCGTTTATTTCGGAAATAATTGAGATAGATGATAAAAAGTATTTAGATGGTGGAATAGCTAATAGTATACCGATAGACTTCTTTGAAAAACAAAACTTTGATAAAATAATTGTAATACTAACAAGACCAATTACATATAGAAAGAAAAAATCAACAAGTCTACAATTTAAGTTATTTTATAAGAAATATCCGCATCTAATTGAAAAGTTGGAGAATCGATATAAAGACTATAATGAAACGGTTGAACGAATATTAGAATTAGAAAAACAAGGGAAAGTATTTGTTATACGACCAAGTGAGGATATTACTGTAAAAAGATTAGAGAAAGATACACAAAAATTAAAACATGTCTATAACTTAGGGTTAAAAGATGGTAAGAATATAATAGAAGATTTAAAACAATACATTAGTAATGAAGGAGAGAAATAAAATGAGTGGAGAAATTAAAATTAATCCAGAAGAATTTGAAAGAAAATCTAAAGATGAATTAAAAAAAGAATTATCTGATTTAGAATATGCAGTTACTATGGAAAGTGCAACTGAGAGTCCGTATACTGGGCAATATTGGGATAGTTTTGAAGAAGGTGTATATGTAGATATAACAACGGGTGAACCATTATTTTCTTCAAAAGATAAATTTAAGTCGCACTGCGGTTGGCCAAGTTTCTCAAAACCAATTGAAAAAGAAGTTACTAGATATTATAAAGATAACTCACATCTTGTCGAAAGAATTGAAGTTAGAAGTAGAGTGGGAGATGCTCATTTAGGACACGTATTTCCAGATGGTCCAAGTGAATTAGGAGGGCTTAGATATTGTATAAACAGTGCTTCTATAAGGTTTATTAAGAAGGAAGATTTAGAAAAAGAAGGTTATAAAAATCTATTAAAATTATTTGAAAAATAGCAAATTAAAGAAGTGAATGATAAATGATATCGTTTACTTCTTGTTTTTTGTAAAAAAATAAGATATTTTTAATATATGTCTACCGAATTAATTTGATATAAATAGTTACAGTATAATAACAGATTTCTTATAGATATAAAATATCCTTAAAAAAATAAATGCTTAAAGTTAACGTTTTCATTTTTTTGCAATTGGATTTACAAAGAATCACATCAATATTTTACTATTAATTTGGTAGATAATTCAGAATTTATAATTGCTGTATTAATACTGGAGTTCACAGATTGTACACAATTTGAATAAAAAAAATATTGTCTTAGTAATATGTATGCGGTACACTAAGGGTGTAACAAATAGTTTAATTAATAAATTTATTTATCACATATATAATAAAAAATTTTAAGGAGTGACATTAATATGACAACAGTTGCAGAAAAAAAAGCATTCGTTGGTGGTAAATGGCAAACAGAGGTAGATTTAGTAGATTTCATTAAATCTAACTATACTGAATATAGAGGAGATGCATCTTTCCTTGCAGGACCAACAGAAGCAACTACTAAATTAGTAGAAAAATTCAATGATTTAATGCGTCAAGAACGTTTAGCTGGTGGAACATTAGATATGGATACTAGCATTCCTTCAACTATCCTTTCTCACGGACCTGGATACATTGAAAAAGATTTAGAACAAGTTGTTGGGTTACAAACTGATAAACCACTTAAACGTGCGTTAATGACATTCGGTGGTATTAACATGGCTGTTAACAGCTGTAAAGCATACGGATACGAAGTAGACGAAGAAGTTATTAAAATCTTCACTGACTACCGTAAAACTCACAACCAAGGTGTATTCGATGCATATACTCCGGAAATGCGTTTAGTAAGAAAATCTGGTGTAATCACTGGTCTTCCAGATGCATACGGACGTGGTCGTATTATCGGGGATTACCGTCGTGTAGCTTTATATGGTGTTGATCAACTTATCGCTTGGAAAAAAGAAGACTTAGCTCAAATCGGAGCTGATGGTGTTATGACTGAACACGTTATTCGTGACCGTGAAGAAGTTAACGAACAAATTCGTGCTTTAGGAGAATTAAAAGAATTAGCTAAAATCTACGGATTCGATATTTCTGAACCAGCTACAAATGCTAAAGAAGCAGTTCAATGGTTATACTTTGGTTACTTAGCAGCTATCAAACAACAAAATGGTGCTGCAATGTCAATCGGTAACATCGCTACATTCTTAGATATTTATATTGAAAGAGATTTACAAGATGGAACAATTAACGAATCTCAAGCTCAAGAATTAATTGACCACTTAGTATTAAAATTACGTTGCGTTAAATTCGCTCGTACTCCAGAATATAACCAATTATTCTCTGGTGACCCAATCTGGGCTACATTAATCGTAGGTGAAATGTTAGACGCTGAAAAATCATTAGTAACTAAAACTGACTTCCGTTTCATCCACACATTAGATAACATGGGTAACTCTCCAGAACCAAACTTAACTATCCTTTGGTCGTCTAAATTACCAACTGGATTCAAAGAATTCTGTTCTGAATCTTCAATCAACCACAGTGCTATCCAATATGAAAGCGATGAATTATTAGCAGACTTCTTAGGAACTTGTGACAAATCTATCGCATGTTGTGTAAGTGGTATGACTACTGGTAAGGATATGCAATTCTTCGGAGCTCGTGCTAACTTAGCTAAAGCTTTACTATACACAATCAACGGTGGACGCGATGAAAAATTAGGAATCCAAGTTGGACCTAAAACAGAACCTCTACGTGGCGTATTAAACTACGATGAAGTTTGGGCTAAATTCGATGTATTCATGGATTGGTTATGTAAACTTTACATCAATACATTAAATGTAATCCACTACATGCACGATAAATATTCTTACGAAAGCTTAGAAATGGCATTACACGATACTAAAGTTAGAAGATTCATGGCAACTGGTATCGCTGGATTCTCAGTAGCAGTAGATAGTTTATCAGCTATTAAATATGCTAAAGTAACTCCAATCGAAGATGAAACTGGATTAGCTGTAGACTACAAAGTTGAAGGTGAATTCCCAACATTCGGTAACAACGATGATCGTGCAGACGAAATCGCTGTTGAATTACTAAAAACATTCATGACTAAACTTAAAAAACACCCAACTTACCGTGCAGATGAAACTACAACATCTATCTTAACTATTACTTCTAACGTAGTATACGGTAAAAAAACTGGTAACACTCCAGATGGACGTCGTGCAGGAGAACCATTCTCTCCAGGTGCTAACCCAATGAACGGACGTGACCAAAGTGGAGCTCTAGCTTGCTTAAGCTCAGTAGCTAAATTACCATATGAATACAGCCGTGATGGAATCAGCTTAACTGCTGCATTTACACCAAGCTCATTAGGTAAAACTAAACAAGATCAAATCAAAAACTTAACAGCAATGATGGATGGATACTTCAAAAAAGGTGGTTACCACTTAAATACTAACGTATTCAATAAAGAAACATTACTTAAAGTTATTGAATCTCCAGAAGATTATCCAAACTTCACAATTCGTGTATCAGGATACGCTGTACGTCTAATCAGTTTAACTCCAGAACAACAACGTGACGTATTAAGCCGTACAATGCACCAATTCATGTAATTAAGTGAATAAAAAGTAAGAAGGTGGAGGCTACGGCCTCCACTTTTTTAGATTAATAAATAAAACTATAAAAGTGTTTACAAAATAGTAATGAATACGTTATAATTGAACTATAAATAGCAGAAGGAGGAGATCGCATATGGAAATGGAAAAAGTAAAAGTGAATTCTGCAGAAGAGAAAAAAGAATTAACAGCAAATGTTCACTCAGTTGAATCTTTCGGTAATGTAGATGGTCCTGGAATAAGATATGTAGTATTCTTCCAAGGATGTATGTTAAGATGTAAATACTGCCATAATCCAGATACTTGGAAAATGCACAATCCTGATGCTAAAGTTATGACAGTAGATCAACTTACAAAAGAGATTGTAAAATATCGTGATTTCTTTGAAGCTAGTGAAGGTGGAGGAGTAACAGTAAGTGGTGGAGAATCTTTACTGCAAATTGATTTCATTTTAGAGCTTTTTAGAGAATTGAAAAAAATTGGTATAAACACTTGCGTTGATACTTGTGGTGGTTTCTATGTAAATGCTCCAAGTATGAATGAAAAAGTATTAGAATTAATATCTTTAACTGATTTATTCTTAGTTGATATTAAACATATTGATGATGAACACCATATGCGTTTAACTAAACGTACAAATAAAAATATTATTCAATTTACTAATTTTTTAAGTGAACATGGTGCTAAAATGTGGATAAGACACGTACTTGTCCCAAAATGGACAGATGATGATTATTACTTAAAAAAATTACGTGAATATATTGATACATTACATGGAGTTGAGCGTGTAGAAGTATTACCTTACCACGATATGGCAAAATTCAAATATAAAGAATTAGGAATAGATTACGAATTAAATGATATTAATCCACCTACGAAAGATCGAATAAAAAATGCTATCGAGATTCTAGGTGCACGTGATGATGTTAGTTAATTAAGATAAGAGGTTGGAAAATTATTTTTTCCCAACCTCTTATATATTTATATAAAGACGACTAAAAGCTAAGTTGCTATTAGTCGTCTTTACGAATTTTATTATTGAGCTGAAGTATTTCCTTCTAACATTGATTTAATGTATGCTTCAACATCACTGTTACTTGATTTAACATTGTACTCTTCAAATAATTTTTTAAGAGCTTTACTTACGATAGTGCTATCTTTCTTAACAGCTTCTTCAGCTGCTTTTTCAGCTAATGCTGGTTTTAATTCATCAAATGATGAGTCTTTTTCATCTAATACTTTAATAATGTGATATCCGAATGAAGTTTTTACAACATCTGATGTTTTATCTTTACTTAATGCGTATGCAGCATCTTTGAATTCTTTAACGAATGAGTTATCTTCTTTAGAAGACCATCCTAAATCTCCTCCGTTAGAAGCGTTAGCTGTATCGTTAGAATTTTCTTTTGCTAATGTAGCAAAATCTCCACCATCTTTAAGTTTTTTAAGTACTTCTTCTGCTTTTTTCTTAGCTTCTTCATCACTTAATCCATTTGGATTTGATTCACTTTTAACACTTACAAGAATGTGAGCTAGGTGATATTGGTGTTTATTTTTTTCATAGCTTTCTTTAAGTTTGTCATCGTTAGTTCCAGCGTAGTCATTAATTAATAATGTTTGAGCAGCTTTAACTTTTAGACCGTCTTTATATTTATCAAGAGTAAATCCTTGTTGTTTTAAAAGTTGTTCAAATTTATCTTTACCACCGTATTGTTCTTGAGCTTTTTGAAGTTGCTCATCGATAGTTTTTTGATCGATTTTATTTTTATATTTGTCTAGTAGTACTTTTTGAATCATCATACTAGTAGCTGTTTTTGAAAGTTGGCTAGCTCCAATACTTTCTACGATATCTTTTTCTGTTACATCTCCTGCTTTACTAGAAATATATTTTGTTCCTCCAGTAGAGCATCCTGCTAAACCTATAACTGATATACTAAGGGCTATAGGTAAAATAGCTTTTTTAAACTTCTTCATTAAATTTTGTCCTCCTATGTGTACATATGTATTAATATATCATATTTTTTAATATAAAACAACTAAAGAATCGGTGAAATCAACCTTGCAAAGGCTTCTTTAATTTTTATTAGTAAACTTCTTTGTTGATACTTAGCAAAAGTAATTAGGGTAGACTTTTCTATATCTTTCAAGAAAATATGTCTAAATTCCTTTGTGGTTTTATAATCATACATAAATGCATTAAGTTCGAAGTTTAGTTTGAAACTTCTATAATCAAAGTTTGCACTTCCTAAACTTGAAACTTCATCATCGATGATAATCATTTTTGTATGAATAAATCCATTTTCGTAAATATATGTCTTTGCCCCTAACTTAGCTAATTCTCCAATAAATGAGTATGTTGCCCAATAAACAAATATATGATCGGGTTTATTAGGTACCATAATTCTAACATCAATTCCGGATAATATTGCCATTTTTAATGCATCCATAACACTTTCATCAGGAATGAAGTAGGGTGATTGAATATAGATGTATTTTTTGGCTCTTGAAATCATATATAGGTAGCTATATTTGATTTTTTGAAGTTTATTATCTGGTCCACTAGAAACCAATTGAATTGGTAAATAATTATCAACAGGGGTTGAAATATGATCAGAAGTTAATTCTAGTTGTTCGGTTTTCTTAGTTGATTGTGAATTCCAGTCATCAATGAATCGATATTCTAGAGAACCTACAGCTTCTCCTTCGATACGAAGATGTGTATCTCGCCAATAACCGAATTTCGGATCTAATCCTAGATATTCATCCCCAACGTTAAAACCACCAGTATAACCAATATTACCGTCTATTGTAACTATTTTTCTATGATTTCTATAATTCATACGAAAATTAATCAGTGGAAGTTTTGATTTAAAGAATTGTTTTATTTTTGCATTGTTTTTAGTAAGTTTTCTTAAAGAAGAAATACTTAACTTTCTCGAACCAATATCATCATATAGAATATATACATCTACACCTTCTAGAAGTTTTTGTTCTAAAAGTTGAAAGAGTTGTTTACCGATACCATCTTTTTTTAATATATAGTATTGAATGTGAATATAGCATTTAGCATTTTTTATATCTTCAAATAATAATCTAAATTTTTCTTTTCCATCTGTAATAATTTGTATTTTATTATTTTTTGACAAGAATGATTTATCAGTTTCAAAATTTAATTCTATTAGATTTCTATGTTTGTGTATTACTTGTTCATTCTTTGAGATTTCATAAGGGGTTTCTCTTTTCAATAGATTTTGTTGATATTTTATCTTTTCATCATCTGAAAAAGGAAAAATCTTTTCCCTATATATTGGTCTTCCAAATATTAAATAAAGAACAAATCCTAGGTATGGAAATAAGAATAGAACTAATATCCATGCCCAAGAAGACGTAGTGGTCTGATACTCTATAAAAACAATAGAAAATGCTAATAAAGTATTTATTATTAAAAATATAGTTAACACTATATCAAAGTTTATATCATTAAAAATAGAAGTTATATAGTAAAAAACATTTGAAATATCAATGTTTAATAATTGTAAATTAATATAATTCATAATATAACACTCCTAATTTAATAGTACCTTAAAATATATTAAAAGTCTATTAATAATATTTACGTAATATAGTAATTTTTCTTTTTACTAATAATATATAATTATCACTAATATAAGATGGATTATTTATTTCTGAATGTATGCGGATTAGTAATAGTTAAAATTATTGATTATTTTTATGATATGAGTTGAATTTTTGTGAATTTATATTATAATGGAATAGAGAACAAAAAAGGAGAATGTTATGCCTAATAATATTTTAGAAGAATTAAAAACGAAATTTGAAGATTTTGCAAGTGAGTTAGAAAATATTGAGCCTGAGAAAGTTGATTTAACTCAAATTGATAGATTAATTGCATTAGTAGAAGAATTAGATAACGAAATTAAAACTATAAAATAATAGTAGATTGGATAAGCTGAAGTGGGAGTGTTTTGCTTTTACTCAGCTTATCTTTATGAATGAGGATACGATGAAAAATAAAAACAAAAAAAAATTAAATGTCTTACTTACGATTAAAAAGATAGGAATTAATGGTGAGGGGATAGGATATTATAAAAAGAAAATTACTTTCGTAAAAGGAGCTCTACCAGACGAAGTTATTGTTTGTGAAATAGTAGAAGAGACACCGAAATATATTATCGGTAAACTTGTTAAAGTAAAAGAGCCAAGTCCGCATAGAGTGGAAATCAAAAGAGAATACGCTGAAAGTGGAGCTTATGGTTTAGCTCATGTTAGTTATGAGAAACAACTTGAGTATAAACGTACAATTTTATTAGATGCTTTTGATAAATACTATAGACTACCTAAACCTGATAAATTAGTATTAAAAACATTAGCGAGCCCTGTAACTGAAGGCTATAGAAATAAAAACCAATTTCCATTAGCTGTTAGAAATGGACGTGTTATTGCAGGATTATATAAAGAAGGTTCTAATGATTTAGTTGAAATCAATGAAGATTTAGCATTACATGAGAATGGTAATAAAATAACAAACCTAGCTAAGAAATTATTAGGAAAATATAAAGTAGAAATTTCAACAAATAAAAAGAATTACGGTGTGAAATATATTGCGACAAGAACTTCATTCTATAATGGAGATGTTCAAGTAACATTCGTAGCGAATACTAATAAGATTAAGAACATGGATAAGGTCGTTAATGAACTTAAGCGTGAGAGAATCGTTAAAAGTATTATATTAAATATTACTAATGATAAAGATCATCTAGTAATGGGAACGGAAAGTGTAACTTTATATGGTTCAGATTATATCGTTGAGAAAATCGGCGAAATTAAGTATGAACTTTCGGCTAAATCGTTCTTCCAATTAAATCCACCGGCAACTAAAAAACTTTATGATAAAGTAGTTGAGTTTGCTGCACTAAAAGAAACAGATGTTGTATTAGATGCTTTCTGTGGGGTTGGAACAATTGGACAATATGTCAGCCGTAATTGTAAAGAGGTTTATGGTGTTGATATTATTCCTGCCGCAATTAAAGACGCGAATGATAATGTTAAATTAAATAATTTAACAAACTGTACTTATGTTGCAGGAGATGCTAATAAAATAGTTCCACGTTGGAAGAAAAAAGGAATCAACTTTGATGTAGCAATAGTAGATCCACCTCGTGTAGGGCTTGGACCATTAGCTAAAAACTTATTAGCAGTTGATGCTAAGAAAATTGTTTATGTGAGTTGTAATCCATCTACATTAGCACGTGACTTAAAAGTTTTAACAAGAAAATATAGAATTAGACGTATTCAACCAGTAGACATGTTCCCGGGAACAGCAGCAGTTGAAGCGGTAGTTGAATTAATTAGAAAATAGTGAGAAAAAGAGGAGGAAATTATGAAATTAGAAGATTTTAAGCTATATTTAGATAAAATGCTAGATTATAAAGAAGAATCAATTAAGAATTTATGTAATGAAATAAAAGGGAAGATTGAAGCTTTAAATGATATTAATATTAGGGAATTAAAAGTAATTGAAGATATATTAGATAGTAAGAGTAAGAGTTTAAATTCTTGTGAGATTTCCTCTCTAGAAGGATCGGAAGAAAAAATTAATGATTTAGAAAAAGTGCTTAAAGAAATCGTGGAGGAATTCAAAAGGCTAGAATATTTAAAGATTCTAGGGAAAGAAAATACGGTTATTGTAGGTGGAAATGGTTCAGGGAAATCTTCGTTAGTATCATTTTTAAAGGATTCTGATTCTGAAAATATTATAGTTATACCTGCACAAAAGATTATGTTTTTTAGAGGTTCAGGAATAGTTACTAGAGATAAAATTAAAGAAGGACAAAAGAAAAATCTAAATAAAAAATCATTTAATGCTTTATATGAAATTAATAGTAGAATAAATGAAATTTCTGATTTGTTTACTAACCATATAGTGGCAGCAGTTAATTCTCATGTAGAAGTATCACTAGAATATTATGCTAGTGAACAAGAAAATAAAAAAGAATCTGTATATACGAAGTTGTGTGGTATTTGGGAAAAATTATATGGGGATATAAAATTTAAAATTGATCATTATAATTTATGTATAATTCCTGTGAAAAAAGGTGTAGAGTATAATATAAATTATATGAGTGAAGGAGAAAAAGTAGTTATCCTATATATATTAATAGTTTTATTTGCGCCTAGAGAAAGTTATATAATTATAGATGAACCTGAAACTTTTTTGAATTCTTCAATTTATAATAGATTGTGGAATTTATTAGAGAATGAAAGAGATGATTGTACTTTTATTTATGTTTCTCACAATATAAATTTTATTAATTCAAGAAATGTAGAATATTATCATTGGTGCAAAAAATATAATGGAAATTTTAGCTGGGAAATAATAGAAATTCTGAATTCCTTAGAAAATAATATCCCGAAGCCATTGATGATGGAATTAATAGGAGCAACAAAACCAGTACTATTTTGTGAAGGTGACAAAAATAGTTTAGATTATAAAGTATATAACTCATTATTTGAAAATAAAATAATTGTTATGCCGGTTGGAGGGCATAAAAAAGTAATAGAATATACAATGGCGTATAATAGTTTGAATTTTTTTACTGATAAAGCATTTGGAATTATAGATAAAGATTTTCATTCTTTTGAAAAATTAGAAAAACTTAAGAAAAATAATATATATCATTTACAAGTTAATGAAATTGAATCGCTCTTGATTGTAGAGGATGTCTTGGATTGTGTATTGAATGATGATTATCCTGATGAAAAAGAATCCTTAAAAAATACATTTGTTAATTCATGTATGGATAATATTGAGAGTAAACGAGAAGAAATACTTAGGAATTTTATTAAATATTTAGTAGATGAAAGAATGAATGAAATAGACACTACTAAGATAAAAAAAGACTTTTCTATTACAGATATAAGACATTATTATAATGAAATTCTTAATGACAAAAAGATTGACGAGAAGATTGAAGAAATAGAGGTAAAGTTAACTCGTATATTTAAAGAAAGAAAATATGAGGAATATTTAGAATATGCTAGTTTTAAAACCTTGACATATCAATTAGCAAATAAAATTTTTAATTTAGATTATAGAAAAATCTCAAGTAATAAGATAAAATTTAATGAAAGTTTAAGAGAAAAATTAAGAGAAAAATATTTTCAAGACTTAACGAATGAACTAAATAGGATAACATGTTAAGATAAATATAAAATTAGACGTATTCAACCAGTAGACATGTTCCCGGGAACAGCAGCAGTTGAAGCGGTAGTTGAATTAATTAGAAAATAAATTCTAGAGGAAAAATATGGATAGTTTTGAACAATTGAAAAAAGAAATAATGGCAGATAGTGATAATAAAAAATACACGGATAAAGGAATAGAACCTTTATTTTCTACCCCTAGCACAGCAAAAATATTAATCGTAGGTCAAGCGCCTGGTATCAAAGCTCAAGAAAGTAAAATCTTCTTCAATGATAAAAGTGGAGTTAAACTTCGTGAGTGGATGGGAATAGATGATGAGATATTTTATAAATCTGGTTTAATAGGTGTAGTACCGATGGACTTCTATTATCCTGGTAAAGGTAAAAGTGGTGATTTACCACCAAGAAAAAACTTTGCAATTAAATGGCATTCTAAAGTGTTAGAACTTATGCCTAATCTTGAACTTATTATTCTTGTAGGAAAATATGCACAAGATTATTACTTGGGAAATGATAAAAAACAGAATCTAACGGAAACTGTATTTAATTATAAACAGTATTTGCCCCGTTATTTTCCAATTGTCCATCCATCACCATTGAATTTTCGTTGGCATAATAAAAATCCATGGTTTATTAAAGAAGTAGTACCGGAATTACAAAAAAGGGTGAAGGAAATACTAGGGAAATAAATCATAAAAAAATAAAGGCTGAGATAACTTGAAGATTTCTATGAAATCGTGATTTCGAGTTACCTCAGTCTTTTTAATTTTCTATTATTTCAAAGCTAGTCTGCTCACCATAATATATAAGTAGTGAAGATAGTATTGATTTCAATTGTTCTAAATTATCAGTTTTTAAAATGATTTCTGCCTTACCTGAGATTACATTAAAAGCATCACCACTTTTTACAGAGATTATCTCTATATTTTTGTATTTTGTAGTTTTTCTAACAAATTCACCAGTAATAACAGTTGTATCGATAGCTTCATGAGGTTCAGCACCGTGTCCGCCTTTACCGTAGATAGTAACTAAATATGTATTCATAATTACTGTTCCCCCTTTAGATTTTTTATTACATTAGCGGAATCAAATGCTAGTGTCAAGAATATTGAAGCTGTTTGTTTCATTACTTCTTCTTCAAAATCAAAATTTGGGTGATGATGTGGGTATTTAGCGAAGGTAGAATTACCGGCACCAATTAAAAAGAATGCTCCTGGGACTTCTTCAACGTAATAAGCAAAATCTTCACCGATCATTAACGGTTCAATTTCTAACTGTTTAATATCTGGAAGAATCTTAGAAGTTGCTTTTTGTATTTCTACCGTTCCTTTTTTGTGGTTTACAAGAGGTGGATAACCACCATAATATATAAACTCTACATTAGTTCCGAAATATTCATTTTCTAGAGCTTTGCATAAGTTCTGAAGTTTAGTCAGCACCATTTTATGAAGTTCTTTATTGAAATGTCTAATAGTCCCAGTTATACTAGCTTTTTCAATAGAACTTTCTAATTTTCCTAAGGTGATGACAAGTGTTTCCCTTGGTTTAGAAAATCGTGAAACTATTTGTTGAGTCATACTAATAAATTCTGCAGCAATAATGTTTGCATTTTCCTTGGTGTTGATTTTTACTTCGAATCTATCAGCAGCGGCACATAGTTCTTTATAACTATATCCTAAAGTTCCAAGTGGAAGAGGTGTCCAAAGATGTGCACCGAATATCGCATCAACTCCTTGTAAACAACCAGCGTCTATCATAGGTTTTGCTCCACCTGGAGCTTGTTCTTCTCCATATTGGAAAACTGCGACAACATCATGTGGAAGATCTTCTTGATGATCCATTAGAACTTTACACGTTGCAAGTAATGCTGTAGTGTGTCCATCATGACCACAAGCGTGCATTGCATTAGGAATTGTAGACTTGTATGGGGTATCTTTTGCATCATTTATAGGTAGGGCATCGAAGTCTGCTCGAAAAGCGATTGTTTTTGAAGAATCATGTCCTTTAATTCTTGCGACTACACCATTTAACCCGACCTGTGTTTTAATATCAGTAACACCAATTTTTTCTATATATTCTTTAATGAATCTCGCTGTATTTTTTTCATTAAATGAAACTTCAGGACGCATATGCATATAGCGGCGAAGTTCAATCATTTCTGGATAAAATTTATCAAGTTCATCTTGTATAATTTGTTCAATCATAAAAACCTCCAGATTACTATTTTAAATTATAAATACAATTATAACACAAATATTCTAATAAATAGAAAATTGATAAGGAAATTGCTTTCAATTATTTTTATTTTTGATATAATATGAGTAAATAGACACTAGTAAAACTCAATTTGGGGGTGGGAGCATGGATACATTAGATTAATAGAGAAATTTTATTAACAAAGGAGTTAATGTATGCAAATATTAAATATTAAAAACATAGAGTTTGAAAAACAAGGGAAGATATTATTTAAAATCGAAAAATTGAGTATAAATACTGGTGACATTATTGGTTTAATAGGGAAAAATGGTTCAGGGAAGACAACTCTGTTAAAACATATAGATGACTTGCTTAAAGATGAAAATAACATTTCTTTGGAGCTTTTAGAATTTGGAGAAAATTCTCTTCTTAAAAAAAGTGGTGGAGAAGTTGTTGTAAACAAGATTAGAAGTGGTTTATTATCGAATGTTGATCTATATTTACTTGACGAGCCTTCAACATACTTAGATTATAATAATGCTAACAAAATAGCTAATCTTATAAAAAGAACTCCAGCAACTTTTTGTATAGCAAGTCATGATAGGAATTTCTTAAATAATGTTTGTACAAAGTTATGGATAATCGAAAATAATACTGTAAGGGAATTTAATGGAAATTATCATGAGTACAAGTTTCAAGAAGAAATTGAAACTGCTGAGTATGAAACTGAACTGCAAAAGTACAATAAAGAAGCTAAGAAAATAAAGAAAAGCATCCAAGAGATGAAAGAGGAACAGGAGAAAAAATCTGGAAAGCCAAAGAATATGAGTGGATCAGATTATAGAATTATAAGTGTAAAAAATAAAATTTCAAAAAACCAAAAGAGATTGCAGAAAAAAATATTAAGGCAAGAAGATAAGTTACAGGCTAATATTAAACCTAAGCCGTTAAAAGATAAATATGATATTGAATTTTTAGAGATGTTTAAGGAAACCCATAAGAAGAGTTTTTGTATTAGCGAGAAAAGTTGTGAAATAGATGGGAAATTTCTTTGGCAATCACCTGGTTTTACTTTTGCTAGTGGTGAGAAGATTTTAATTAAAGGAAAAAATGGCTCAGGAAAAACTACTTTTCTAAATTATGTGAAGGAGTCCATTCCGAATTCCTTGCAAGTAGCATATTTTGAACAAAATAGATTTGATATTTTTGAGGAAGAGAAGACACTGTTTGAATTCGTGAAAGAATCGACATCACTAGATGATATTGAACTTAGAAATATACTAGCTTTACTAAATTTTAGAGGAGATGATATTAATAAAAAGATAGAAGTTTTAAGCAAAGGGGAGAAAGTTAAACTTTATTTCGTAAGTTTACTTTTTAGAAATACAGATGTACTGTTATTAGATGAGATAACTAACTTTTTAGATGTTGTTGCGATAGAAGCGGTAGAGAAGATATTAAAGAAATATCCTGGCATACTAATTATGGTCAGTCATGATATGGAATTTATCGATAATGTTGCAACTAAGGTTATAAACATCACGAATAAAGAAGTTTTAAAATTTGAATAAATTAGAAGTTAATAATATATTCAGGAGAAAAATGAGGATGCCCAAAAAGTACTAGATTTTAAAATAGTTTACATGAAAACTCATAGACACAGTGGTTTATTGATATCTAAATTCGCTTTATGAAAGCTTTTTAGATATCTAATAAACTGTGTGGGGGTGACTCGACAAAATCTTGTTTCTTAAGAAATCACGATTTTTGAGTCACTCCGCAGCATTCTTGATATTAGGTTTTGTCTCAGCTGCTGTTGCTAGTGCGAGATGGAAAGAAAAAGATGAGGATGAATAAAAAGAAAAGTGGATTATTGGAGACATTTAATTGCTCCAATAATCCATTATACATTTGACAAATCTCTTATTATGGTATATAATATTGATAATTTGAATAACACATCTTTAATGTGATCCAGAGAGGTCAGCAAAGATTTATTTATTGGAAAACCAAGTTTATTTATGCTGTCCTGCTCAATAGAGTAGGCTATTTTTTTTTGAGGTGAAGTATGAAAAAACGAATTCTTTTCGACGAAACAATGATTTCTAGAATGATTACTAGAATTGCGAATGAAATTATAGAACAAAATAAATTAGATGATATTGTTTTAGTAGGTATTCAAACAAGAGGGATTCATATCGCCAAAAGATTGAAACAAAAAATCAAAGAAATTGAAAATACTAATATTCCAGTAGAAACACTTGATATAAAATTTTATCGTGATGATTTAGAAAAAATAAGTGACGAACCTGAAATAAAAGTTCCACGTTTTAAACTTGATTTGACAAACAAAGTTGTAATTATTGTAGATGATGTTCTGTATACAGGAAGAACGGTTAGAGCAGCGATAGATGCCATAATGGATGCGAGTCGTCCAAAAGCAATTCGTCTTGCGATTCTTGTAGACAGAGGACATAGAGAACTGCCAATTAGAGCAGATCATATTGGAAAAAATATTCCTACTTCAAGAAAAGAAAATGTAAAAGTTCATTTAAATGAAGTAGATGATGTTGAAGAAATATTATTAATTTAAATATAAAATCTTTTTAAGCTAGTCCAGAGAGGCTAACAAGGGATTGAATTTAAAGTTTATACTTTATTTGGGTATAGCTATGTTTAAGTATAACTATACCCAGATAATAACTTGAATTTAATAGTTGATGAACAGTCATACCTTGTAGCCGAACGGATACAAGGTATTTTTTTATACAAAATGGAGGAAGTGCTATGAGAAATATAGTAAAAATGTCAGACTTAACAAATGAAGAAGTTTATCAACTGATAGAAAGAGCTTTAGAGTTGAAAAATGGTAAACAAGTAGAGCCAAGAGAAGACTTATATGTAGCAAACTTATTCTTTGAAAACTCAACTAGAACAAAACATAGTTTTGAGGTAGCTGAGCATAAACATAGATTAAATGTTATAAACTTCGAGGCTTCAACATCGTCAGTAAATAAAGGTGAAACATTATACGATACTTGTAAAACATTAGAAATGTTAGGTTGTAATATGTTGGTCATTAGACACGGACAAGACGCTTACTACAATGAACTGACTAACTTAAATATTCCGATTTTAAGTGGAGGAGATGGAAGTGGAGAACATCCAAGCCAATGCTTACTTGATCTTATGACAATGTATGAGAAATTCGGAACATTTGAAAATCTTAATGTAATTATCGCTGGAGATATTAAAAATTCTCGTGTGGCTAGAAGTAATTACAACATGCTTACAAGATTAGGAGCAAGAGTAAGATTTGTTTGTCCTGACATTTTCAAGGACGAGACGCTTGGAGAAGTAGTAGACTTTGATAAAGTAATTGAAGAAGTTGATGTTTGTATGCTTCTAAGAGTTCAACATGAAAGACATGACTCTAAGATGGGTCTAAGTAAAGATGAATATCATAATAACTTTGGATTAACTAAAGAGCGCTATGAAAGATTAAAAGAATCAGCAATAGTGATGCATCCAGCACCTGTTAATAGAGATATGGAAATAGCTTCGGAACTAGTCGAAGCACCTAAATCGGTAATCTTTGAACAGATGAAAAATGGAATGTTCATGAGACAGGCAATGATAGAAAAAATAATTAAAGATAATAATTTATAAAGAGGAGAAGCATATGTTACTTTTAAAAAATGGTAAAATTTTAGAAAATGGTGTATTGGTAGAAAGAGATATTTTGGTTGAAGATAAGAAAATCGTAAAAATCTCTGAGAACATCGAAGAGAGTGGAGCTAAGGTACTAGACTTAGAAGGGAAATTCGTTTCACCAGGATTTATAGATGTTCACGTACACTGGAGAGAACCAGGATTTGAATACAAAGAAAACATTTATCACGCTTCAAGAGCAGCAGCGCGTGGTGGATTCACTACAGCAATGCCAATGCCGAACTTAAATCCGGTACCAGACTGTTATGAAAATTTAAAATTACAATTAGACATTATCGAACGTGATTCAGTAATCAGAGCGATTCCTTTTGGTGCAATAACAAAAGGAGAAGAAGGAAAAGAATATGCTGATTTCGAAGAATTAGCCGAGCATGTGTTCGCCTTCAGTGATGACGGTAGAGGAGTACAAGATGCTAACATGATGTATGAATCTATGATGGTTGCTGCTAAATTAAATAAAGCAATCGTAGCTCACTGTGAAGATAACTCATTAATTCGCGGAGGATGTATGCACTGTGGACGTAGAAGTCGCGAATTAGACTTACCAGGAATTCCTTCAGTATGTGAGAGTGTTCAGATTGCACGTGATGTTCTTTTAGCTGAAGCAGCAGGATGTCACTACCACGTTTGTCACGTATCTACTAAAGAATCAGTTAGGGTAGTAAGAGAAGCGAAGGCGGCAGGAATTAAAGTTACTTGTGAAGTATGTCCTCATCACCTAATTAGTGATGAAATGGATATTCCAGAAGATAACGGAATGTGGAAAATGAATCCACCTTTAAGAGCACGTGAAGATAGAAATGCTCTTATCGCAGGTCTATTAGATGGAACAATTGATGTAATAGCGACAGACCACGCCCCACATGCAACTCACGAAAAAGATTTATCAATGAGAAAAGCTGCATTTGGAATTGTTGGAAGTGAAACAGCATTCAGTCAACTTTATACGAAGTTTGTTAAAACTGAAGTATTCTCACTAGACTTACTAGTTAAGTTAATGACGGAAAAAGTTGCAGATACATTCGACTTACCATATGGACGTTTAGAAGAAGGTGGTTTTGCAGACCTAGTAGTAATCGATTTAGAAAAATCACTGAAAATTGACCCGGAAAAATTCTTATCAAAAGGTAGAAACACACCTTATGTTGGAGAAGAAATATACGGAATACCAGTATTAACATTATGTGAAGGTCAAGTTGCATACAAAGATAGCGAAGTATTTGAAGTTTAAAAAATAACAAAACTTAGAAAGAGAGAACAAAGATGTACAGTTACGATAGACAATTAATTTTAGAAGATGGAACAGTATATAAAGGATATGGATTTGGTGCTAACAGAGCATTAGCCGGAGAAGTAGTATTTAACACAGGTATGACAGGATATCAAGAAACACTTTCAGATCCATCGTACAATGGACAAATAGTAACATTCACTTATCCATTAATCGGGAACTACGGAATCAACAGAGATGACTTTGAAACAATTAATCCAAGTATCAAAGGACTTATCGTTAGAGAAGTTTGTAAAAAACCTTCTAACTTCAGAACAGAATACAGTTTAGATGAAGTATTAAAAGAACTTAATATACCTGGAATTTCAGGGATTGATACACGTAGTTTAACAAGAAAAATAAGAGAACACGGTACAATCAAAGGAATAATCACAGACCTTTGCATGGATCCAGAAGAACAATTAGAAAATCTTAGAAAAACAGATCTGCCAACGAATCAAATTGAACAAGTTTCAACTCAAAAAGCTTTCTTATCTTCAGGTAATGGATATAGAGTAGTACTAGTAGACTTCGGTATGAAATCAGGAATACTTAGAGAATTAAATGAACGTAATTGTGATATCGTTGTAGTTCCTCACAATGTAACTGCTGCGGAAATCTTTAGACTTAATCCAGATGGAATCATGTTAAGTAATGGACCTGGGGATCCAGAAGATGTTCCAGAAACAATCGAGATGCTTAAAGAAGTTATGCCGAAAATTCCTGTTTTTGGAATTTGTATGGGACATCAACTTATTGCACTAGCGTCTGGAGCAAAAACATACAAACTTAAATTTGGGCACCGTGGAGCTAACCACCCAGTTAAAAACTTGATAACTGGAAAAGTTGATATTACTTCACAAAACCATGGTTTCAGTGTAGATATCGACTCACTAAAAGATACAGACTTAGAGCTTACACACCTATCAGTAAATGATAAAACATGTGAAGGGGTACGTCACAAAAAATACCCAGTATTTTCAGTACAATATCACCCAGAAGCATCACCAGGACCACACGATCCTAACTACTTATTCGATCAGTTTATAGATTATATGAGAGAATTTAAAGAAAACAAATAGGAAATAACCTGACACTATAGAGTATCAATGCAAAATTAAGGAGAATAAAAATGCCAAAACGTAATGATATAAAAACAATACTAGTAATAGGATCTGGACCAATTACAATAGGTCAAGCAGCAGAGTTTGACTACGCTGGAACTCAAGCATGTCTATCTTTAAGAGAAGAAGGATATGAAGTTATCTTAGTTAACTCTAACCCAGCAACAATTATGACTGATAAAGAAATCGCAGATAAAGTTTATATGGAACCTTTAACTCTTGAGTTTGTAAGTAAAATTATCAGAAAAGAAAGACCCGATGCATTACTTCCAACATTAGGAGGACAAGTAGGTCTTAACCTTGCGGTTGAACTTCATAAAAGTGGAATCTTAGATAAATACGGAGTGGAATTATTAGGAACGAAATTAAGTTCAATCGAACAAGCAGAGGATAGAGAATTATTCCGTGACCTTATGAACGAACTAAATGAACCAGTTCCGGAATCAGCAATTATAACAACTTTAGAAGAAGCGAGAGAATTCGTTGCTGAAATAGGTTACCCAGTAATCGTTCGTCCTGCCTTCACTATGGGAGGAACAGGTGGAGGTATCTGTTACGATGAAAAAGATTTAGAAGAAATCGTAAGTAGTGGATTACACTATTCACCAGTTACGCAATGTTTATTAGAAAAATCTATCGCAGGATTTAAAGAGATTGAATATGAAGTAATGCGTGACTCTAACGATACAGCGATTGTTGTATGTAACATGGAAAACATTGACCCTGTAGGGATTCACACAGGGGACTCAGTAGTAGTAGCACCTTCTCAAACATTAACAGACAGAGAGTACCACATGCTACGTAATGTATCATTAAAAATTATTAGAGCTTTAAAAATTGAAGGAGGATGTAACGTACAACTTGCACTTGATCCAAATTCATTCAAATACTATATTATCGAGGTTAACCCAAGGGTATCACGTTCATCAGCTCTAGCTTCAAAAGCAACAGGGTATCCAATCGCGAAAATCGCAGCGAAAATTGCAGTAGGATTAACTCTTGATGAAATAATAAACCCAGTTACACAAAACTCATATGCTTGTTTCGAACCAACGCTTGACTATGTAGTAAGTAAAATTCCACGTTTCCCATTTGATAAATTTGAAAATGCAGATAGAAAACTAGGAACACAAATGAAAGCCACTGGTGAAGTAATGGCGATGGGTAGAACTTATGAAGAAAGTTTACTAAAAGCTATCCGTTCATTAGAATATGGAGTGCACCATCTTGGATTACCTAATGGAGATGATTTCACATTAGAAGAAATTATTGATAAGATTAAACAAGCCGGAGATGAAAGATTATTCTTCATCGGAGAAGCGTTAAGACGTGGACAAAGCACAAAAGATATTCACGATATTACAAAAATTGACATGTTCTTCTTAGAAAAAATGCAAAATATCATCGATATCGAACATGAATTAAAAGACAATGTTGGAAATATTGATTTACTAGAATATGCTAAAAAATACGGATTCTCTGATAAGGTAATTGCGCATAGATGGTCAATGACAGAAGACGATATCTACAACCTTCGTCAAGAAAATAAAATTACGCCAGTATTCAAAATGGTTGATACTTGTGCAGCTGAGTTTGTTTCAGAAACTCCATACTTCTACTCAAGTTATGAACAAGAACAAGAATCAATCGTTAGCGATAAGAAAAAAATTGTTGTACTAGGATCTGGTCCTATCCGAATTGGACAAGGGGTAGAGTTCGACTACGCAACAGTACACGCAGTAATGGCAATTAAAGATGCTGGTTATGAAGCAATTATTGTTAACAACAACCCAGAAACAGTTTCTACAGACTTTACAATCTCTGATAAACTGTACTTCGAGCCACTAACTGAAGAAGATGTAATGGCGATAATAAATCACGAAAATCCACTTGGAGTTGTAGTTCAATTCGGTGGGCAAACAGCGATCAACCTAGCGGCTAAATTAGAAAAACACGGTGTGAAAATTCTAGGTACTGCCTTAGAAGAAATTGATAATGCAGAAGATAGAGATAAATTTGAAGAACTATTACATAAACTAGATATACCACAACCACTAGGAAAAACTGCTTTTGATGTAGAAACAGCAGTTAAGAATGCTGAAGAAATCGGATATCCTGTATTAGTAAGACCATCATACGTACTTGGTGGACGAGCTATGGAAATAGTTTATGAAGAAGCTGAACTACGTCGTTACATGAAAACAGCGGTAAAACTTACACCAGAACACCCAGTACTAACTGACAGATATTTAGTTGGGCGTGAGATAGAAGTGGATGCCATTAGTGATGGTGAAACGGTAATTATTCCAGGTATTATGGAGCACATCGAAAGAGCAGGAGTTCACTCAGGAGACTCAATAGCAGTATATCCACCTCAAACATTAACAGAAGGTGAAAAAGCTAAGTTAATAGAATATACAATTAAATTAGCAAAAGGATTAAACATCGTTGGATTATTAAATATTCAATATGTAATCAGTAAAGGGGAAGTATTCGTACTAGAAGTTAATCCACGAAGCTCAAGAACTGTACCATTCTTAAGTAAAATAACAGGAGTACCAATGGCAAAACTTGCTGCTGGAGCTATCATTGGAGAAACACTTAAATCTAAAGGATATGAAACAGGATTATTACCAGAAGCAGAGAATGTGTACACTAAAGTACCGGTGTTTAGTTTCCAAAAATTAAAAGATGTAGATACTACTCTTGGACCTGAGATGAAATCAACTGGAGAAGTAATGGGAAGTGATAAAACTCTAGAAAAATCACTTTATAAAGGACTTCTTGCAGCAGGAATCAAGGTAAGTGATCAAGGAAATATCCTATTCACAATTAGTGACGATGATAAAGAAGAAGCATTAAATATAGCAAAACGATTCTTCGGATTAGGATATAATCTATTAGCAACAGAAGGAACAGCTAAGTACTTAGATGAACACGGATTAAGAGTCACTCCAGTAGGAAAAATTAATCAGAGTGAGTACAGTGTACTTGACGCTATATATAATGGAGATGTGGATGTAGTAGTAAATACTACTTCAAAAGATAAAGATGTAACAAAAGACGGATTCAAGATTCGCCGTGTAGCGAGTGAGCAAGAGGTTGTATGTTTAACATCATTAGATACAGCAGATGCGCTACTAAAAGTTTTAGAATCAATCTCATTTGATATATTACCACTATAAAATAAAAATGAAGAAGGGTGCTGACCAAAAAATCCTATTATTTAACAAGGTTTATATGAGAGCCCGTAGACGCAGCGGTTTATTGATATCTAAATTCGCTTTATAAAAGCTTTTTAGATATCTAATAAACTGTGCGGGGGTAACTCGACAAAATCGATTTCTTAAGAAATCACGATTTTTGAGTCACTCCCTTCTTCTTATAAAAAGGAGCATTTGGATGGATACTTATTTAGCAACAGTAATCAGTAATGAACAAGTAGCAGATAAAATATTTAGAATTGAACTGCAAGGTGATGTAGTTAAAGAAATGAATACACCAGGACAATTCGTAAATATTAAAGTAAGTAACAGTTATGAGTTTTTATTAAGAAGACCAATTTCAATTTGTGAAATTAATAAAGAAAAAAATACATTTGTGATGGTCTACAGAGCAGATGGAGCAGGTACTAAAAAGATCTCAGAATTAGAAGCAGGTAATTTAGTAGACGTATTAGGTCCATTAGGAAAAGGATATGATGTTTATACACTAGAAAAAGGGCAAACTGCATTGCTAGTAGGTGGAGGAATTGGAGTTCCACCATTATATGAGTTAGCAAAGCAATTTAGAAAACAAGGGGTAAACACAGTACATATTTTAGGTTTTAATAATGTGAAAGATGTGTTTTATGAAGAAAAATTTGCAGAGCTTGGTACAACTTATGTTGCTACGGCTGATGGAAGTTATGGAGAAAAAGGTTTTGTTACTGATGTTATAAAAAATTATGAAGTTGACTATGATAAGTATTATAGTTGTGGTCCATTTGCTATGTTAAAAGCATTGACTAAAATGGATGAAGAAAAAATGGGGTATATTTCTCTAGAAGAGAGAATGGCTTGTGGAGTAGGTGCATGTTACGCATGTGTTTGTGAAAAAATTGATGGTTCTATCTCACGAGTGTGTTACGATGGACCTGTATATGATTCGAAAGAAATAGCATTATAGGAGGAATTTATGAGCGAAAGATTACGAGTAAAATTACCAGGATTAGATTTGAAAAATCCTGTAATGCCAGCATCAGGATGCTTTGCATTTGGTTTAGAATATGCCAGCTTTTATGACCTAAGTAGACTTGGAGCAATCATGATTAAGGCAGCCACTAAAGAACCACGTTTTGGAAATCCTACACCACGTGTCGCTGAAACTTCTAGTGGAATGTTGAATGCAATAGGTCTACAAAATCCTGGGGTTCATGAGATATTAGAAACTAAATTAAAAGAATTAGAAAAATATGATGTTCCTATTATTGCTAATGTGGCAGGAAGTGAAATAGATGATTATGTATATGTAGCAGAGCATATAAGTAAAGCACTGAATGTTTATGCATTAGAGTTAAATATATCTTGTCCTAATGTAAAACATGGTGGGATTCAATTTGGAACGGATCCAGAAACAGCGAAAAATTTAACTAGAAAAGTAAAAGAGGTATCTAGCGTACCTGTTTATGTGAAACTTTCACCTAATGTTACCGATATTGTAGCTATGGCAAAAGCTGTAGAAGAAGGTGGAGCTGATGGTATTACAATGATAAATACTCTAGTAGGTGTAAGGCTAGATAAAAAGACTGGAAAACCAATTATAGCGAATGTAACTGGAGGACTTTCTGGACCTGCTGTTAAACCTGTAGCTATAAGAATGGTTTATCAAGTAAGTCAAGCTGTAAACATTCCTATTATAGGTATGGGAGGAATTATGGATGAGTGGGATGTAATTGACTTTATCTCTGCTGGAGCTAGTGCAGTAGCAGTGGGTACAGCGAATTTTGCAGATCCATATGCTTGTCCAAAAATTATTGATAAATTAGAAGCAGCACTTGATGAACTAGGAGTAGAGCATATATTAGAACTTCGTGGTCGTGCATATAAATAAAAAGGAGAAATATTATGAATAAAGATGTAATAATAGCGTTAGACTTCCCAACTTTGGAAGATACTTTAAATTTTTTAGAAAAATTTGGTGAAGAGAAATTATTTGTAAAAGTTGGAATGGAATTATACCTACAAAATGGACCTGTTGTTATTGAAAAAATCAAAGAATTAGGACACAAGATATTCTTAGATCTTAAACTACATGATATTCCTAATACAGTTTATGGTGCGACAAAAGGATTAGCAAAATTCAAAGTTGATATTCTTACTGTACATGCGGCAGGTGGCTATGAAATGCTAAAAGCAGCAAAAAGAGGAATGGTTGAAGGTGGTAGTGGAGATACTAATGTAATAGCAATAACACAATTAACTTCAACATCAGAAGAAGCGATGAAAGAAGAGCAACTAATTGCTGTATCTCTAGAAGAGAGTGTAATAAATTATGCTAAACTAGCTAAAAGAGCAGGACTTGATGGAGTAGTTTCATCAGTTTGGGAAGCAAGATTAATTCGAGAAAACTGTGGAGATGACTTCTTAAAAGTAACTCCAGGAATAAGATTAGAAACAGATGAAGTAGGAGATCAAAAACGTGTAGCAACTCCAACTGTTGCTAATGAAGAAGGAAGTACACACATCGTGGTTGGGCGTTCTATAACTAAATCAGAAAATCCACTTGAAGTTTATAAACTAATAAAAAGTCAATTCGTAAAATAAAAAAATACAGATAACATACAGGAGAAGAATATGGTATTAGAAAGAAAAATAGCAAAACACTTATTAGATATTGAAGCAGTGGCATTAAGACCAAACGATTTTTTCACTTGGACATCTGGAATTAAATCACCAATTTACTGTGATAACAGGATTACAATGTCATACCCTGCGATTCGTCGTGAAATAGCAGCTGGTATGAGTGAAGTAATTAAAGATAAATTCCCAGAAGTAGAAGTGGTTGCCGGGACAGCGACAGCAGGTATTCCTCATGCTGCATGGGTAAGTGAAGTACTGGACTTACCTATGATTTACGTGAGAGATTCAGCAAAAAAACACGGTAAAACAAATCAGATCGAAGGTAGATTACTAGAAGGTCAAAAAGTTGTTATTATTGAAGACTTAATCTCAACTGGATTATCTTCATTAAAAGTAGCTAAAGCATTAGAAGAAGCTGGTGCAATAGTTCTTGGTGTTGTAGCAATATTTAGTTATGAACTTAAGAAAGCACAAGATGCCTTTGCAGCTGATAAAGTAGAGTACCACACTTTAACTAACTATAATTACTTAATCGAAGAAGCGGTAGCGAGTAATTATATAAAACAAGAAGACGTAGAAAAACTTCTTGAGTGGAGAAATAATTTATAAGAACTTACAAAATATTAAAGGTGTAACATAGGAAGAGATGTTTAAGTTACACCTTTTTATTTTATTATTTTAATTTGATAGCGATTATCAATGGCTTATGATATAATTATAGTATTAATATAAAGCAGTGAGGGAATGAGAAATGGATAATATTATTGATGTAAGTATACCAGTTGCGCAAGTTGTTGATAAACATCCAGAAGTGTTGGATATTTTGGTTGATCTTGGATTTAAACCACTAGCTAATCCAATTATGAGAAATACTATAGGGAGAAAGACTTCGCTAAAAATGGGTTCGAAGTTGGCAGGAATTAAACTTGAAACAATTGTTGCTACATTAGAAGCTAATGGGTATGAAGTAGTAGGGTTAGACTAATGGCTACAAAGAGAATTGAAGTTTTAAGAGATATACTATTACGACTTCATAATGGAGAATCTGCAGAGTCAGTACAAGCTGAATTTGATGAGCATTTTTCTGGAGTATCTGCTATTGAGATTTCTTTAATGGAGCATGAACTTATGAATTCAGATTCTGGTGTGACTTTTGAGGATGTTATGAAATTATGTAACGTACATGCTAATTTATTTAAAGGTGCGATAAAAAATGTAGAAGTCGAAGATAGTGAGCATCCAGGACATCCAGTTCAAGTGTTTAAACAAGAGAATTTAGCTTTAAGAGCAGCGATTATACGAATTCGTCGAATTTTAGATAACTATGCAAAGTTAGATGAAGGTGAAACAAAAGAAGCTGTTTTAAAAGGATTGCTTCGTCAGTTGCAATTGTTAGGGCAATTTGATATTCATTATAGACGCAAAGAAGAACTTATGTTTCCTATAATGGAAAAATATGGTCACGATGCACCACCTAAGGTTATGTGGGGTGTTGACGATGAAATAAGAGATTTATTCAAACTTGCTAAAGAAGAAGCGGAAAAACTACCTAATGCAGAGATAGAGGTTGTTAAAGAAAAATTTGAAGTTTTTGTTAAAGAATTTGAGGAAATGATCTTTAAGGAAGAGTCGATTCTTCTGATGATATTATTAGAAACATTTACTCAAGACGATTGGTTGAGTATAGCTAAGGACAGTGATGCTTACGGTTATGCAATAATTCGACCTCAAGAAGAGTGGATTCCTCATAGAGAAAATTTTGAAACGCAAATTACTAGTGCTGATAGTGAAGTAATAGAAGCTACAGAAGGGGAATTAACGAAAGTAATACAAACTCCTGAAGGAGAGTTCACTATTACTTACAAACCGAAAGAAGTTAAAAAAGAAACTTTCAATAGAGATACACCTCAGAAAATCGGAAATGGTTATCTATCATTAAATCAAATTGATTTGATATTAAATCATCTGCCAATGGAAATTACCTTTGTTAATAAAGACGAAGTTTTTCAATATTACAATGATCATTGTTCAGAAGAAGAGATGATTTTCAAACGCACGCCAGGACAAGTAGGTAGAAATGTAGAACTATGTCATCCACCTAAGTACCTAGAAAAAGTTAAAACTATAATGAAGAACTTGCGAGATAGAAAAAAAGATAAGTACGAAATGTGGTTTAAATCTGAATCTAGAGGAAAATTTGTTCATGTCACTTATGCAGGTGTTTATGATGAAAATGGTGAATTTCAAGGAGTATTAGAATATGTTCAGGATATAGCTCCTTATAGAGAAATAGACAGTGATTATTATAGGGGAATAGAATAAGATAAAAGCGAGAGAGACTCAAAAATCGATTTTGTTGAGTCCCTTTCGCTATATTTTTTTATGAATGTATTTTATCAAATACATTTTTTCTTAATTTTCTTGTTGCAAGAATCAACAATATAATTAGTATTAGAGAATATATTATTCCTACTATATTTGTTGATGATGGAACCATAGCAATTAAGAAGAATGTCGCTACATTAAGTAGTACTAATAATAAAATAGCTCCGAAAGCTAAAATAGTTAATAGGACTTGATTTACCGAACTACGATTAGCTAAATCTGTGATAGTGTTCCAGTTCAGGTATAATTTTTTATAGTCATTTGTATAACTATGGAATGAAAAGACAATACTTGAAATAATATAAGATATTACTGTTACAATTACCAGTAAGACTGGTGTTTTAGTTATAATTAACATCATAATCAGAGCAAATAATCCAAAGCTAAGTTGTAAACAAGTGGCGATTGCTAATTTAATTTTCAGGTATTTTTTGAAATCAAAAGGAAGAGATTTTAAAAAATAGTAATCTTGTTTTTCTAGTGATATTGCTATACTTGTAAAATTCATAGGATTAGAATTAATGTACAATGCTAACGTGAATCCTATAGTCATAGCTACTGGATAGAATATAAGTGGTAGTGTAATACCTCCGTGCTTTCTAATTTCTATAATTGGAATTACAAATATACCATGTGTGATAAGAAGATTAGTAAATACAGTTGTCGAAATTGTACTGTTTAACAATAGTTTTACATTTCTCTTAATTAGTTTAGAAAATAGTGTAGTTGATGTACTATTAGTATTTTCTTTAATTTTTACTTTTTTTGAACTAGATGTGTATGTATTATCTGATATTCTATATAGGTCTTTCATATATTTTTTTACTACGAATATATAAGTAGTAAAGAAAGAGATAACTGCTAGAATTATAGTTATTATTAAATAAGTATAAGTCTTAGAAATATCTAATATGAGTATATTTAAAAATATATCTCCTGAATATTCAGAACCAATACTTTTAAAAGTATGAGCAAAATCAAATATGTATCCTGTGAAGAATATCAACGCAATCAATATTGTAGCTGCATTAACTTTCCCTTTATTCTTCTTGAAATTTGGTATATAAGTAATAAATGAAAGTATCGTCATTATAGAACATATTAAAGTAATCATAAATGCAAAACTATATACTAATACGAAGAAAAGTTTTTGAATTGAAAACTCTGCATTTAATCCAATAATCAAGTTTATAACTATTAATGGAATAAAATTACTTATAACTAGTGAAAGTAGAGTAAACAATTTACTAAAAAATATTTCAGATGCTGTAACAGGTAAGTGAATAATTGCCAATGTATCATCACTTTCATAAAACATATTGGTAAAAGTATTTAAAATTTGAATAAACACCATTAATAAAATAAAGAAAAGTATACTCCTATAACCCGATCCAGAAAAGTTAAAACCACGAGAAAACATTGAAAATACAAATAAAATGTTTAAGAAATTGAAAAAATTCATCATTAATATATTTCTAAAAAGCTTATGTCTTATATCACTTTTCCCACTGAATTTTTTTCTATATGTATTTCTTTGTGGTGGAAAACTGTAAAGAAGATTCGTTAAGAATAATTCCTTCATTACATTGAATCTCATATTTAATCACCACCTAAAATACTTGAATTCGAATTTTTTACTATATTAAGATAAATTTCTTCTAAATTATCTCCCTCAAATTTTTCCTTAAGTTCATTAAGAGTACCAATAAAAACTAGTTTTCCTTTACTAAGGATACCAATTCTGTCACATAGATGTTCTGCGACCTCCAAGACGTGAGTAGAGAATAGAACACTGTTTCCTTTTGATGCATGTTCTTTCATCAAGTTTTTCAAATCAAAAGCAGCTTGTGGATCTAATCCTGTCATCGGTTCATCCATAATCCAGAATTTAGGTTCTGATAATAGAGCACCAATAACAAATACTTTTTGCCTCATGCCGTGAGAAAAAGAACTAATTTCTTGATGTTCAACTCCTACCATATTAAATAATTTGCAGTATCTATGAAGAATATCATCTCTTGTTTTATTATCAATTTCATATATGCTAGCGATTAATGACCAATATTCAAATGCTGATAATGTAAGAAACATATCAGGTGAATCAGGCACATATCCAATTTGCTTTTTACATTCTAATCTATTATTTTTTAAAAGAAGGTCATTGAAATAAATTTCTCCAGAAGTCGGTTCTAATATACTAACTAAAGATTTGATCGTAGTGGACTTACCAGCTCCGTTATGTCCGATAAGACCAAATATTTCTCCATCATTAATAGTGAAACTCAAATCATCAACAGCACACTTTGTATCAAATTTCACAGTAAGATTTTTAATTTTTATCATAAACTATCACTCCGTATATATTTATATAGTTATATTATACTTGTAATCGTTTTAATCAACAAGAGTATAATATAATTATTCATATAAAAATAATAAATTTTAAAATGGGAAATGAAACACCTGGAATAGTTTATTAAAAATACTATTGCGATACACCTGGAAGTGTTTGTTTATATAGGTGAAATGAAACACCTGGTTAAGTGTAAAAATAGAATATGATAATAGCAAGTGAAAAAAGATATAAAAAAATTTTAAAAAAGTGTTGACAAGAAAAAATAAAAGTGGTATTATTTAGTACGTGAGTGTTATGGCACTCTGTGTAAAGCCACTAAGGCTTATAAAAAATTTAAAAATGTGATACACCTGGCTAGGTGATTCACAAATAAACAGGGAAGGAGGAAATCAGGAAAATGCCAACTATTAACCAATTAGTTCGTAAACCTCGTAAATCAAAAGTATCAAAATCAGATTCACCAGCACTTAACAAAGGTTACAACTCTCAAAGAAAGAAAGAAACTAACATTTCTTCACCTCAAAAACGTGGAGTTTGTACTCGTGTTGGGACTATGACACCTAAAAAACCTAACTCAGCTTTACGTAAATATGCACGTGTTCGTTTATCAAACCAAATCGAAGTAACAGCATATATCCCAGGTATCGGACACAACCTACAAGAACACAGTGTTGTACTTATTCGTGGAGGACGTGTAAAAGACTTACCAGGGGTACGTTACCACATCATCCGTGGAGCTTTAGATACTGCAGGAGTTAACGACCGTAAACAAGGACGTTCACTATACGGTGCTAAAAAACCAAAAGAGAAAAAATAATATAAGATAAAAATTTGATAAAGAATTCGTGAAAGGAGGCAGACACTATGCCACGTAAAGGTCCAGTTGCAAAACGTGACGTTTTGCCAGATCCAATTTATAACTCAAAATTAGTTACAAAATTGATTAACAAATTAATGCTAGATGGGAAACGCGGTACAGCTCAAAGAATTTTATATTCTGCGTTTGATTTAATCAAAGAAAAATCAGGACGTGATGCTATGGAAGTTTTCGAAGAAGCATTAAACAACATTATGCCAGTTCTTGAAGTTCGTGCTCGTCGTGTTGGTGGTTCTAACTACCAAGTACCAGTAGAAGTACGTGCTGAAAGAAGAACTACATTAGGTCTACGTTGGTTAGTTAACTATTCTCGTTTAAGAGGAGAAAAAACTATGGAACAACGTTTAGCTAATGAAATTTTAGACGCAGCAAATAACACTGGTTCAGCTGTTAAGAAACGTGAAGATACTCACAAAATGGCTGAAGCAAACAAAGCATTTGCTCACTATCGTTGGTAATTATAGGGTGAATATCAAGCTATTTTATAGCTTGAGTTTTTCACTATAAAAGACAAATTACTCAAAACATTTAAAAATTTATGAAAGGAGAAAATTGACTCATGACTAGAGCATTTTCTTTAAAAGATACTCGTAATATCGGTATCATGGCTCACATTGACGCAGGTAAAACAACTGCTACTGAGCGTATTCTGTTCTATACTGGGAAAATCCACAAAATCGGAGATACTCACGATGGTAACTCACAAATGGACTGGATGGAACAAGAACAAGAACGTGGTATCACTATTACATCTGCTGCAACAACTGCTCAATGGAAAAACCACCGTATCAACATCATCGATACACCGGGACACGTAGACTTCACAGTTGAGGTTGAACGTTCACTTCGTGTACTTGATGGATCAGTAGCAGTATTAGATGCGCAATCAGGTGTTGAACCACAAACAGAAACAGTTTGGCGTCAAGCAACAACTTATGGAGTTCCTCGTATCGTATTCGTAAACAAAATGGATAAAACAGGAGCTGACTTCCTATACTCTGTAGGAACAATCCACGACAGATTACAAGCTAACGCACACCCAATTCAACTTCCAATCGGAGCTGAAGATCTATTCGAAGGTGTAATCGACCTTGTTGAGATGAAAGCTATCTACAACGAAGGTAGCGTTGGGGAAAATCTTGTTGTAAAAGAAATCCCAGCTGACTATCAAGATCAAGCTGAAGAATACCGTGAAAAACTTATCGAAGCTGTTGCAGAATTCGACGAAGACTTCATGGAAAAATACTTAGGTGGAGAAGAAATTACAATTGATGAGCTTAAAGCTGCAATCCGTAAAGCTACATTATCTGTAGAATTCTTCCCTGTAGTATGTGGATCAGCCTTCAAATATAAAGGTGTACAACCAATGCTAGATGCAGTAGTAGAATACTTACCATCTCCATTAGATGTACCAGCAATTAAAGGTATTGATCCAAACACTGATGAAGAAACAGAAAGACACTCTTCTGACGAAGAGCCATTCGCAGCCCTAGCTTTCAAAGTTATGACTGACCCATTCGTAGGGAAACTTACTTTCTTCCGTGTGTACTCAGGTATCTTATCATCTGGTTCATACGTTAAAAACTCAACTAAAGGTAAACGTGAACGTGTAGGACGTATCCTACAAATGCACGCTAACACTCGTAACGAAATCGCTGAAGTATATGCTGGTGATATCGCTGCAGCTGTTGGTCTTAAAGATACTACTACTGGGGACACACTTTGTGACGAGAAAAACGAAGTTATTCTTGAATCAATGGAATTCCCAGAACCAGTTATCCAACTTTCAGTTGAGCCAAAATCAAAAGCTGACCAAGATAAAATGTCTACAGCTTTACAAAAATTACAAGAAGAAGACCCAACATTCCGTGCTGGAACTGACGAAGAAACTGGACAAGTTATCATCGCAGGTATGGGTGAGCTTCACTTAGACATCATCGTTGACCGTATGCGTCGTGAATTCAAAGTTGAATGTACAGTAGGTGCTCCAATGGTATCTTACCGTGAAACATTCAAACAAGCTGCACAAGTACAAGGTAAATTCACTCGTCAATCTGGTGGACGTGGACAATACGGGGACGTATGGATTGAGTTCACTCCAAATGAGCCAGGTGCAGGATTTGAATTCGAAAATGCTATCGTTGGTGGGGTAGTTCCACGTGAATACATCCCAGCAGTAGAAGCAGGATTAAAAGACTCTATGGCAAACGGGGTATTAGCTGGATACGAATTAATCGACGTTAAAGCTAAATTATTCGATGGATCATACCACGATGTCGATTCATCTGAAATGGCGTTCAAAGTTGCTGCATCATTAGCTCTAAAAGAAGCTGCTAAAAAATGTAACCCAGTAATCTTAGAACCAATTATGAAAGTTGAAGTTGTTATGCCTGAAGAATACTTAGGAGATATCATGGGTGATATCACTTCACGTCGTGGACGTGTTGAAGGTATGGAAGCTCGTGGTAACGCTCAAGTAGTAAGTGCTTCAGTACCATTATCTGAAATGTTCGGATATGCAACTTCTCTACGTTCTTCAACTCAAGGACGTGGTACTTACTCAATGGTATTCGACCACTACGAAGAAGTACCTAAATCAATTTCTGAAGAAATTATCAAAAAAAATAAAGGATAATAAAAATTATTCTTTATAGTTGCAATTTTCGTTGTAACATTATAAAATATAGTTATCATAGAATGCTATGTGACTAATTTAAAAAATTAAAATTTTATTAACTTGAAGGAGACATTTTTAAAATGGCAAAAGAAAAATTTGACCGTAGTAAAACACATGCTAACATTGGAACAATTGGTCACGTTGACCACGGTAAAACTACTTTAACAGCAGCTATCGCTACTGTATTAGCAAAAACTTATGGTGGAGAAGCTAAAGACTACGCTTCAATCGATAACGCACCAGAAGAAAGAGAACGTGGTATCACAATCAACACTTCTCACATCGAGTATGAAACTCCAAACCGTCACTACGCACACGTAGACTGCCCAGGACACGCTGACTATGTTAAAAACATGATCACTGGTGCTGCTCAAATGGACGGAGCTATCTTAGTAATCGCTGCTACAGATGGACCAATGGCTCAAACTCGTGAGCACATCCTATTATCTCGTAACGTTGGAGTACCAAAAATCGTTGTATTCTTAAACAAATGTGATATGGTTGATGACGAAGAGTTATTAGAATTAGTTGAAATGGAAGTTCGTGAACTATTATCTGAATACGGATTCGATGGAGATGAACTACCAGTAATCAAAGGTTCTGCTCTTAAAGCTCTTGAAGGAGACGCTGATGCAGAAAAAGCTATCATCGAATTAATGGAAACAGTTGACGAGTACATCCCAACTCCAGAACGTGATAACGCTAAACCATTCATGATGCCAGTTGAGGACGTATTCTCAATCACAGGTCGTGGTACAGTTGCTACTGGACGTGTTGAACGTGGACAAGTTAAAGTTGGAGACGTAGTAGAAATCGTTGGATTAACTGAAGAACCAGCTTCAACTACTGTAACAGGTGTTGAAATGTTCCGTAAATTATTAGATTACGCTGAAGCAGGAGATAACATCGGTGCATTATTACGTGGTGTTGCTCGTGAAGATATCGAACGTGGACAAGTTTTAGCAGCTCCTAAAACAATCACTCCACACACTCAATTCGTAGCTGACGTGTACGTATTATCTAAAGAAGAAGGTGGACGTCACACTCCATTCTTCACAAACTACCGTCCTCAATTCTACTTCCGTACTACTGACGTAACTGGTGTAGTTACTTTACCAGAAGGTACTGAAATGGTAATGCCTGGGGATAACGTATCAATCAACGTAGAACTTATTTCTCCAATCGCGATCGAAGAAGGAACTCGTTTCTCAATTCGTGAAGGTGGACGTACTGTAGGTTCAGGTGTTGTAACTTCTATCGTTAAATAATTTCGAATAGAAACATAAAAAGCAAGGTGAATTTCACCTTGCTTTTTTTATATATTTAATACAGATTTACATAATGTTCATATTTAATTAGAGATATTTGATACTTTCAATATATTATATGTATTAATATTGTATTTTCAGTGTAGAATCATTATTTTTAGTAAATTTATTACAAAATACGTACTATTTTTAATAAATCCTTGCAGAAAAACTGTAAGAGGTGTATAATATAGTTAAAGGTAGTATAGGGGAAATAATATAATAAATTTAAATAATTTATATATTATTAAAATAAAACATAATTACTCTAGGGATATTGAGTAATAGTAAAAAGTCGAAGTTAAGAAATTAGCTTCGATTTTTTAATTAATTATTCTAAATAGAGTTTTTATAATCATATATAAGTATAAGAATAATAGTTTTTTGAATATTTATTTATTAAATTTCTATTATATATCATAGCATATTAATTTACTATTGTTCTCATAAAATTAATAGCTTATAATATTATTATAAGTATATAATTTATCGTTATAAGTTAGTAAAGAAAAGGAGAAGATTGTGAATACTATAATTTATATATTAGCCTTGATATTAATAGTCTTATTATTTATTTGTAGTTTAATTGTTATAAAATTTTTTAGAAATAAAGCAATTTGTGAATTATCTACCGGGATTAAAAAAGAGGAATTTATTATCAGAAAAGGTGGGAAATACTCTATTTGGATAAAAGATAAGAGGTATTCTTTTACTAACATTAGAGATTTAAGGATAACTGTTGCTAATAAAAATACTGGTGAAAAAAAATCTCTAGAAGAAGTATTTTATAGATCTAAAGGTCTAGGGGTTATTTGGAGAAGAGTAGAGATATATTGTTTTCAAGCTGATGAAGGGGAGTATATTATTTCATTTGAAAGTGATGAGAGATTTCGAGAGTTTATTTTTAATACTACTATTCAAGTTCGTAAGTATATATCTATTTATAAGATTGCGTTAGTTATTTTCGTAGTTCAGTTTATCTTACTTATAATTAGTATATTACTAATTATTATTTTTAAAAATTATAATTAACAAGTTTTAGTATATAATCGTTTATAGTATTTTTCTAGAAAATTAATTTATTTTAGGAGAAGGAAGAATTGATGAATCAAAAAATTAAAGTATATTTTATAGGTGGTTTAGGCAGTAATTATTATTTCGCAAAGGATTTCTTTCAAGAGCTTGAAGTAGATACTGTTTTTCTAAATCCTTATAAAGAAATGATACAAGATAAAAAAATATTACAAAATTGGTTTAATAATGCAATAAAAGATGATGAAGAGGTTTATCTGATTGGTCATTCATTAGGTGGTGATTTAGCTAGATTTTTATCATCACGTTGTCCGAAAGTAACTAAACTCATTTTATTAGATGGAGGCTATTTGAATTTAGATGAAATAATGCCTCTTGAAAATGAGTTAGAAGCAGCAAAAGCTTATTTTGACCAGCATACTTTTACAAATTTAGAAGAAGTTATAGCCAATGAAAAATCTCAATCTTATTATTGGTCAGAAAATCTCGAAGAAGCATTAAAAAATTCATATCGTTATAATAGTGCATTAGAAAAATTTGAGTTAGATTTAGATTTCGAAAAAGTCTCTTATTTACTTGAATTACGTCGAGTTATTAGATCATATCAAAGAAATTTAAAATCAAAAAACGTATTATTTATAGCTCCAGCATATGATAAAGAACCTGAATGGAGAAAGATATCACTAGATAAACTTCCACAATATTTTGATGTTGAGTTACTAAAAAATTGTGGTCATGAGATGTATATGGAGCATCCTCTAGAAATTGCTCATACAGTAAACAGTTGGATTAATAAATAATAATTTTAATAATTTGCTATTAACAAAAGAGGTATTTGGAAGGTTCTAAATGCCTTTTTAGTTTTATATCGAAAAATATAATTTAATCATAAATAGCGACAATAGATATTCGGTTTAGTTTAATAACTTGACTTTACAAGTTTTATTCTATATGCTTAGTATAATGCAATTTATTATTTATGAATAAAAATTTTATATTTTAAGGAGAAAAAATGTTTTTAGCTATTAATGAAATAAAGGATGCTAAGTTAAGGTATAGTCTGATGGTAGGACTTCTTACACTGGTTTCTTATTTAATGTATTTCTTATCAGGATTAGCTTTTGGATTGATAGACCAGAATAGATCTTCAATTGATCATTGGAAGGCGGATACGGTATTGCTTTCTTCAGAAGCAAATAAAACTATTGGTTTATCTAATCTAAAATTATCAGATAAAGAATCTTTATCTGCAGATAATGTTGAACCTTTTAGTCAAATGGTTACAGTTTCTAAAACTGAGAAGAGTTTAAATGTCGATGTTAAACAAAAAATCAGTATTTTTGGAGTAAATAATGGAAGCTTTTTAATTCCTCCAATAATTCAAGGTAGAACTTTTGAATCTAAAAATGAAGTTATTATTGAAAAAAGTTTGTCTGAAAAAGAAGGATATTCTATAGGTGATACTATTAAGACTGCTAACTCGGATATTGAATTAAAAATAGTAGGTTACACGGAAAAATCAAGATTTAATGTTGCGCCTGTAGTATATATGAATATTAATGATTTTCAAGTGTTGAAATATGGTAATAATAAATCAACTGATAATCCTATGATTAATGCTTTCGTAGTAAAAGGAGAATTAAAGGATTACGACAGTTCTATCTTCCAAAAAGTTAGTATAGCTGATTTTATTAATGAATTACCTGGTTATAGTGCTCAAATTTTAACATTTGGACTAATGATAGGATTCCTAATAGTGATTTCTGCTATTATTATTGGTATTTTTATGTATGTACTTACTATTCAGAAAACTCCAATCTTTGGTATAATGAAAGCCCAAGGAATCTCGAATAGAATTATTGGAATTTCTGTTTTATCGCAAACATTCTTACTTTCATTAGTTGGAAGTATACTAGGTTTGGTTGGAACGTGGGTAACATCACTTGTATTACCATCAGCAGTACCATTTTTAGGAAATGGACTTTATTACAGTATTATCTTCGTTAGTTTGATTATTTTTTCTTTAGTTGGAACATTATTCTCTGTTTTAGCTATTAGAAAAATTGATCCATTAAAAGCAATAGGGTAGGTGTCATATGAATGTATTAGAATTTAAAAATGTTACTAAATCATATCAAGATGGAAATAAAGAGATAGAAGCTCTGAAAGAAACAAATTTTAAAATAGAAGAAGGTCAATTTATTGCGATTATAGGTCCATCAGGTTCAGGAAAATCAACTTTCTTAACGTTAGCTGGTGGTTTACAAACTCCATCAAAAGGTCAAATAATTATTAATGGAAAAGATTATACTAATCTATCTGAGAAAGAAAGGTCAAAGTTACGATTTAATGATATTGGATTTGTTCTGCAGGCATCTAATCTTGTTCCATTTTTAACTGCAAAACAACAGTTAGAATTAGTTGATAGAATAAATAAGCAAAAAAAACAAACACTTCAAGATCAAAACTCCCTATTTAAAGAATTAGGAATAGATCATTTAGAAAATAAATTACCAAAAGACTTATCAGGTGGAGAAAGGCAACGATTAGCTATTGCTAGAGCTCTTTACAATAATCCGGCAATCATCTTAGCTGATGAACCTACAGCAAGTCTTGACTCAGATAGAGCGTTTGAAGTTGTAGATTTACTTTCAAAAGAATGTAGAGAAAAAAATAAATCAATTATTATGGTAACTCATGATAATAGAATGATTGAAAAATGTGATCATGTTTATCGAATGAAAGATGGAATTTTAACAAAAGAAAGATAATATATAAAGTGTCTAAGTGAAATAACTTAGGCATTTTTTATTGCTTATAAGTTTAAGTTAGAATATAATTAAACTAATACATAAATATATAGGAGATAAATAATATGCTTTTACTAGGTGTAGAAAAAGAAAATGGATGGTTATTTGCAGAATATAGCTTGACTTATAGAGTAGGTTGGGAGCATATTTGTAGAGGTGTTGAATTAGCTTATGATTACTATGATAATGTTGAAGTCTTAGTTGATGATAAAATAGTAAATATAAATTCAAAAGAACAAGTTATGGAATTAGAAGAAGCTGGAAAGATGACAATACGAGGTATTTCTAAAATAATAGGTGTACCATTAATGATAACATTTTTTAATCAACTACAAGTAGCTAGATGTTCAGTAGCCTGTGCTACAGAGGAATTTCAAGTAGCTGATTATGAAAAATTTAATAAGTCATTAGCTCAATATATGGATAGTCTAGAAATAGCCATGTTTAGATAAGAAGGACTTTTATTCTTGAAAGTCTTTTTTATTTTTGAATTATATATATTGTTTAGATAAATAATTGTATAATGTATTTTAATATGATAATATATCTTAGTGTAGAGTATTCTCATTACCCTAAATTTATGAGTAATATATAAACTAATATTTTTAAATAAAGTCAAAATAATATAGAAAGGAAGAAAATGAAAAATTTAAAGTTTGATGGAACTCAGTTAAAATATATAGCTATTATTGCTATGACAATTGATCATTTAGCGTGGCTATTATATCCAGGTTTAGTTAAAGAACCGATACCAGTATTTATGCACATAGTAGGACGTTTAACAGCGCCAATTATGTGGTATTTTATCGCAGAAGGATGTTATTATACAAAAAATATTAAAAAATATTTCTTTAGAATTATTAGCTTTGCTGTTATCAGTCACTTTGCATTTTGCTTCGGTCTAGGTGTACCATTTGATATAACTACAGGAAGTATATTTAATAAAACAAGTGTCTTATTCCCATTGGCGATGTCGGTTGCATTGATCGCAATCTTTAAAAATGAGAAGATAAATAATACATTAAAGATTTTAACAATTATTGTGTTCTGTTTATTAACTTTTGTAGCGGATTGGTCTTCAATAGCCCTAATGATGCCATTCTTTCTATATAATCATAGAGATAGTAAAAAACAACAAATACTCGATTATGTTATATGGATAAGTGTTTATGCTGCTATTTATATTATCTTTATAGATGTATTCTATGGAGTATTACAGTTTGCAACTTTATTCTCTCTACCATTATTAATGAGATATGATGGTACCAGAGGAAAACATATTGGTTCTAAGTGGTTCTTCTACTACTATTATCCAATACATTTAGCTATTATAGGTATATTTAGAATAATATTATATGGAAATATTTCATTGGTACTCTAAAAGTAAAAATTATTAAAAAGAAGTGTATATTAAAATTAGCACTTCTTTTTTTGTTATGGTATAATCATAGTGATTATAATATTATAGTTATTTAGGAGGAAAGTATATGAAGAAAAATATTTTATTAATTTCAGTAGCAACACTGTTATCTATTGGTACAGTTGGGTGTGGTGTTAAACAATCAACTGAAAATAAGCAGAGTGAGCAAAAACAAAAAACTATTGAGGGTCCAGGTAAAGATTTTGATTGGAATGCTAAAGTTTCACCTGTTGGTACTAAACGTACTTATACTGAGCAAAATACTGGGAAAAGTTTTGATCACGAGTTAACTGGATTAAAGCGAGCTCAGAGTAAATTATCCGAAAAACGTAAAACCATAACTGATAAAAAAGTACAAGAAGCACTTAAAGTTGTTGATGCATTCTATGTAAACCAAGAAAATATCGATGTTATTGTGAAAGCAGCAGGTTTTAATAATCAAAAAGAAATGTATAAAAAGGTTTGGAATGATTTAAAACAATCTATGATTCCATCGGAAGAAAATGTTAATTTTAAATATCAAAATATTAATTATGATATGAATGAATATGGTCCTATGATTCTTAAAGTTAATGGTAATGCTTATGGTAAGGCTGGAGCTTATGATTTTATAGATTATAAAGTTGAGGGTAATACTGTTTACTTATCTTTAATCGCCCCAACTATCGATACATATCAATACACGGTTAAAGCTACTTATAAACCAAACTACAAAACATTTTTTGAGCCGTTAGCTCAAATGAATGCAACAAGTAAAAATATTGCAGAAAAAGGATTTTCTAAATTTATTTTTTACTTAGCATCAGTTGATTTCAAAGGTGATGGATATGTGAATTTACAAGGCATGGATTATTTGGCAAAAGAAAAACAATACCTTGCAATTCAAGTAGACGACTCGGGAAAAGTATCGATTGATAATGACAATCTATTAAATTTATTGCGTATAAAAATGGACGTAGCAAATCAAAAGAACATGGTTAAATTTAATACAACAAAAATCTAATAAAAAGGTTTCTTATTAATATATAACTTAATAAGGAACTTTTTACATATATTGTGATATTAATTTGTAGTAAATGATAATGAAATATAATACAATATTAGTGTGGGATTTACAATTAGAAGATAGTAATTATAGAATTTTAAAAGTTGGAGAATGACTAGTATGAAGATATACAAAGAAAACATAGTGAGATGTAATGAATTTTATAATAGTGATTTTTATAAATTTCTTAATGAAAATGATTCGGATTTTTTAGAGATAATTTTCACGGAGCTGTGTTTAGATGCAGATGAGTGTGATGAAGAATTATATATAAAATTAAGCGAAAAGTATAATTTAGAAAGAAAAGGGAAAAAACTTATTGATTATGTAGATAACGAAAAAATAATATTATCTGCAGATGTAATATGTGGTAGAAAACAACTGGTAAAAATAAATGATGAAGTATATTCAAAATGGATTAAAGATTATGAAACTATAAGATCAAAATTAGATTTACATTTTATATGGCCAAGACATAAACTACCAACAATAAATACCTATAGATATGCCATCTATAAAGACCGAATTGATTGTTTGCTATATGATTTAAAAATGTATTTTAATTGTAAAAAAACACCCATGGAAAAAGCCTATAATAATGGAACTACAAAAATTTGGTTGAAAAAATTTAAGGATTTTCCTGATTTTATTAATAAAATGAAATTTAATAATTATGTTGATGAAAATTATAATGTATTAGATATAGAAAAAAATGATGGTTCTATAATACTTGAATACATTCAAGGGAAAGAATTAAATGATTCATTAGTAGGATATCTAAGAAATGTAATGGCTTTAAAATAAAAACAAACTGTTTTTGAAAGGATAAAATGAATAATAAAGAAGAAAGAGTTCAATGTCAAAAGTTATGGGCAAAAAATAAATATCTTGTTTTAAGTCACTCGAGTAAAATATACTTAGAAATTAGAACGTATTTAAAGCAAGAAGAAGTATCTCTAAGTAAAGTGAATGAGCTTATAAAACAAGCTGTAAATTTACCTGAAGATAAAGGACAAGTAACGAATGCATTACATCATGTCTGGGGATATTTCAAAAAATATGCAACAAAAGAAGAAAAAGATAATTTTTTCGAAATAATTGAAGAATATCATAATAATAAATACAAAAAAGAAGATTTGATAAAAGAAGTAAAACATCTTTTAAATAAATATCCAAATAAATATTTAGAAGAATCTACTTTTATCAATGGAGGACAAAATGAGACTTTGGCATGAAGAACTGATATCAAAATTACCAAGGCAACAACTTTTAGGCCAGCATAGAGAGTGTTGTGCATTAAGAGGAAATGGTTGGGGTAAGAAACATGCAACGGTAGATTATGTATTTGAACATAAGCCATTTTTCCTTTTTAAGTATCATGAATTAATCATGCAGGAAATGAAGAAAAGAGGCTATAATGTCAGCAAAGAATGGCTAGATAAAAATTACAGAGGAAAAATTTGTGCTCCTCATAACAATCTAAAAGAGTATAAAATCAATAAACCAATTTATAAAGAACATGATGAGAAATACTATGATGAGTGTATTGAGAATTTAGCTCAAAAGGATATTTTTATTTAGTTATATATTCCTATTAAAATATTGATAGAAAATAAGTAAGGAGACAATTATGAAAATTTCAATTTTAAATTTAGCTCCATTAAGACAGGGGCAGAATTTTAAAGATGCTATAGATGCAATGATTAGATTAGCTAAAAAGGCTGATGAATTAGGATATGAAAGATATTGGATTGCAGAACATCATAATACAAAAAGTGTAGCTAGTAGCGCAACGCAGTTATTAATCCAACGTACACTAGATAACACTAGTAATATTAGAGTAGGTTCGGGCGGTGTGATGTTACCTAATCATAGTCCTTATATAGTAGCAGAACAATATGGGACTTTGGAGACTCTCTATCCAAATAGAGTTGATTTAGGGTTAGGGCGAGCACCAGGTACAGATTATAATACTGCACGTGCTATTAGAAGAAATACTAATAGAGAGATGGATTTTAAAAAAGAAGTAGTAGAACTTTCAGAGTATTTTAAAGATAATAGACCTGTTCATGCATATCCAGCTGCAGGGCTTGATGTGCCATTATATATACTAGGATCTAGTACTGATAGTGCATATGTAGCTGCTGAACTAGGACTACCTTATGCATTTGCATCACATTTCGCTCCAGCTATGATGGAAAATGCAGTAGCAATTTATAGACATTACTTCAAATCATCAGAAGTTTTGAGTGAACCGTATGTAATTTTAGGAGCTAATGCAGTTGTCGCAGACACGGATGAAGAAGCGAAGAGGTTATCAACAACTCAGATTCAATCATTTTTAAATATTATTACAAGTAATCCTCAGGGGATGGTTCCACCGGTACAATCTGAAGAAGCGGTTTGGAAAAATTATATTGCTACAACTAAGGTACCACACTTTGGACCAATAGCTTTTGAACACGATGAAATAGTAGATCATGAGAAATCTGTAGTTAAACAAATGACTAAAATTTCGTTTATTGGTAGTAAAGAAACAGTAAAAAAACAAATTGCTGATTTAAAACGCAGGGTAGAGTTTGATGAATTAATGATAAATTCATATATTTATGATGAAGAAGCTCAACATTATTCATATGAATTATTAAAAGAAGCTGTAGATGAATTAGAAAACGAATAGGGAGTGTACAATGTTTATTTATAAAACAAAGAAGTTTATTTTAAACAATGGTAGTGAATGTAAATTAGTATTACCGGATTTAGAGTATGCTGAAGATATTTATAAAGTAATAGTAGATGAAAGATTAAGACTAGCAAAGTACTTACCGTGGGTAATGGATATGAAATCAGTTCAGGATGAGGAACAATTCCTTGAGTATAGTATAGAAAAAATTCATAAAGAAGAAATGATGATGTTTATTATTCTAGTAGATGAAAATGTGGCAGGAATGATTGACCTTCATAATATAAATAGAAGTTCAAAAAGGGCTGAAGTCGGCTATTGGCTAAGTGAAAAATTCGAAGGTTATGGCATAATGACACAAGCTGTTGATATGATAGAAAAGTATTCATTTAACGAATTAAAACTACATAAATTACAAATTAGGGTACATCCTGAAAATTATAAGAGTGCAAGTGTTCCTCAACGTTTAGGTTATTTTAAAGAAGCTATACTAGTAGAACACGAAGTATTGAATGGTGAATATATAGACTTAGATATATTCACAAAACTAAATAAATAAGTATAAAAAAGTAAAGAATTGAATTTTAACAATTCTTTACTTTTTTATATATAATTGATAATAGTTATTATTTACAATTACAAATAAGAGTGATAAAATTAATGTAAGAGTTTTAAATTATTGTTAAAGTATTAATTTAAATGGGAGTTTATAAAAAAATAAGGAGGAAATTATGTTAACAGTATATAAAAAAATTTTATCTTATGTTCCTAAAGAACGATATTTGGCATATATAGGGATTTTATTATCTATGTTGTCAGTAGTATTCAAAGTATGGGGATATTATTATTTAAGTAAGTTTTTAATTGAAATAATTGTTAATAATAATATAGAAAATGCTAAGTATTATGGATTTTGTATAGTTGGTTTACTAATTATTGGTATTACATTATATGGAATTTCTGGATTAGTAACACATGTATTAGGATTTAGATTGGAAACAAATCTTAGAAAATATGGAATTGAAGGATTATCAAAAGCGAGCTTTAGTTTTTTTGACACTCATCCTTCAGGAAAAACTAGAAAAATAATAGATGATAATGCAACGGATACACATATGATTGTAGCACATTTAATACCTGATAATGCTGGAGCTATATTAATGCCAATTCTATTATTAATCCTTGGATTTTTAGTTAGTATAAAAGTAGGGATTATTCTGATAATACTGAGTATTGTTGGAGGAATATCTCTATCTATGATGACTGGTGAAAAAGAATTTATGAAGATTTATCAAGAATCTTTAGAAACTTTAAGTAGTGAAACAGTAGAGTATGTTAGAGGAATTCAAGTTATTAAAATTTTTGGTATTAGTGTTGAATCATTTAAAGCCTTAAATACAGCCATAAAAAATTATTCTAAATATTCTTTAGAATATGCTTTGTCATGTAAAAGAGGTTTTGTTGGATTTCAATGGTTCTTTTTTAGCTTTATAGCTATGGTAATCCCAATTCTTTTACTGTTTTACAATATTGAAGATCCAAAAATGTTAGCTGTTGAATTGATTATGGTACTGTTTTTAAGCGGTGCACTGTTTGTTTCATTAATGGCAATAATGTATGTATCGATGTATGCATTTATGGGGCAATCTGTTGTTGAAAAGCTAGAGAGCCTTTTTGAAGAGATGAATAGTAATAAATTAACATTTGGTTCAAATGAGGAGTTTGAAAATTATAATATTACATTTGAAAATGTTAGCTTTGGTTATACTGATAAAAAAATTATAAATGATTTGAGTTTTAGCTTAGAAGAAAATAAAAGCTATGCTTTGGTTGGATCATCTGGTAGTGGTAAATCTACTATTGCAAAACTAATTTCTGGTTTTTATAAGGTAGATAGTGGAGTTATCAAAATTGGAGATAAAAGTATAAGTTCATATACTGAAGAGACTTTAATTAATAATATTGCTTTTGTTTTTCAAAATGTTAAATTATTTAAAACATCAATATATGAGAATGTTAAAATCGGTAAAGCTGATGCATCGTATGAAGAAGTTATGAATGCCATGAGTTTAGCGGGATGTGATAGTATTCTTGATAAATTCAGAGAAAGAGAACAAACTCAAATAGGTACTAAAGGAGTATATCTATCAGGTGGTGAAAAACAACGAATTGCTATAGCTCGTGCTATTTTAAAAGATGCAAAAATTATTATTATGGATGAAGCTAGTGCAGCAGTAGACCCAGAAAATGAATATGAATTACAGCGCGCATTTTCAAATCTAATAAAAAATAAAACAGTTATTATGATTGCTCATAGATTACCTAGTATTAGAAATGTTGATGAAATATTAGTAATGGATAATGGGAATATTATTGAACGTGGAACTGATAGAGAATTGATGGCTTTAGATGGTGAGTATAAAAAACTCCAAAGTTTATATAATAAAGCAAATGAGTGGAGGGTTAATTATGAAAAATAAAATTAAAAATTGGTTTGCTTTAACAAATCAAGGAGCGACTGATTTAATAAAAGCTAGTATTTTATCATTTCTAGTATATTTTTCAAATATGTTTCCTGCTATGTTACTTATGATATTAGTAGATGAACTTTTGTTAGGAAATGTTAAAAGTAAATATCTATATATAGTAATATCAATAGTGGTACTGATTGTTATATATGTACTTTTGGCTAAAGAGTACGATGCATTATATAGTGCAACCTATAAAGAAAGTGCTAATTTAAGAATAGATATAGCTACAACGTTAAGCAAACTTCCACTTGCTTATTTTTCAAAACACAACTTATCAGATATAAGTCAAACTGTTATGAAAGATGTTGAAGCAATAGAGCATGCAATGAGTCATGCAATGGCAAAAATTATAGGATTTATTCTATTTTTCCCAATTATGTCTATACTTATGTTAGTTGGAAATATATATTTAGGTTTATCAATAATGATACCTGTAGTTCTAAGTTATTCTCTAATACTAGTTTCTAAAAGAATTCAATTAAAAAAACAATATGAGAATTTTGAACAACTTCGTTATAATTCTGAAAGTTTCCAAGAAGCGATTGAACTTCAACAAGATATAAAAAGTTTTGGTTTAGGTAATAAGATAAGAGAAAAATTAAATAAAGATATGGATATAAGTGAAAAATTAAAACTTAAAGTGGAAATGGTACTATTTATACCTTTATTTTTATCATGGGTTGTTGCTCAAGGAACTTTAGTAGTCGTAATAATAGTTGGTACAGCACTTTATGCGAGTGGAAGTATTAATATATTATACTTAATTGGTTATATATTCGTTGCGATGAAAATGAAAGATATAGTTGATGGATTGGCTGCTAATACTACAGAGCTATTTTACCTGGATTCTCGTATTAAACGAATCAAAGAGATAAAAGAGACTCAAATTCAAAAAGGTAAAGAAATTAAATTGAATAATTTTGGTATTGAATTAAAAAATGTGAAATTTGGTTATGATAAAGAAAGTCCCGTATTAAAAGATGTCAGTTTTACAGCTAAACAAAATGAAGTTACAGCACTAGTAGGTGTTTCAGGATGTGGTAAAACTAGTATTTTAAAATTAATATCTAGATTATATGATTATGATGATGGACAGATAATTATTGATGGACATGATATAAAAGAAATTTCTACAGATACGCTATATAAATATGTTTCAATCGTCTTCCAAGATGTCGTATTATTCAATACATCTATTTTGGAAAATATAAGAATAGGATGCAGTAGTGCTACTGATGAGGAAGTTATGGAAGCTGCGAAGATGGCTTGTTGCGATTTTATAGATGATTTAGAAAATGGCTACAATACAATAGTTGGTGAAAATGGTGCAACCTTATCTGGAGGAGAAAGACAAAGATTATCGATAGCTAGAGTATTTTTAAAAGATTCTCCAATTGTTATTTTAGATGAAATATCTGCGGCTTTAGATGTGGAAAATGAGAAAAAAATTCAAGATAGTTTAAATAATCTTATAAAAAATAAAACAGTAATTGTTATTTCTCATAGACTTAAATCAATAGAGAATGTAGATAAAATAATAGTCTTAGATAATGGAATAGTTGAGTGCCAAGGAACACATAATTACTTGTTAGAACATTCTAGGGTGTATAGAAAACTAATTGAGAGATCAAAAGCAGTAGAGAGCTTTAAGTATTAAATAAGATAAAAAATAATTTACTAAAAAATATTGATATGGTATTTCTTTTAACATAGGAGGTGAACAAAAAGAAGTTACTGATGCTATTGGTAAAGTCATAAACATTGTAGATGCGAAGAAAACAAAAAAAGAAATGGTTGAGAATGAAGAAATTAAAGATGATAAAATATCTCAAGAATCTGTAAAAGTTACTAACTCAAAAGGAAAATCTAAGAAGCAACTTCCAAATACAAGAATGAAAGATTCTATGTTAGGATTATTAGGTTTTGCTCTGCTAGCATGCTTAGGGTTGGGCTATACGAGAAAATAAAAAGAGGTTTTATCAAGTAAGAAAAATTTTATTAGAAATCTAGGTGTACTTTGTTGCTTAGATTTCTACTTTTTTCAATAAAAAATGATATTAAAACATTTTAAAATTTAGAAGAAAAGTACAAATTATTTGTGTAAATGTCTTTTTTATACTAAGATATGGTTAAAAAAGTATATTAGTATTTATTTGAGGTAAATTATGGAAAAGTATCTAATTAATGACGAATTTAAAAATATAAAATCGAAAGTAGATGAATATTTAGAAAAAAATAATATTCACCAATTTCTAAATATTAACCAAGGTGAATACGCTAGAAACGTTGATTTAGAATTAGAGGATATTCAATATGTTGTTTTTGGGAATCCAAAAGTTGGAACATTACTAATGAAAGATGACTTATATCTAAGTTTTAACCTACCACTTAAATTATTACTTATTAAGAGAGAAGATAAGACAGAAGTATTATATGAAAAACCTACTTCTTGGTTAAAAGAAAATCATTCTGATAGAATAAAAGAAATATTACCTAAGATGGACAATTTATATTTAGATATAATTAAGTATATAGAAGCATAATAAGAATTATTTATTTATTACTAACTTCTATAGAAGGAGATAGAAAAAATTGATTTTTTATCTCCTTCTTTTTTTACTTGGATACAAATCTAAAACTAGCTTTAACAATGGTTATTAGAATTTATTTGTGATAAACTATTGTTAGTAAACATAGGAGGTATGAAGAATGTTAAAAACAAATTTTTTAGATGTAGAATTATCTAATCCGTTAATGAATGCATCAGGGGTACACTGTATGACTATCGAGGAATTAGATGAATTAGCTAATAGTGAAGCGGGGGCTTTTGTTACAAAAACTGCAACTAGAGACTATAGAGCAGGTAATCCTGAACCAAGATATTATGATACAAATTTAGGAAGTATTAATTCAATGGGATTACCAAATAATGGTTTAGATTATTATTTAGACTATGTTATTGAGCGTCAAAAATCTGGAGCAAAATTACAGTTTTTATCAGTTACTGGTATGAGTTATGAAGAGAATGTTGGTTTATTAAAGAAAATTCAAGAGAGCGAATATGAAGGGGTCACAGAGTTTAATTTGTCATGTCCGAATGTTCCTGGGAAACCTCAGATTGCTTATGATTTTGAACTTACAGATAAATTATTAGCTGAGGTATTCACATTCTTTACAAAACCACTAGGTGTTAAATTACCACCATATTTTGACATTGCACATTTTGATGAAATGGCAAAAATTCTTAATAAATATCCACTTACGTATGTAAATAGCGTAAATAGTGTAGGTAATGGTTTATATATTGATTTAGATAAAGAACAAGTAGTTATTAAACCAAAAGGTGGATTTGGTGGTCTTGGTGGAGAATATATTAAACCAACAGCATTAGCCAATGTTCGTGCATTTAGAGAAAGATTAAATCCAAGTATAAAAATTATTGGAACTGGTGGAGTTATTAATGGTAAAGATGTATTCGAACATATTCTATGTGGTGCAGATTTAGTTCAAGTAGGAACAACTTTACATAAAGAGGGAGTTTCAGTATTTTCTAGATTAACTAAAGAACTACAAGAAATCATGAAAGAAAAAGGATACTCAAGTTTAGAGGACTTTAGAGGTAAGCTAAAAGTAATAGATTAGTCATTGGGGCTTAAAGATTCTATTTGAGAACCTAATAATGTATTAAATTCTTCTATGATAGATAATAAAATATTAAATAAATTATGGATAACACTTGAAAATCAATTTGAAAATTGTTATTATATATTGTACAGACAAAATATAGCACATATAAAGGCAAGAATATGGCTTGCAAGTTTCTACCATCAAACCGTAAATTTGATGACTATGGGCATACTTATTATTATATTTTACTTTAAACTAGTTTTTAAAGTATTATTTGTAGTAGAATTTTAAATCGCCTATAAGTAATTATAGGTGATTTTTTGTATTTATATAGTTATATTTGTCAAAAAATAATATATAACTAAGGAGATAAGAATTTTGAAAACTTTTATATTAAGTTTACAACACGTACTAGCAATGTACGCAGGAGCAGTTATTGTTCCGATAATTGTGGCTGGTGGATTAGGTCTTTCAGCAGAACAAACAACTTATTTGGTGTCAGTTGATATTTTCATGTGTGGGGTAGCAACATTCCTACAAGTATATAAAGGAAAATTTACAGGTATTGGTTTACCTGTTGTTCTTGGATGTACTTTTACGGCAGTAGCACCGATGATAGCTATAGGTAATAGTTCTGGATTGCCAACTATGTATGGAGCTATTTTCGTTTCTGGATTAGTAGTAGTTTTAATAGCTCCATTCTTTGCAAAGGTGGCTAAATTATTCCCTCCAGTTGTTACAGGAAGTGTAGTTACGATTATTGGTATTACTTTAGTGCCTGTTGCGATGAACTATATTGCAGGTGGACAAGGATCAAAAGATTTTGGGAATCCAAAAAATATTTTATTAGCATGTATCACTTTAGCAATTATTTTAGTAATATATAAATTCACTACAGGATTTATTCAATCAATAGCTATTCTTCTAGGTTTAGTATCTGGTACAATTATTGCTAGTTTTATGGGGTTGGTGAGTTTATCAGAAGTATCACAAGCGGGTTGGTTCCAGCACCCAACACCATTTAAATTTACTGGTTTTGAATTTAACATGAGTGCTATTTTAACATTTGTTATAGTGGGGATTGTTAGTATGATTGAATCAACTGGTGTATATTATGCCCTAGGAAATATTTGTAATCAAGAAGTTAAAGAACCAGATTTACGAAGAGGGTACTTAGCTGAAGGTTTAGCTGTAATGATAGGTTCATTAGTAAATGCATTCCCGTATACAACTTATTCTCAAAATGTAGGGCTTGTGCAAATTTCAGGTGTTAAGAGTAAAAAAGTGATGTATGTAATGGTGCTTTTACTACTAGTTTTTGGATCTATTCCAAAAATCGGAGCTTTAGCTACAATCGTACCTCAACCAGTATTAGGAGGGGCGATGATTAGTATGTTTGGTATGGTACTTGCGTATGGGGTTAAGATGTTAGGTAATACAGATTTTGCGAAACAGGAAAATCTTATGATAATAGCTTGTTCAGTTGGATTAGGACTTGGTGTTACTACAGTACCAACAGCATTTTCACAATTACCAAGCTTTATTCGTATGTTTACGGATAGTGGTATTGTACTAGGAACAATAGTTGCTATTGTAATGAATTTAATATTTAATAGAAAATCAAAATTAAATAATTAATTAGCTAGATATAGATTGTGATTTAGATATAGAAATTTATTAAAAATTAAAAAGAGAATGACTTTATAATATTGATTTATATAATATTTCGATTTTATAAAAACGTTCTCTTTTTTTATGTATTTAGGCTTAAAAATCAATGTTTTTTGTGTACAAAATATTGTAGATGTAGTATAATTTAATAAAGGTCAATTTTAGTCAATAAAGGAGGTGCCCTTATGAATAATAATATGACAGATATTCTTGAACAATATATTATGAACTTATTTAATGAGGCAACAGAAGATCATATAATTATTAAAAGAAGTAATGTCGCACAAAAATTTGACTGTGTACCATCCCAATTAAATTATGTAATAAAAACGAGATTTACTCCGGAACATGGATTTATTATAGAAAGTAAACGTGGAGGGGGAGGATTTATTAGGATTACTAAAATAACCCTTCACAAAAATAAAGATTACATAGACTATTTAATTGAGACAATAGATAATGAAATTTTAGAGGTAGATGAAGCTATGAGAATAGCTAAAATTCTACTTGAAAAAGAATACATAGATAAATTTGATTACAATCATTTTATAGATAGCGTAGAGATTGTTACAGAAGTGCATAATCAGTTCTTAGAGCATATTGATGATAATAGTGCTGAAGAGATGATTTCTAAAACAAAAGCAAATTTAAAAGATTTAACAATAAGATTTTTAACAAATATAAAATATAATAAGAGAGGATAAGGTTATGTACATAAGATTTAATGAAACAGCCCTTATGGTGCTAACGACAGCAAAAGAAGAAGCTAATGATTTTGGTGTTAAGGCTGTAGGGACTGAACACTTACTATTAGCTATGTTGAGTATGAATAATACATTAGCATGTAAAACACTTAATAAATATGGTGTTTATTATGATGACTTCAGAAAAAACGTAGTAGACTTTTATGAAGCAGAATTAGAAGGTACTGATTTTTATCGCAATGTTCTAATGAAAATAGATTATACTAATGGAGCTGTTAGAACTATAGAAAAAAGTCAACAGTTTGCAGATGATACATCTAGTTTTGTAGTTACAAGTGAGCACTTACTGTTATCTTTACTTAATGAAAAAACAGGGACTGCTGTTCGTTTATTAACTGACAAGTTAGGAGTTAATGTTGATGCGTTAATTACGGAACTATTTGAATTATTAAAACAAAGCCAGGGGTTACTGTCTAAATTATTCGATGGATTTAAAAAATTAGAAGCACCAGAAGATAGTTCAGCAAAAACTAAAACACTAAATTCATTAGCTAAGGATTTAACAAAAGATGCCTTTAATAATAAATTAGACCCTGTTTTAGCTCGTGATAAAGAAATTACTCGAATGATAGAGATACTAAATAGACGTACTAAGAATAATCCGGTATTAATTGGAGAACCTGGGGTAGGGAAAACAGCTATTGTTGAAGGTTTAGCGGAAAGAATAGTATCTCAAAATGTTCCTAGTAATTTATTGGGTAAGAGAGTTATGGTTCTAGATATGGGAACTTTACTTGCAGGTACTAAATATCGTGGTGAATTCGAAGAAAGATTAAAAAATATTATTACTGAAATTGAAGATGCAGGAGATATTATTTTATTCATCGATGAAATTCATACGATAATTGGTGCTGGAGGAACTGAAGGTAGTGCTGATGCATCAAACATCTTAAAACCAGCATTATCACGTGGTTTAATTCAATGTATAGGAGCTACAACTACCGAAGAATATAGAAAATATTTTGAAAAAGATGCAGCTTTAGAACGTAGATTCCAACCGATTAAAGTTGAAGAACCAAATACAGAAGATTCAATTAAAATTCTAGAAGGATTACGCCATAAATATGAAGAACATCATAATGTGGAAATTTTAGATGAAGCTTTAGATGCAGCGGTTAAGTTAAGTACAACTTATATTACTGATAGATGTTTACCAGATAAAGCAATTGACCTTATCGATGAAGCTTGTTCTAAAGTTAAACTAAGATTTTATAAATCTCCAGAGAAATTAAAAGAATATGAAGATGAATTAAGTCGTTTAAATAAAGAAAAAGATAGAGCTGTAATTAATCAAGAATTTGAAATAGCAGCAAAAAAACGTGATGAAGTTAACCAAGTAATTAGTAAAATTGAACAATTTAAAATTTCTTGGCAAGATAGTTTATCAAAAGATAAAATTAAAATTAGTGCTGATCATGTAGCTGAAGTTCTTGCTGCTTGGACTGGGGTTCCTGTTACTAAATTAACAGAAACTGAAAGTGAAAGACTTCTAAAATTAGAAGAAATTTTACACAAACGAGTTATTGGTCAAGATGAGGCTGTGGTGAGCCTAGCTAAAGCAGTTAGAAGAGCAAGAAGCGGATTTAAAGCACCTAATAGACCAATAGGAAGTTTTATTTTCCTAGGACCTACAGGTGTAGGGAAAACAGAACTTGCGAAAAGTTTATCTGAAGCACTATTTAGTTCAGAAGATAATATGATTCGTATTGACATGAGTGAGTATATGGAACCACACTCTATTAGTAGACTTGTTGGAGCTCCTCCAGGTTATGTAGGATATGAGGAAGCGGGACAATTATCAGAACAAGTTCGTCAAAAACCATATTCTGTAGTATTATTTGATGAAATTGAAAAAGCTCACCCATCTATTTTTAATATTTTATTACAAGTATTAGATGATGGACGTTTAACAGATGCTTCAGGTCGCGTAGTAGATTTCAAAAATACTATTATTATCATGACTTCTAACGTTGGAGTGAGTGAACTAAATGATCAAAAATTCGTAGGATTCGGTGGAAGTGAATCTATCAAAAATGATTATAAAAACGTTCAAAATACTATGATGGAAGCATTGAAAAAACAATATCGTCCAGAATTCTTAAATAGAATAGATGATATTATTGTCTTCAAAACTCTTGAAAGAGAAGAATTAGAAAAAATTTCTGAGTTATTAATAGATGGATTATCTAAGAGATTAGCAGATAGAGATATTACTATTAAACTTACGAAAAAAGCTATGGCTAAAATCGTTGAAGACGGTAGTATAAAAGAATATGGAGCTCGTCCATTGAAACGTAGTATTCAAAAAAATATTGAAGACTTATTAAGTGAAGAACTATTAAGAAATCCCGAATTAACTGGGACTATTAATATTGATTATAAAAATGATAGTTTTGTTGTAAAGAAAACTAAGAGGTAACTATGGCAAAGGTAAATGTTAAATATGAATGTAATGCCTGTGGTTACCAAAGTTTGAAATATATGGGAAGATGCCCTAATTGTAAAAAATGGGCATCTATGGAAGAAGTAGTTGAAGCAAAGAAGGCTACTAAACATACAGAATTTGAAGTTAAAACAAATGATACAGAACGTGTAGAAGCTGGGAAACTAAAATCAGTTTCTACACAGGATGTTCCACGAACACTTACAGATAGTGGTGAATTAAATAGGGTTTTAGGTGGAGGAGTTGTAGGAGGATCGTTAGTACTTTTAGGAGGGGATCCAGGTATTGGGAAATCTACTTTACTTCTTCAAATATCAGCATATTTAGCCAAAGAACACGATGTTCTTTACGTAACAGGTGAGGAATCTGTAAGGCAGGTTAAAATAAGAGCAGATAGATTAAAAAATAATACGGATGAACTTTTTGTTTATGCGCAAACTGATTTGAATTTAATTTATCAAGTAGTAAAAAAAATAAAACCTCAGTTTTTAGTTATCGATTCAATTCAAACAATTTATAACCCTAACTTAGAAAATTCTCCGGGAAGTATTACCCAAGTTAGAGAATGCACACAACAACTTATGAAGATTGCTAAGAGTCTAAACATAGCTATCTTTATAGTAGGACATGTTACTAAAGAAGGAACTATTGCAGGGCCACGTATGCTTGAGCATATGGTTGATACTGTACTGTATTTTGAAGGGGAAGGTCAACATAGTTACAGAATACTTAGGGCGGTAAAAAATCGTTTTGGATCTACTAATGAAATTGGTATTTTTGAGATGAAACATAGTGGACTAGAAGATTTAGCTAATCCTTCGCAGATGTTCCTTGAGGAACGAAGTAAAAATCTTGCAGGGGCAACAATTATAAGTACAATGGAAGGTAGTAGACCATTATTAGTAGAAATACAATCGCTAACTACACCAACTGCTTTTAATAACCCAAGAAGAATTTCTACTGGATTAGAGTATAATAAATTAATCCTATTAATGGCTGTTCTTGAGAAGAAAGCAGGGTATTTACTTCAACAACAAGATGTCTACGTTAAAGTCTCAGGGGGGGTTAAAATTGATGATCCTGCTGTAGACTTAGGTGTAGTCATGGCTGTTGCTTCAAGTTTTAAAGATATTGCGGTTAATATGAATGATTGTTTCATCGGTGAGGTTGGATTAACTGGTGAAGTTAGAAGAGTAAGTAGAATAGAACAAAGAATCAATGAGGCTAAAAAACATGGATTTAAACGTGTTATAGTGCCAATAGGCAATATGAAAAATTCTGATTTTCCAGATGGGATTGAAATAATTCCGGTAAAAGATATTAGAGAATGTTTAGACATAGCTTTTAGCAATGTTTTTTAAATAAATTATGATAGGTGAATAGAGTTTTAGTAATTTAATTTCTCTATTCATCTATTAGTATAAAAAAATATTAAAAATACTTAAATTATTTTGAACTTAATTATGTTAATTTTAAGTAGAATGTAGTAGAATAGTTAGAAGAGACGTTTTATATCTCTTTATCATACAATATAAAATTATTAGAGAATAATTAATAATTTTAAATTACAATTAAATATTTAAAGGAGTGATTTTTATGTTGAAAAAAGTTATAATTACAATTTCCTTTTTTCTAGGAATAACTGTCGGAACACTTTCAACTAGTGCATTGATTTATTATAATATATTTACTTCAATGAGTGAGACGACGTTAAGAATCATTGTTACAATTGGAACTACAGTATTTTTTGTATTAATGTCTTTATTATTTTCAGATAGATTTGTAGCAATGTTAAAAAGAATCGAAGATCGTCTTTCAAGAACACCAATACAAAAAATTGTTTTCACGACAATAGGATTAATTCTTGGGTTACTTTTAGCCAGTTTACTTTCATCAGGAGTTGATGTTATAGCTGGTGCAGGAATAATGGGAAGAATTATCTCAGCTGTGATTTATATTATTTTTGGATACTTAGGGTTGGTACTAGGATATAGACGTGAAGGTGAATTTTTAAATATCCTTACAGCTTTTAAATTTGGAAATAAACCTAAAGAAAAAGAACCTAAAGTTAAGACTAAGAAAGTTGTAGCTAAGGTTGTTGACACAAGTTCCTTAATTGATTCACGTATTCAAGATGTTGCTAAAACTGGATTTTTAGAAGGGAAGATTATTGTTCCTGAGTTTGTATTAAAAGAATTACAATTAATTTCAGATTCAGAGGATCCATTAAAACGTGCCAAAGGTCGATTAGGGTTAGATTGTGTTGAACATCTCCAAAAAATGAAAGAGATTGATCTCGAGATAGATAATAAATACAATTATAACGAGCATAAAGGTGTAGATAATCTACTAATTGACTATGCTTTAAAATATAAATGTGCTATTATAACAACTGATTATAACCTTAATAAACTTGCTACTTTACAATCGATTAAGGTTCTAAATGTTAATGATTTAAGTAATGCTGTAAAACCTATGTTAACTACAGGTGAAAAATTAGAAGTTCAGGTTCTAAGAGAAGGTAAGGAAAATAATCAAGGTGTAGCATATACTGAAGATGGTACAATGATTGTTGTTGAAAATGGTAAACGTGCCGTAGGAAAAACTGTCGAAGTTGAGGTGCAAAGTGTACTACAAACATCTTCAGGAAGAATAATATTCACAAGAATTGTTTAATTAATTTGCTTTTTTTGAAAAAATGTGTTAATATAAATTGTATTGTATTAATGAATGATTATTTTAGGAGGAGAGTATGCACACTTTTTTAATGACAATAGCAATAGTAAGTAGTATTCTGTTAATTGTAGTAGTTTTATTACAAGAAAGTAAATCTGGAGGTTTATCTGGATTAACTGGTGGAGCAGAAGAACTATTTGGAAAACAAAAAGTAAGAGGTGCTGAATTAGTTTTACAAAGAATTACAATAGTACTAGGACTAATATTTTTTATAACACTAGTGTGTCTTACTTGGTTAAAATTATAGACTAAACAATGATAAACCTAAAATGTAATTTCATTTTAGGTTTATTTTTATAGAAATAATTATATGTTGTATAATCTAATAAAGGAGGATTATATGTTAGAAAAAATTGAAAAAATATTCAATGAAGATAAAGTTTTAAGTATTGAAGATTTAAAAGAAAAATTAAATATTGATTCAGCAAAAGAATTTGTTGAGTTAGTTAAGAATGTTGGAAAGTTAGAAAGAAAATTAGTTATAACTCAATTACCTAATGAGAAATTTCTTTATGTCAAAGAAGCTTTAGAAGTAGAAGGGGTAATTAGATTACATCAAAAAGGATTTGCATTTGTTTATTCGGCTGATTTAGGAATAGAAGTATATATACCTAAAGGATTTACACAAAGTGCTATGACTGGTGATGTTGTTCTTGTTAAAGTAGATAGTGTATATAAAAACGATCGTAATTTAGAAGGTATTGTTCAAAAAGTACTAGAAAGAAATACTAAGTATACGGTTGGAACATTAACTAATGCAAAATTTTTCTCTTTTGTAAAAAGTGATGATAAAAATATTGTAAAATATATAAAAATAACAAATGCCAAAAATTTTAATTTTGTAGATGGAACTAAGGTGTTAGTTGAAATTACTGATTATTCTAAGGTTAGCTTTGAAGATCATAAAGGGATAATAATCAAGTCAATAGGTCATAAAGATGATCCAGGAGTTGATATTCTTTCAGTAATATATAAACATAATGTCCCGAATGAATTTCCAAAGGAAGTAGTTGAACAAACTGAAAAAATCAGTGAGGAGATTAAAATTGAGGATAAGTACAGAGATTGTACAGACGAAATGGTTGTCACAATAGATGGAGATGATGCGAAGGATTTAGATGATGCTGTCTCTGTTGTGAAAACTAAAAAAGGGTATAGATTAAAAGTATTTATTGCTGATGTCAGTAGGTATGTTACTGAGGATAGCCCATTAGATAAAGAAGCAGCTAATAGAGGGTGCAGTGTGTATTTAGCGGATAGGGTTGTACCTATGTTACCAAGAAAATTATCTAATAATATTTGCTCTTTAAATCCACATATATTAAGATATACAATATGTTGTGATATTGATTTTAATTTTAAAGGACATCCTGAAAGTTATGATATTTATCCAGCGGTTATCAAATCAAAAGGACGACTAACTTATAAAAAAGTTAATGAAGTCTATGCAGAAAATAAAGAAGTTATAGATGAATATAAAGAGTATGTCCCTATGTTAAAAACTGCATTAGAATTATCTAGAAAAATTCGAATGAATAGGGAAACAAGAGGAGCTATTGATTTTGATAAACCAGAATCTAAAGTTGTAGTTGATGAGAATGGTGAGGTAGTGGATATCGTTCTAAGAGAAAGAGGTATATCAGAACGCTTAATAGAAGATTTTATGCTAAGTGCAAATGAAGTAATAGGAGAACACTTCTTTTGGATGCAAGTGCCGTTTATTTACCGTATTCATGAAGAACCAAAAATGGAAAAAATTAGACAATTTTTCGATATTGCAGCTAGTTTAGGATACAGAACAAAAGGGAAAATAGAAGAAATTGAACCTTATATACTTGCGAATATGCTTAGAAAATTTAAAGGTGAAGTAGTAGAACCTATGCTTTCTACAATTTTATTAAGAACTATGAATCAGGCAAGATATTCTACAAATAATATAGGGCACTTTGCATTAGCGACGAAATATTATACTCACTTTACATCGCCTATAAGACGTTATCCAGACTTATTGGTACACAGAATGATAAGAACTTATCTGTTTAATGGAGATGTATCTGATGAAACGATTGATAACTTTCTAACTAGACTTCCAGAATTAGCAGAAAGTTCTTCAGAATATGAAAAACGAGCGGTTGATTGTGAACGTGAAGTTGATAGAATGAAGAAATGTGAGTATATGTTAAAATATCAAGAACAAACATTCAGAGGTATTATATCTAGTGTTACTAATTTTGGAGTATTTATTACGTTAGAAAGAAGTAATATTGAAGGACTAGTCCATATTAAGGCTATGAATGATGATTATTATACTTATGATCAAAAGAACATGGTTTTAATTGGAAGAAGAAAGAAAAAAATATATCGCCTAGGTGATGAGGTTATCGTTAAAGTAGCGAATGTTGATTTAGAGAATCAGGAAATAGATTTCAAAATATTAAAACATAAATCATTAATTAGTGGTAAATAGAGGAAGATATTATGAACAAAGAAATTAAAGTAATAGCTCAAAATAAAAAAGCAAATCATGATTATTTTATTGAGGAAACATACGAGGCAGGATTAGTTCTAACTGGTACGGAAATAAAATCGATACGTCGTGGAAGGATTAATCTAAAGGATTCTTATTGTCAAACTAGACGTGGAGAAATGTTTGTATATAATATGCATATATCTCATTTTGAAGAGGGGAATAGATTTAATCATGAACCATTAAGAGTAAGAAAATTGTTATTAAAGAAAAAACAAATTGCTTCATTGACTAATGTACAAAATGAAATTGGTATGAGTATAGTTCCTTTAAAACTATATATAAAAAATGGCTACGCAAAGCTGTTAATTGGAGTTGCTAAGGGTAAAAAGAACTATGATAAACGTCATGTGTTGAAGCAAAAAGAAGCAAATAAAGAGATAAGTAGGGTTTTAAAAGATAAACAAAAATATTAAAAAACTATGTATTATTTTATAGTAAGTATAATCAAACATATCGTAATAAGGTTTATTACGATATATTTTTTTTATACCTAAAGAATAAAATAGTATAAAATAATTATTTTGACCTTAATTTTTTATTGAAAAGTGTAAATAGAAAATGGAACTGTTATAAAAAACGTTTGTAATTTATTTCAAAAAAATACATACAATTATCTTTGGTATTAGTGGATTTCTTAAGAATGTTGTAAAAATAACTAAAAAAACGCTTTACATTTAAATGAAAGCGTGCTACAATGTTTAATGTAAACAAGAAAATCATTGATTAATTACCATCAAATATCAAGCGGTTATTATATCTAATCAATAAAGAATGAAACAGTTTTAAATCTGTTATATATCTGATTTTCGAAAAAGAAAAAAATAGTCTTTAAAATAAACAGTTTAGAATTTTTATGATATTTGATTTTTGGTTAACATATTATTTGGTAGTTAAAAACAATAGATTTTCTCAAACCAAACAAAATATATTTATACAAAGGAGAAGTGTATTTATGGAAAAATTCACTCAATTATTACAGCCGGTGGCTGATAATTTATATGTTTCTGCACTTGTTGCATTAATCCCGATTGTGTTTTACTTAGTAGCACTAGCTGGATTCAAAGTTAAAGGGTGGTTAACAGGACTTTTAACTTTATTAGTAGCAATTGTAATTGCATGTCTATTCTTTAAAATGCCATTCCAATTTGCGGCATTCTCAACATTACATGGTATGGTATACGGAGTTATGCCTATCGGTTGGATTATCTTAACATCAGTGTTCTTATATAAAATGACAGTAAAAACTGGTCACTTTGACATTATCAGAGACAGTATTACTTCATTAACTGATGACCGTCGTATTCAAGCATTAATCATTGCATTCTCATTCGGAGCGTTCTTGGAAGGAGCTGCAGGATTTGGTGCACCAGTAGCAATCACAGCTTCATTATTAGTAGGTTTAGGATTTAAACCACTTTATGCTGCAGGTGTTTGTATGATCGCTAATACTGCACCAGTTGCATTCGGAGCGGTTGGAGCACCGGTAACAGCTATGGACGGATTAGCAACATACGCAAATGGTTCACCAATCGCAGCTGCTGAAATCGCAGCAATGATTGGGCGTCAATTACCACTAGTGTCTATCTTCATTCCATTCTACTTAGTATTAATTATGGCTGGATTTAAGAAAACATTAGAAGTTTGGCCAGCATTATTAGTATCTGGTGGATCATTCGCAATCGCACAATTTGTAAGTTCTAACTACATGGGAGAACAGTTACCTGACATTCTTTCATCATTAGTATCATTAGTTTCAATCGTTATTTTACTTCAATTCTGGAAACCTAAAACAACTTGGAGATTTGCTGATGAAAAAGAAGTTGATGGTAAAGAGGATGTTAAAGCAAAACACAGCTTAAACGAAGTTTTAGTAGCTTGGTCACCATTCGTAGTATTAACAGTGATTATCTTCTTATGGACTATGAAATCTTCTAAAGCATTCTTCAAAACAATTGCTTTAAACCCTAAAGTACCATTTATTCACAACAATATTATCAGTTCAGTATCTGGCAAAGAAATAGCTGCAGTATTCAAGTTAGATTTAGTAGGATCAATTGGTACAGCAATCTTAGTAGCAGCATTAATTTCTAAATTTATCATTAAAATTAGTTGGAAAGATGCAGCTGTAACATTCGTTCAAACATTTAATGAAGTTAAAATTGCATTGCTAACTATCTGTTTTGTAGTAGGATTTGCTTACATCATGAATGCATCAGGTATGTCAAATACTTTAGGATACGCATTAGCGGCAACTGGAGGAGCATTTAAATTCTTATCTCCAGCACTTGGATGGATTGGAGTATTCATCACTGGTTCTGATACATCAGCTAACTTACTATTCGCTAAATTACAACAAGTTACAGCTAGCCAGGTAGGAATGGATCCATTATTAGCAGTGGCAGCTAACGCATCTGGAGGAGTTGTAGGTAAAATGATTTCTCCACAATCTATCGCGGTAGCAGCTGCAGCGGTTGGATTAGTAGGAAGAGAGTCAGATTTACTTAAATTTACAGTTAAACACAGTTTCATCCTATTAATCGTTGTGTGTGCTATCATCGCACTTCAATCAACAGGAGTACTTGGATGGATGATTCCAGTACACCCATAATAAAAGAAATTTTAGAGGGAGATCGAGTTATACTCGGTCTTCTTTTTCATTGTATATAGAGTTGTAGAAAAAAATTCTAAAATAAATCACTTTCATTAGTATATTTGTTTACAATGGAGGAAAATAGTGGTATTATTGATAAGTTAGATTATAAAAATTATATTTAATGATTTATTATGTTTTATAAAGTAAGAACAAGGAGAAAAAAATGTCAGTACAATTAAGAGATGATGTTAGAAATATTGCGATTATCGCTCACGTTGACCACGGTAAAACAACGTTGGTTGACGAATTATTAAAACAATCAGGGATTTTCCGCTCTAATGAGCACGTTGAAGAAAGAGCGATGGACTCTAACGATTTAGAAAGAGAACGTGGTATTACTATCTTAGCGAAAAATACAGCTATTGATTATAAAGGTAAGAGAATTAACATTCTAGACACACCGGGACACGCAGACTTCGGTGGAGAAGTAGAGCGTATTATGAAAATGGTAGATGGTGTTCTTTTAGTAGTTGATGCTTATGAAGGAACAATGCCTCAAACACGTTTCGTTCTTAAAAAAGCTTTAGAACAAAACTTAAAACCAATCGTTGTAGTAAACAAAATTGATAAACCTTCAGCTCGCCCAGAAGAAGTTGTGGATGAAGTAATTGATTTATTTATTGAATTAGGTGCAAACGATGAGCAACTTGAATTCCCTGTTGTTTATGCATCAGCTATTAACGGAACAGCTTCTTTAGAAAGTGATCCTAATGCTCAAGAAGAAAACATGCAATGTTTATATGAAACAGTAATCGATTATGTTCCAGCACCAAAAGATAATAGTGACGAACCTCTACAATTCCAAGTAGCATTATTAGACTACAATGACTATGTTGGTCGTATTGGTATCGGACGTGTATTCCGTGGAAGTATGAAAGTAGGGGAATCAGTATCTCTTATGAAGCTTGACGGAACAGTTAAAAATTTCCGTGTAACTAAAATTTTCGGTTACTTTGGATTAAAACGTGAAGAAATTCAAGAAGCACATGCAGGTGATATCGTTGCAGTAAGTGGTATGGATGATATCAACGTTGGGGAAACAGTTTGTCCAACTGATCACCAAGAAGCATTACCAGTGCTTCACATTGATGAACCAACACTACAAATGACTTTCTTAGTTAATAACTCACCATTTGCTGGTAAGGAAGGTAAATTTGTTACAGCTCGTAAATTAGAAGATAGATTAATGCAACAATTAGAAACTGACGTTTCATTACGTGTTGAACCAAATACAAGTGATTCTTGGGTAGTTAGTGGACGTGGAGAACTTCACTTATCAATTTTAATTGAAAATTTACGTCGTGAAGGTTACGAACTTCAAGTTTCTAAACCAGAAGTAATTATCCGTAACATCGATGGTGTTGATTGTGAACCAGTTGAGCGTGTTCAAGTTGACGTACCAGACGAAAGTGTTGGAGCAGTTATTGAGTCATTAGGACAACGTAAAGGTGATATGGTAGACATGCAAGCTGATGGCAATGGACAAACTCGTCTTATCTTCAATGTACCAGCTCGTGGACTTATCGGATACTCTACAGAATTCATGTCTATGACTAAAGGATATGGTATTATTAACCACACATTTGATTCTTACCAACCAATGCAAAAAGGACGTGTTGGTGGACGTCGTAATGGTGTATTAGTAGCATTAGAAAATGGTCAAGCTACAGCGTACTCTATCTCAAGTTTAGAAGATCGTGGTACAGTATTTATTGAACCAGGTACTGATGTATATGGTGGTATGATTGTTGGAGAAAACAGCCGTGAAAATGACTTAACAGTTAACATCACAAAAGCTAAAGCTCAAACAAACGTACGTTCTTCAACTAAGGACCAAACTGTAACACTTAAAAAAGCTCGTATCATGACTTTAGAAGAAAGTCTTGAGTACTTAAGTGATGATGAATACTTAGAGGTAACTCCAGAGTCAATTCGTCTACGTAAAAAAGAATTAGATAAAGCGGCTCGCGAAAAAGCAGCTCGTAAAGCTAAATATTCAGAAGAATAAAATTAAAGAAACTTTCGAAGTAGGAAACTATTTCGAAAGTTTTTTTATGAAGAAAAATTATTGTATATTTATAGAAAAATTGTATTAATATATAGAGAGATAAATAAATTATTTTAATAGAATCTTTATAGTTAGAAATATAATAATTTTTCTTTATTTAATTTTGATGTAGATTAACTTTATATATAATGATATAATATGTATTAGAAATAATTCTATAAAAATATTATAAAAACTAAGGGGGACATAATTATGTCAAAAAAATATGATGTTGTTATTAAATCTACAGGAATGGGTAGTGGAGAACAAGAATTAAGTGATAACCTAATGAAAGGGTTTATCCATACTCTTGCTCAAAAAGAACACTTACCAGAGCATATTATATTTTATGGAGAAGGAGTAAAATATACTGCAAAAGGTTCTGAAGCGTTAGAAGATTTAAAAGAACTAGAATTAAGAGGAGTAAAAATACTTTCTTGTGGAATTTGTGTAGACTATTATGACTTAACTGATTACTTAAAAGTAGGTGGACTAACAACTATGTCAGAAGTAATAGATATTTTGTCAAATAGCGAACTAGTTGTTGAACCATAGTATTGTTTTAAGGGAGCGACTCAAAAATCGTGATTTCGTAGAAACAAGATTTTGTGGAGTCGCTTTCACACAGTTTATTAGATTTCAAAAAAGCTTTAATAAAGATATTTTTTAAATCAATAAACCACTGCGTCTATAAGTTTTCATATAAACTTTGTTAAATTTTAGGACTTTAGGGTGATGGAGGTATTAAGTATGGATGAAAATATGTTTAAACCTTTTACTACATCATTAATAGGTAGTTTGCCGAGATCAAAGGAACTGTTGATGTTGAAAGAAAGTAGTATGAAAAGTGAAAAATATAGTAATGTGTATTTAGAAAAATATATTGAAGAAACAAATAAAGTAATTTCTTTTCAGAAAGATTGTGGAATAGAGGTTATTGTTAGCGGCGAATTAAATCGAGATAACTATATGAGTTACATAGGTGAAATAGTTGATGGTGTAAAATTATTAACTCTTGAAGAGTTAAAAGAATTAACAGGGAATAATGAAAATTTTCGTAAAAGTTTAGAAGAAATGGATGCTTCAGATAATAGTATGAATAGTCCAATTTGTTTTGAAAAAATAAATACCGGAGTTAGGTTAAATAAATTAGAAATAGAAGTACTAAAGAATAGTTCAATAGAACATTTCAAATGTACATTACCAAGTCCATATTTATTAACTAGATCAATGTGGTTAAAAGAAATTACAGGAAATTCGTATGAGAGTAGAAATGAACTAGGAGAAGATGTAGTAAAACTTTTACGTCATGAAATTAGAGAATTAGTAAAAGAAGGAGTAAAGATTATCCAGATAGATGAACCGATATTATCAGAAGTCGTCTTTACTAGTTCTAAATCAGATAATTCTTTCTACTGAGGTGCTTTATCGGAAAAAGTCAAGGTTGACAAAGAGTTAAAGTTTGCAAAAAATTTATTAATTGAGGTTTTAAATGAAATAAATTCTCATGAAGGTGTAATGAGTATTATGCATGTATGTAGAGGGAATTGGACAAAAGATGAAAGTGTATTACTTGAAGGAGCATATGATAAACTTGGGAAATTTTTTGATTCTCTTAAAGTAGATATGTTGGCATTAGAATTTTCAACACCTCGAGCAGGAGAAGTGGAAAAATTGTTTTATAATAATTTTCTAGATACAAAGATTATTTTAGGTTTTGGATGTATAAATCCAAGAAGTGACAGAGTTGAAACTGTTGAGGAAATAGTGAAAAATGTAGAAAAAGTTCTCGAATTTTTACCACCTGAAAATGTATGGCTAAATCCTGACTGTGGATTTGCAACATTTTCGAAGAGACCTCTAAATCCTTATCCAATAATTCAGAAAAAACTAGAGAATATGGTAAAAGCTTCAAAAATATTAAGAGAAAAATACTGTAAATAAAAAAAATTAGCCTATGAATTATAAAATTCTTAGGCTAGTTTTTATGAGTTATTGATTTTTAATTTCTAAATTACCGTCTTTTAAAGAGATATTATCTCCTTCTTTAACTTTTTCGTATTGTTCTTTTGTAACGGTAACGTGTTTTGTTTCACCATCTTTAGTTTTAATTTCAAGCATATAAACTGGAACTTTGGAATCTTTTACATTATCGACTAACTCTTTTTGCTTATCACTTGCTTGAACATGATTGTGTGATGTAGCAGAACTGAATAATGTATACCATAGAAGTGCATTCGTTATATTACTTCCTGAAAAGAAACCGCTACTTCTGTAGTTATTATTTATGTAGTCAGTATACTGTTTTTTATAACCTTGATTATTGTAACTATTATAATCCTTATTATATGAACCACCTGAATTTTTCGTGAAGTTCTTAGTAGTGCTTGAAGTTGGTTTGCTACTAGAAGTTGAACTAGTAGGTTTAGAACTTGGTTTACTACTAGATGGTTTAGAAGAACTAGGTTTAGAACTAGATCTTGAAGCGCTTGGTCTAGCTGATGATCCTTTTGCCTCTATAAGATTAATGCTTGATGCACTTATTGTAGAAAATATTAATGTAGATGTAAGAAATAAACTTGTTATTTTTTTTAAAGTATTCTTTTTCATAGTATTATCCTTTCAAGAGAATTAATTATTTTCAGTACTGCGTTTTGCTACGACAGTCCCTTCGATATTTTCTTGAGAATTTGTTTCGCTTTTTACAGTATTTTCAATATTAGTTTTGTCATCTACTTTATTATCATCGGTAGAGTTGTTGTTGAAGTAATAATATAAACCAAACCCTACAATTGTTATAGTTAATAAAGTAAGAAATATTTTTAAAAATCTAGCCATATTAGAAACCTCCTAATACGTATCCTTTCATATCTAATGCACGTTTTAATCTATCATATTCTGATGCAGGTACTTCAATTTCTTCTCCATTTACTTGAGAAATAGTCGCATACTCATCATTTAATCCTTTCCAAATATCAACGATATTGTTTAAGTTGATTAATCCACGATTCCCGTCAATTAAAGTAATTTCAAACCAATTCATAAAATTACCTCCTTATATTTATTCTGACTAAATTATAACATAATTTAAAAGAAAAAAATAGTATAGCAGTTAGTGGACGCTATTTTAGTTGAATTTTTTGGTTAAGATAAAATGATGCTTATAAGTAAAATTAATGTATATTTTAAAAAAATTTGATATAATTATAGTTAGAATAATGCATAGTGAGGACAGAACGATGAAAATATCTGTGATAGGTTCAGGAAGTTGGGGAACAGCTTTATCTCAAGCTGTTGTTGATAATGGGCATGAACTATTATTGTATTCAAGAAGTGAGAAATCGCGTGATGAAATTAATATCCATCACACAAATAGTAGATATTTAAAAAATGCTATTTTACCTAAGGAAGTTGTTGCTACTAGTAATTTAAAAGAAGCAGTAGAATTTGCAGAGGTAATTGTAATAGCAGTACCTACTAAAGTAATGAGAGAAGTATCAAGGGAAATTAATAAATACTTAGATCGACCAAAATATATAATCCATGTATCCAAAGGATTGGAGATGGATACTAACAAGAGGATGTCAGAGGTTATATCTGATGAAATTGATAAAGATAAACTTAAAGGTGTTGGAGTTCTTAGTGGCCCATCTCATGCAGAAGAGTTAATTTTAAGAAATCCTACTGTAGTAGCAATAGCTTCTGAAAATGATGAACTAAATAAGATAGCACAGGAGATTTTCCACAATAAATATTTTAGAATTTATGTCAACAAGGATATTGTAGGAGTAGAAGTTGGTGGAGCACTTAAAAATATTATTGCTCTTGGATGTGGGATTATTGATGGAATGGCATACGGTGATAATGCTAAAGCAGCGTTACTTACACGTGGATTAATAGAAATAACTAGATTAGGTAAAAAATTAGGTGCCGATAAAATGACTTTCTTAGGGCTTGGAGGAATAGGTGATTTAGTAGTAACATGTACATCTAAGCACTCAAGAAACTATAACTGCGGTTATTTAATTGGTCAGGGTTATACATTAGATCAAGCAATAGAAAAGTTAGACATGGTGGCAGAGGGTGTTAGAACAACGAAAGTATGTTATTTCTTATCTAAGAAGTTTGATGTATATATGCCAATCACTGAAAATATATATAAAGTTCTATATGAAGGACTTAGTATAAAAGACTGTGTTAACAACCTTATGAATAAAATGGCTGCAGAAGAATTAAATAAATTTGAATAAAGAAGTTTACATATTAATAGAAAGATAAAATAATTTGAAAATTACTAAGTAAAATATAGAAAAAATGCTAAAAAATGCTAAATTTATATAATAAAACCTTGATTATTAGCGATTTATGTGGTAATATTTAATAAGTGAAACGGGAGAACCGTTACTCAATAATGGAGGTAAAGAATTAATGAATAAATCAGAATTAATTTCAAAAGTTGCTGAGAAATCAGGACTACAAAAAAAACAAGCAACTGCTGCTATCGAAGCATTCGTAGAAACAGTTGAAGAAACTTTAGCTAAAGGTGAAAAAATCCAAATTATCGGATTTGGTAACTTTGAAGTTAGAGAAAGAGCTGCTCGTAAAGGACGTAACCCTCAAACTAACGAAGTTATCGAAATCGCTGCAAGCAAAGTTCCTGCTTTCAAAGCTGGTAAAGCTCTTAAAGACGCAGTTAAATAATAACAATTTAATTCAAAAAGAGGAGTTACTACTTAGTAGCTCTTTTTTTTATAAAAATGGAGGATAGTTTTGAAAAATAAAGAACAATCACAAGAACTTATAAAAACATTATTAGAAAATATTGGGGAAGATACATCAAGACCAGGATTACTAGATACACCAAAAAGATGTGTGAAAATGTATGAAGAGTTATTATCAAAAACGAATGTAGATCCAAAAGAAGAAATTAATACATTTTTTGAATCAGATAATGATGAACCTATATTAGTAAAAGACATTCAGTTTTATTCATTATGTGAACATCATATGTTACCATTTTATGGTGTGTGTCACATCGCATATGTTCCAAATAATAAAAAAATAACAGGTCTTAGTAAATTAGCTCGTCTTGTAGAAAGTGCTAGTCGTAGACTGCAAATTCAAGAAGATATGACATTGATGCTTGTAAATGCAATAGAAGAACAACTACAACCAAAAGGTGTGTATGTAATTATTGAAGCTGAACATATGTGTATGGCTATGCGAGGAATCAAGAAAATTGGATCAAAAACAGTGACTAGTAAAAAAACTGGTATTTTCTTAGAAGATACGGAATTAGTTAAAGATATTCAATATAAAATTAAGTTATAAGAATAACTGATAATATAAGGAGTAGATTATGAAAGAGAGTAGTTATATTATTATTAGAGCTGAAGTCGATAATGTAAAAGTTATTACGAAAAAGACAAATAATGAAGAAGCTTTAGAAATATTAAATAAGGGAGAAGTTATTATTTTAAACATTTTTGATAATATCGTAAACTTTAAAGTACAAGGAAGAGCGAGAATTGTATCAAATTTAGATCAGGTAATTTCAGAATAAATCATAAACCTACACAGTCCAAAAGGAGCTTGTGTAGGTTTTTTTGTAAAAATATAGTGAAACTATTGTTTGGAATAAAAAAAGTTCGCAGAAATTTTCCTGCGAACTTCTTTATTTTTACTAAAATAGTAATTTATCTGCTCCACCAAGTTTGTAGTCAAGAGCAGCCATAGCAAGTACGTTAATAAAGTGCCATGGACGGTCAAATTCTGGTTGGAAGAATATATCAGCAAGTGCTAATTGTTCTAATGTCCAGTCTGATGCGATAGCTATTGATAAAGCTGCGATAGCACTAGAAACGTCGTGTTTAGACATGAATTGAGCTCCTAGAACTCTGTGAGTATCTTCATCATAGTAAATTTTCATGTGAACTAGATTGTTTTCTTTTCTCATGAAGTCAGGATAGATTCTTTCTTCTACATATTTAGAAGCTACTTTACCGTCATATAGACCTACACCGTTTTGAGATAGTCCAGTACTTACAAATTTGTAATCAAAGAATGATAATGCAGAAGTACCGTTTACTGCAGGCATTTTAGTTTTAGTACCCATAGCGTTTAATGCAGCTACAACACCTTGACGACGAGCTAATGTAGCAAGAGCTATTGGTAATTCTCCACGAGTTGGAGCGTATGGAAGTAAAGTAGAGTCTCCTCCAGCGTATACATCTTTAGCAGATGTTTCTAAGTATTCGTTAGTAACAACAAAACCACGTTCTGTCATTTCTAATTCTCCATTTAACCATGAAGCATCTGGACGAACACCAACAGAAACGATTACTGTATCTGCTTCGTATTCACCTTGATCAGTTACTACAGAAGTAACTTTTCCATTTTCACCTTTGAATGAAAGAACTTTTTCTCCACCACGAACTTTAAGGTTGTGTTTAGCACCTTCTTCTGTAAGGATGTCAGTTAGTTCTTGGTCTAAGTATGTGTTTAAGATTCTTGGTGCAAAGTCAACGATTGTTACATCGATACCGTGTTTTGCATAAGATTCTGCAACTTCAAGACCGATGTATCCACCACCTACAACAACAGCTTTTTTACTGTTTTTCATGCAATCGTATACTGCTTGAGTGTCTTCTGGTCCACGGAAAGTGTGGATATTTTCTAATTCAATTCCCTCGAATGGAGGTTTAATTGCAGCTCCACCAGGACTTAATAATAATTTATCGTAACTTTGTTTTTCTTCACCAGCTGGTGTTTTAACAACAACATATTTCTCTTTTGAGTTTAATCCTACAACGTCGCTGTTACAGTGGATGTTAATACCTTGAGAACGGTAAGATTCCTCTGTAGCAAAGTGTAGTTCAGATAACGCTTTAGATGTCCCATCTAAATAAGATTGGCTACCTCAACCCATAAATGAAGCCCCTGCGCCTCTTTCGTACAAGTGAATTTCAGCATTAGGCTCGTTTTTTAAAATAGTTTGAACAGCTTCGTAACCGAAGTGAGATGTTCCAACAACTACATATTTCATATATTTTCCTCCTAAATTAATATTAAAATTTTCCCGTATAATTTCTATTGTATTATTATACAAATAGTATTATAACACATAACACCAAAATATAAAAATAATATACTTTGAAAGAATGATGAGAATGCTTTTGTTATCGTTTTACTTGTATGAAAAATATGTTTTAAATTATAAGCAATTTTGTTAAATATTTATTTTAAAATTAAGTTGAATATTATTATATATTACCTATTGGAATTTATGATTTGACTTTTTTTGACTTTTGTTTTATTATATATTTCAGAAGGTATATAGAATAAAAATTTTAAAAGAGGTTATTAATATGATTAAACCATTATTTGATAATGTATTATTAAAAAAAGTAGAAGAAGAAAAAGCAACGACTAGCGGAATAGTATTAGCTTCAAAAGAAGAGACTTCAAATATTGCAGTAGTTGTTGCTTTAGGAGAAAGTTGTTTATTATCAAAAGATAATGATGGAGAACTTACGGCAGGAAGTAAAGTAGTATTTTCAGATAACTATAAAAAGGTAAATTTTAAAAACGAAGAGTACTTCTTAGTTAATGAAGAAGAAGTTTTAGCTGTTATTGAAGATTAAGTTCGTATTTTAAAAAGAAGATATTTTAGTATTATAGGAGGAATCATGGTAAAGGAATTAAAATTTTCAGAAGATGCACGTCAATCGATGAAAGTTGGTGTGGATAAATTAGCAAATGCTGTAAAAATAACATTAGGACCAAAAGGGAGAAATGTTGTACTAGATAGAAAATTTGGTTCGCCATTAATAACTAACGATGGTGTATCAATTGCTAAAGAAATTGAACTGGAAGACCCATATGAGAATATGGGAGCAAAGTTAGTAGCTGAAGTTGCAAATAAAACAAATGAAATTGCAGGAGATGGTACAACTACTGCGACAATACTTGCTCAAGCAATGATAACTGAAGGTTTAAAAAATGTTACAAGCGGAGCTAATCCAATTGGAATTAGAAAAGGTATGGAAAGAGCTGTAAAAGTAGCTGTAGAACGACTTCGTGAGATTAGTGTAACTGTGGATTCTAAAGATAAAATTGCACAAGTAGGAGCTATTTCAGCAGCTGATGAAGAAATAGGAAAATTCATCTCAGAAGCTATGGATAAAGTAGGGAATGATGGTGTTATTACTATCGAAGAATCTCAAGGTCTTGAGACAACGCTAGAAGTAGTAGAAGGGATGCAATTTGACAGAGGCTATTTATCTCCTTATATGGTAAGTGATACTGAGAAAATGATTGCTGACTTAGATAATCCTTATGTCCTTGTAACAGATAAGAAAATTAGTGCGGTTCAAGAAATTTTACCAGTACTTGAAGAAGTAGTTGCTGCCACTAAACCACTATTAATTATTGCAGATGATATTGAGCAAGAAGCTGTTGCTACACTTGTTGTAAACAAACTTCGTGGTACATTTAATGTTGTAGCTGTAAAAGCTCCAGGATTTGGTGAAAGAAGAAAAGCAATTTTAGAAGATATTGCTATTTTAACAGGTGGAACATTAATTACTGACGATTTAGGTCTTGAGCTAAAAGATGCTAATATTACAATGCTAGGTAAAGCAGCTAAGGTTAATGTTACTAAAGACAATACTGTTATTGTTGGTGGTAAAGGTGATAAAGAAAAAATTGAAAGTAGAACTCAACAAATAAAAGCACTATATGCAGAATCAAGTTCTGAATTTGATCGTGAGAAATTACAAGAAAGACTAGCGAAACTTTCAGGTGGTGTTGCAGTAATTAAAGTTGGTGCAGCAACAGAAACTGAATTAAAAGAAAGAAAACTTCGTATAGAAGATGCTTTAAATTCAACACGTGCCGCGGTAGAAGAAGGTATAGTTCCTGGTGGTGGAACAGCACTTGTTCAAGTAATATCTGAGGTTGAAAAACTAGAAGCAACTGGTGATGAACAAACAGGTATTAACATAATTAAAAAAGCTCTTGAAGCTCCAGTTCGTCAAATTGCTGAAAATGCTGGATTAGAGAGTAGTGTTATCGTGGCTAAATTGAAAGAAGTTGAAGTTGGATATGGGTTTAATGCAGCTACTGAAGAATGGGTAGATATGATCAAAGCTGGTATCGTAGACCCGACAAAAGTTACTCGTTCTGCCTTGCAAAATGCAGCGAGTGTATCAAGTTTATTCTTATCAACAGAAGCAGTAGTAGCTGATGTTTCAAAGGATGAACCTATGCAACCTCAAATGCCAATGATGTAGTAAATTATTAGTAAGACAAATAATTTGAATATTTTTTTATGATATTATAAAATAAAAACATAAGTAATAAAGGAGACGGAAACAATGAGAGAAATTACAGATAAAGAATTTTTTGAACTATCAAAAACTGATAGTGTAAAAGTATTTGACTTTTGGGCACCATGGTGTGGTCCTTGTAAAATGTTAGCACCAGTATTAGAAGAGGTTTCTAATGAATTAACTAACATTGAATTTTATAAAGTTAATGTTGATGAAAATCAAGAAGCAGCTGGTGAATATGGAATTATGTCAATTCCTACACTATTAATTATGAAAAATGGTGAAGTATTAGAAGAAAAAACTGGATACCAACCAAAAGAAGCATTATTAGAATTATTATCAAAATACTAATAAAAAAAGAGGCTACAGGATTAATTTTCTGTGGCCTTTATTACCTTAAATATTATAAAACAGGAATAACTCGATTGCGAATTATTCCTGATTTTTTTAATATTAATAATTTTTTAAATATTGATCAATTTCCCAATCGGTAACTTGAGTTCTAAATGAATCCCATTCGATTGATTTTGCTTCTATAAAGTTATAGAAAATGTGTTCACCAAGAGCTTCTTTCATAATAGAAGATGAAGATAACTCTTTTAGGGCTGTGTATAATGTTGATGGTAATTCATCGATTCCATTAGCAATTCTTTCTTCAGGAGTCATAACATAGATATTACTTCTAACTTCTTCAGCCGGAATAAGTTTATTTTCAATACCATCTAAGCCAGCTGCTAAAATAGTAGACATAGCTAAGTATGGATTTGCTGCTGGATCTACCGATCTAACTTCAACACGAGTTGATTTACCACGAGCTGCTGGGATACGTACTAGAGGAGAACGGTTAGATGTTGACCATGCAACATAACAAGGTGCTTCGTATCCTGGTACTAGACGTTTGTATGAATTTACAGTAGGGTTACAAACAGCTGTGAAACTGCGAGCATGTTTAAGAATTCCTGCGATAAAGTGTGAAGCAACTTCACTTAAACCATTTTCACTAGTTTTATCGTAAAAGCTGTTTTCACCTTTACTAAATAATGAAACGTTACAGTGCATACCAGATCCGTTAATACCAAAGATAGGTTTTGGCATGAATGTAGCATGTAGTCCATGTTTTCTAGCGATAGTTTTAACGATTAATTTGAAAGTTTGAATATTATCACAAGCTGAAATTACATCGTCATACTTAAAGTCGATTTCATGTTGACCAGGTGCAACTTCATGGTGACTTGCTTCGATATCAAAACCAAGGCGTTCTAATTCAAGTACAATGTCACGACGAACATTTTCTCCTAAATCAACTGGAGCAAGGTCGAAATATCCACCATTATCATTTAATTCTAAACTTGGTTCACCATTCTCTTTAAGTCTGAATAAGAAGAATTCTGGTTCTGGTCCAAGATTTAAAGTATCAAAACCAAGTTTTTTCATTCTTTCAAGAGTTCGTTTTAAATTACCGCGAGGATCTCCAGCAAATGGTTTGCCATCAACTGTGTACACATCACAGATAAAACGAGCAACTTTTCCATATTCACTATCCCATGAAAATACTAAGAATGTATTTAAGTCAGGGTATAAATACATATCACTTTCTTCGATACGAACGAAACCTTCAATTGATGAACCGTCAAACATCATTTTGTTATCTAATACTTTTTCAATTTGACTAACTGGTACTTCTACGTTTTTTATAGTTCCAGTAATATCAGTAAATTGTAATCGAATGTATTTAACATTTTCTTCTTCAATTCTTTTAATAATTTCTTCTCTAGTAATAGTTTTAGCCATGTCTTCTCCTTAAAACTCTGTAAAAAATTTGTTAAAAAATCTAACATTAAAATTTATTTTTTTTATTGTTATAAAATCTTGATAAGTCACCTCGTCCAATAGAGCGTTCCCTAGGTAATCCGTTTGGACCAGCAAATATATCGTTGTGAATAATTTGTCTGATTTGTGTAGTTTTAGCAGATACGTCTTTCTCATTTATTATTTCATCTATTGCTTTTAAACTAAAACCTTTTGTAAGTAGATCTTTTATAGTTAATAGTTTATCAATATCATTAAATGAAAAAAGCCTAGTGTTTCCTTCAGTACGTTTAGGAGTGAATAGTTTTTTTTCTTCATAATATCTTATCTGTCTAGCTGTAAGTTGCGTAATCTTAGTTACTACACTTATAGAAAAAACAGGAAGATTTTTTTGTAATTCTTTAAACCCCATAAAAGCACCTCTCAGATTAGATTTTGTGAAATAAATATTTTATATCTATTAGTATAATAACAAAATAAAATTGAAAAATAAAGTATATGTTAAAAAATCTAACATTTAAATTTTATGTTAACAGAAGAAGCATTATTATAGAGTTTTTTTAAATATATATATAAAGTGTGTTTAAAATTTTTAGAAATCGTGATAAAATAAAGCTATATAAAAAAGAAAGGATGATAGTATGGCGATATTTTTATCTGTTATAGTTTTTATTATCTCGTTTGTTCTACTTTTAGGTTCGTACATAATGCTAGTGGCAAAAAGAAAAATAAAAAAAAGACGTATGGATAAGGTATTGAAGTTGGTGGCGGCATACAGCTTAGTTAGTGCTTTAGTATTTTGCTATCAATATTTATACTTATAAGATAATATAAATTACAATTAAATATTAAGTTTGGATGTGAAAATTTTGAAAAAAGATTCCTTGTTTAAAGGGACTGCTATACTTAGCATAAGTTTAATCTTGACGAAAGTTTTGGGAGCTGTATATCTAATTCCGTTTTATCAGATTATTGGTGGAGAAGAGCAGATGGCCTTGTTCAATTATGGATATAGTTATTATGCTACTATACTGGAGGTTTCTGCAGCAGGGGTTCCTTTAGCAATTGCAAAATTAGTTGCGAAATATAATGCTTTAGGTGCTTATAGTATAAGTAGAAAAATCTATAGATTAGGTTCTTGGATTCTTGTTGTAATGGGAATAATTGGTTTTTGTATTTTATTTTTCGGTTCTGGATTTATTTCGGAACAGATATTAATTAGTAACCAACAAAAATTTACACCTCAAGAAGGAGCGTTGGTGCTTAAAAGTTTGAGTTTTGGAATACCACTTGTATTGATTTCTGCAGGTATTCGTGGACTTTTCCAAGGTCATGAGATTATGTTACCATCAGCATTAAGTCAATTTGTAGAACAAGTAGCTCGTATTGCTTTCATGTTAGGAGCAACATACTTTATCATGAGAGTTTTAGGTTATGGAGTCGTTGAAGGGAATGTTAGTGCAACTTTTGCTGCAGCAGTAGGAGCTGTGTTTTCTTTAATTACGCTATCCTTTTTTTATACTAAATATAGAAGAAGTTTAGATTTTAATACTCCAAAAGATAGTAATTCTATAGAAATTACTACTGGAGAGTTAGTAAAAGAATTTCTATCAGTTTCAATTCCGTTTATATTTATTGTTGGATTATTTCCGATTTTAAATATAATAGATCAACACAATTTTATTCATGGTATGACAAAAATAGGAAAAGCTGATATTGTTGATGGAAGGTTCTCTGCTTTACAACTTGTTAATAAAGTAGTAATGATAGCTGTAGCTATCGCACCAGCATTTTCAAGTACATTTTTACCTTCTATTACGCGATTATTTGCCCAAGGTGATAAAGTAAGTGTAAGTACGCAGATTAATAAAGTCATATTGGCTCTTATGATGATGGTCTTACCAGCTTTGGTTGGTATGTTTGTTCTTGCTGATCCGCTATATTCTACATTTTATAGTCGAAGTCTTATAAATGCAGATTTACTTAGATTTTATTTACCACTTGCGATTTTATATTCTTTTTATAGTTTAACAAGTGTTATAATGCAAGCAATAAATAAACAAATGATAAATCTTATAACTATAGTAATTGGATTGGCGGTCAAATACATGACGATTACTCCATTTGTCGTTAATTATGAGACAAACGGTGTAATTTTATCTTCAGTAACAACTTATGTAGTTATGATTATAATTAACTTAGTAATAATAAATAGTGTTGTTAAACTTAAAGTTTTAGAATTTTTATCAAAATTAATTATTCTTTTAAGTAGTTGTTTCATTATGTTTATCGCAGTCGCTGCGGTTTATGATTCGATTGTCTCTAATTTTGTTATTGAGTCAAAAATCTCTAGTATGATATTAATTATAATATGTGCTGTTATAGGCGCTGTAGTCTACTTCTTTAGTATTACTAGAATGAAATTTGATAAGTATTTGTTTGGAAGAACAATAACCTTATCATCATTAAGAAATATGAGGAGAAGAGGATAGTGAGACTAGATAAATTTATAAGTACAACGACGACGCTAAGTAGAGCAGAAGCAAAAAAAATAATAAAAAAGGGAGTATTGATTAATAATATTCTTGTAAAATCTCCTGATTATAAGGTCGATGAATTAAGTGATCAGGTTATAGTGAATGGTGAAAGGTTAGTTTATCAAAAATATATTTATATAATGATGAATAAACCTAAAAATGTTGTATCAGCTACAGAAGATGCGGTTGAAAAAACAGTAGTTGATATTTTAGAAGAAAAAGATCGCATACATAAAGTTTTTCCTGTTGGTAGACTAGACAAGGATACTGAAGGATTAATGTTACTGACGAATGACGGTGAGCTTGCTCATAAATTAATTTCCCCAAAAAAAGATGTAGAAAAAAAATACTATGTTGAAGTATCTGGAAAATTAAAAGATGAGTATATCGAACTTGTCGAAAATGGAATTATTATAGACGGAGGATATAAGTGTAAAAGTGCTCGCTTAGAAATACTCGAATCAAATGAAGAAAAAAGTAGAGCAAGTATATTTATAACTGAAGGAAAGTTTCATCAAGTAAAAAGAATGATGAAAGCTCTAGGAACTACAGTAACATACTTAAAGAGATTGTCTATAGGATCATTAAAATTAGATGAAAATCTAAAATTAGGTGAATATAGATATTTAACAGAAAAGGAACTAAAAAATTTAAATAAATAATGGAGGGATATATTATGAATATCAATTTTAAACAAGAGGTTCAAAATCATAAGGAGGATCTATTAAAAGATTTATTCGATTTATTAAGTGTTCGTTCAATTTTAGGAACTGATGTAACTGAGGAAACACCTTTTGGTAGCGGTCCAAGAGAAGCATTAGATTTAATTCTATCATTTGGAGAACGTGATGGTTATAAAACTAAATTAGTAGAAAACAAAGCTGGTCACATTGAAGTTGGTGAAGGTGAAGAGTTATTCGGTATCCTTGGTCACGTCGATGTAGTGCCAGTAGTTGAAGCTGATTGGATTAGCCACCCGTTTAAACCAGAAGTTAGAGATGGGAAAATCTATGCACGTGGATCGTTAGATGATAAAGGACCTACAATGGCTGCTTACTATGCTGTAAAACTTTTAGATAAATTAGGTGTAAAATGGAATAAACGTGTTCGTTTAATTATCGGTAGTGATGAAGAAACAGGATTTAGATGTGTTGAATCATACTTTAAACATGAAGAACAACCTGCTTTAGGATTTACACCAGATGCTATGTTCCCATTAGTTTATGCTGAGAAAGCTCGTGTTACTTTCGATCATAAATTAATCTTTATAGATGAAGAAGGAACTTATGAATACAAACTTGTTAAATTTAATGGTGGACAAGTTCTTAATATGGTTATTGCAAGTGCAGAAGCTGAATTAGAAGGCGATGCTAGCGATATTAAAGAAAAATTTGAAAAATTCTTAGCAAATGAAAAACTAGAAGGAAAAGTTGAAGTTGGTAATACAATTAAACTTGTTCTAAAAGGTAAAGCTGCTCATGGATCAACACCACAATTTGGTATTAATGGTGCTACAAAATTAGCAGAATTTTTAAGCACATTAGGATTAGATGTTAATGGTAAAAACTTCGTTAACTATATAGTAGAAAAATTAGCAAATGATCCATTCGGTGAAAAATTAGGGATAAATTATTCTGATGATGAAATGGGTGCATCAACATACAACTATGGTATTTTAAAATATGATTTATCAGAAAAAGTTGGGGTAGTATCAACTGACTGCCGTCATCCTAAGAAATTTAATCTAGTTGAAAAACTGGAAACAATAAAAGTTGATAATGTAAATATTGAAGTAACTAGTACAAAAGAAGCGCACTACGTACCAAAAGATGATGAGTTAGTAACTACTCTAATGGATGTATATAGAAAGTATACAGGAGATATTGAAAATGATGCATTTGTACTTGGTGGTGGAACATATGCTAGATGTCTGAAAAAAGGTGTAGCATTTGGACTTCTTTTCCCAGGTAAACAAGATACAATGCACCAAGCTAATGAATTCTTAGAAATTGAAGATTTATTATTAGCAACTGCGATTTATGCAGAAGGAATTTACAAACTTTGCTGCGAATAAAAATTATATAAAAATATTTATTTGATATAATAATTTTAGAGCACAAGGTAACATAAAAAGTCAATCTCAAAGATGTTCTTATATATTTTTAATATTAAAATTAGAATATCTTTGAGATTTTTAATTTTAATTAAAAATAGCATCTTGAAAAAAATGATTAAAGAATGTAAAATATATAGTGCATTATAGTTTTTAAAATTAGAAAAAGAGATTGAAGAAAGGAGCAGTAAGAAAAATGTCTAAAGAATATTATCAAATGGGCTGGACTTTAGATGATACATATCAAGAAGATTATTTTTGTTCGAGAGATAATCAGAGATATTTTATTAAAAAAAATACTACTCCAATGATAGCAACTCTTTCAGCAGAAGGAATAGTACCTAGATTAAGATGGACTAAGCGTATAAGTAATGGAGATGTATTAATTGCTCAGGATTTTGAAAATGGTAGAACATTAAATACAGAAGACATGACTGATAGACGAATTCCTGAAATTTTAAAAAAAGTTCATGGATCTGAAAAATTAAAGAAAATAATGAAGGCTCAGGGATATACAGAGGAAACAGCTGCGAGTTCCTTATATAATTTGAAATCAATTATTGCCGATGAACTTCGTAAAAATAGTAATATAGTAAATGCACTTAATTATCTAGAGAATTCTATTCCGGTTGATGAAGTTGAGTATACGCCGTGTCATACAGATTTACATAAAGATAACTGGTTGTTATCTGATCAAGGGAAACTGTTTTTAGTTGATTGGGAACACTCAATATTATGTGATCCGGCAATCGATATTTCATTTGTACTGTATAGATATATTCCTCAAAGCGAGTGGAATGAATGGTTAGAGATATATGGGCAAGAGCCTACTTTAAAATATAGAAATAGATTGAAGTGGTATATAACGTTACAATCAGTTATTATGATAGTTTGGTATCATGAGAAAAAACAATTATCTGAAATGAACTCATGGTTAATCTTTTTAGATAGAATATTTAAAGATTTTATTTAAAGCATTAAATAGGAAAAACCTAATTAATGCTTTTATTTTTTTTATAAACGGTGTAAAATATAAAGAGTAACATAATATGTGCTAAAATGAATCAAAATTGTGATTTTATATAGCTTAAGTAATATCAATTAATAAATTTATATTTTAAGACGAAAATTATTTTAATTTGATGATTTTACTGTTATGTTAATAGAAACTTATGGAGTAATAGCATGACTATAAAAAATTATAAATTATACCTGATAGATTTAGATGGTACTATATATAATGGAGAAAAAAAAATCAGGTATGCTAAAGAATTTGTTGAATATTTAAACGAAAAGAATATAGACTATTTATTTTTAACAAATAATTCGACGAAAGAACCAAAAGATGTCGCTGAGCATCTAAAGAAATTTGCTATATACACTTCTGAAGAACATGTTTTTACTTCAAGTGATGCTACTAAAATTTATCTTGAATCTAAAGGATATAAAAACTTATATGTAATAGGAGAAGCTGGGGTAAAGAATACGCTTAGTTTATTTTGCCAAAAGGATACTGAAGAAGATGTTGAAGCAGTAGTGGTAGGTCTAGATAGAGAACTTACATATGAAAAATTAGCTATTGCTACTAAAGCTATTTTAAATGGAGCAGAACTTATTGGTACTAATCCAGATACATTATTACCTACTGCACATGGTTTCGCGCCAAGTAATGGGGGGCAAGTCAAATATTTGGAATATGCAACTTCTACGCTGGCTACAATTATAGGTAAACCTAGTAATATTATTATGGAATCTGCCATTAAATTATTCAATTATAGAAAAGATGAAATAGTAATGGTAGGTGATAATTATGATACAGACATTATGTCAGGTATAAATAGCGGAATAGATACAATTCATGTTCAAACAGGTGTGACAAGCTTCGAAGAATTGAAAGAAAAAGAGAAAAAACCAACGTATTCAATAGAAAACTTATATCAATTGATTAAATAGCGAGGAGAATATAAATGATTATAAAAACTGAAGAACAATTACAGAAAATGAAAGAAATAGGTTTCATCTGTGCAACAATCAGAGACGAAATGGTAAAAAAAGCAGTACCAGGAGTTTCAACAAAAGAACTTGATAATATTGCTAAAGAATTATTTGAAAAATATGGAGCAAAGTCTGCTCCAATAACTGAGTATGATTTCCCTGGATATACATGTATTTCATTAAATTATCAAGCAGCACATGGTATTCCATCAAGTACTAAAATTTTAAAAGATGGAGATCTTCTTAATATCGATGTATCAGGATGTAAAGATGGTTACTATGCAGATACTGGTATTTCTTTTGTAGTAGGTAAAGTAGATGATCCGATGAAAGAAAAAGTTTGTGAAGTTGCTAAGGAAGCATTTTACGAAGGTATTAAACATGCTGTTGCTGGAAGAAAAATTAATCAAATTGGGAAAAATGTCCACAAAAAAATTAAAGAACATAAGTTAGAAGTAATTGAAAACTTAACAGGTCACGGAATTGGAACTTCGTTACACCAAGAGCCACAACATGTTTTCAACTATTTTGACCCATGGGATAACATTATCCTAAAAGATGGTATGTGTTTGGCTGTAGAACCATTCGTATCTACAAAAGCAAAAACTGTAGGAAATTCAGATAGAGATGAATGGGAATTAGTCGCAAATGACGGTTCATATATCGCTCAATATGAACATACAATTGTTGTCCGTGAGAATCAAGAACCCTTAATCTTAACAAAAATAGACTAATTTTCATTGAAAAAAGTTGACAATTTAATAAAAATGATTTAAGATACTACTTATTAAAAAATTATGGAGAGAAGAAAATGGCAGAAAATTTAGTAATAGTCGAATCTCCTTCAAAGGCAAAAACTATTGAAAAATATCTAGGGAAAAAATACAGAGTAATATCTTCAAAAGGTCATGTAAGAGACCTACCTAAAAGTAGAATGGGAGTAGAAGTACTAGATAATGGGAGTGTGGATGTTGATTATATTTCTATAAGAGGAAAAGGTGATGTAATCAAATCTCTAAAAAAAGAGGCAAAAGGGAAAAAAGTTTTCCTAGCATCCGACCCTGATAGAGAAGGAGAGGCAATAGCATGGCATATTGCTCACATATTAGGATTAGATAATGATTCTGATAATAGAATAGTATTTAATGAAATAACAAAAGATGCGGTAATGGATGCAATTAAGCATCCAAGAAAAATTAATACGGACTTAGTTCAATCACAACAGGCGAGAAGAATTCTTGATCGTCTTGTAGGGTATAATATTTCACCAGTTCTATGGAAAAAAGTTAAACCAAAGTTATCTGCTGGTCGAGTGCAAAATGCTGCATTAAAACTAATTGTAGATAGGGAAGAAGAGATACAAAAATTCGTACCTCAAGAATATTGGTCAATGCCTATAGATTTTATTAAAAATAGAAAAGTCTTAACAGCTAATTTCTATTCGTATAAAGGTGAAAAGATTAAACTTGAGAGCAAAAAAGATGTAGACAATATAAGAAAAGCTATAGCAGGTGATACATTTAAAGTAACGGATGTAGCGAAAACTAAGAAAAATAGGAATGCTCCTAATGTTTATATTACTTCTACTATGCAACAAGATGCTTCAAGAAAGATTAATTTTAAAACTCGTAAAACTATGAGTGTAGCACAAGAGTTATATGAAGGAATTAATCTTAAAAAATTGGGTGGTGTTACCGGATTAATTACGTACATGAGAACAGACTCAACTAGAGTATCTGATGAAGCGGTAAAAATGGCTAGTGATTATATACTAAATAATTTTGGTAAAGATTATTTAGCTACATCAGTAAAATCAAGAAAATCTAGTAAGAATGTTCAAGATGCTCATGAAGGGATAAGACCAACAAACATTAATTTCACCCCAGATTCTATTAAAGAATATTTATCAAATGATCAATATAAGTTATATAAATTAATCTGGGAAAGATTCCTTGCGAGTCGTATGAGTGCTGCAGTTTATGAAACGAGTACTACTACATTTGAAAATAATGAAGTTATGTATCGCGGAGCGCATTCTAAGCTTTTATTTAATGGATTCTTGGCAGTATTAAAAGAAAAAGAAAAAGTTAAATTAGCACCAGAATTTGAAGTTGGAGAAGATGCTAAGGTTAAAGAGATGAAAGAAGAGCAACACTTCACACAGCCACCAGCAAGATATTCTGAAGCAAAATTAATTGCTGAACTTGAAGAATTAGGTGTAGGTCGTCCATCAACTTATGCAACAATAGTGGATACTCTACAAAAAAGATATTATGCTAAGTTGCAAAATAAAGTATTTACTCCAACAGAATTAGGAACATTAGTAAGCAAAATTACCGAACAGTATTTCCCTGATATTATTAACACAAAATTTACTGCAAATCTTGAAAGTCAGCTAGATGATATTGCAGAAGGAAAAGTTGGATGGGAAAAAACAATTTATAATTTCTACAGTGGTTTTAGAAAAGATGTAGAAAAAGCGGAATCAGAAATGGAAAAAGTTGAGATAAAACAAGAATTTACTGGTGAATCTTGTCCAGAATGTTCATCTCCACTTGTATTCAAGTTAGGTAAATTTGGTAAATTCATAGCTTGTTCTAATTTCCCTGATTGTAGATATACAAATACAATTCAAAAAAAAGTAGGGGTAAAATGTCCAAAATGTAAGAAACATGATATATTAGAAAAGAAATCTAAAAAAGGTAAACTTTTCTATGGATGTGAAGGATTCCCAACTTGTGATTTTGTATCATGGGATAAGCCGATAAATAGAAATTGTCCTAAGTGTGATAATATTCTATTTGAAGGTAAAAAAGGTGTTCATTGTGATCACTGTGATTACAAAGAAGAAATTAAAAAATAAAAACAATAATAAAGATTTGATAATTTGTTTAATTGTCAAATCTTTTTAATTTTTAATTATTGATAGATAATAATTTATTAGTATTAAAATAGCGTCTTCAAACACCATAAATTAATCGAGAAAACGATTAACTTATGTTATTTAAGGAGTTAATTATCTGAAAATTTAAAACATTTATCCAACAAAAAATGAAATATTTTTAAAAATCTATTGACAAATATTAATAAATATATTATTGTATATAACATACTTTGAAAAACAAAAATTATTTGGAGGAGATGACATGTTGAAATTTTTAAAGAAAAATCCATATATATCAATCGGACTTATGTTATTTGCACTGTTCTTTGGTGCTGGTAATTTAATTTTCCCAGCATTCCTAGGACAAAACGCTGGAAGTAATTTATCTACAGCGATGATAGGATTTATTATTATGGGAGTGGGATTACCACTTTTAGGAGTTATTGTAATGGGTTACTCAGGAGCTGAGGACTTATTAGATTTATCTAGTAGAGCAGGTAAAGGTTTCGGTATTGCTTTTACGACTTTATTATACTTAACAATCGGGCCTTTCTTTGCAATTCCTAGAACAGGGACTACAACTTACGAATTAGGATTATCAAGCTTTGTAGCACCTGAAAATACTACAATTGCTCAAGCTATTTTCTTAGCTTTATTCATGGGATTAACATTATGGTTAGCTATTAGCCCAAATAAACTAGTAGATAGAATTGGTACAGTAATTACACCAGTTTTACTACTTTCAATGGTTGTATTAATTATTGCATCATTAGTTAAACCTATGGGTGTAGCTCAAGAACCTACTAAAACATATGCTACTACTTCATTAGCATTTACGAATGGTTTAATGGAGGGATACAATACTATGGATGCATTGGCGTCATTAGTATTTGGTATTATCGTTATTAACTCTGTAAAACTATACGGAGCTAAAACTAAGAAAGAAGTGTTTAACAACACAGCAAAATCAGCAATTATTGCAGCTATATTACTAGCTTTAGTTTATGTATTCATTTCAAATATTGGAGCTACATCTGTTTCAGTATTAGGATTACAAAAAACAGGTGCAGGAGTATTAACTGGAGCAACAACTTATTACTTCGGTAACGTTGGTAAATTATTATTATTCGTTATTGTATTCTTAGCTTGTCTAACAACAAGTGTAGGATTAGTAACAGCTTGTTCTTCATATTTCGTAAGATTGTATGATAAAGTTAGCTATAAAACTTATGCTATTGCACTTACTTTATTCTCATTTGCAGTAGGTAACTATGGATTAGCTGCAATCATTCAAGGTGCAGTACCAGTACTAGTTTTATTATACCCATTAACAATGGTATTAATCCTATTAGGATTCTTAAATAATTTCTTTGGAGGAAAGAGAGTTGTTTATGTAACTACAGTATTATTTACAGGATTATTTAGTTTATATACAACTGTAATTTCAACATTTAAATTAGCAGTACCAGCTGTTGATAATTTATTAGCAAAAGTTAAATTCTTACCAGTACCTGCAGATTTTGCATGGTTAGACTTTGCATTAATCGGTTTTGTACTAGGTATCGTTTTAACTTTCTTTGTAAAAGAAAATAAATAATTAATTAAAAGATGATAGGAGTTTAATCTTCTATCATCTTTTAATTTTTTTGACTATTGTTTTGACAATGAGATAAAGCAATGGTATTATAGTAAGATGTAATCTTATATTTTTGAGGAAAAAAAGATATAGAAAAAGAGTAATAAAATTTTGTTATTTTTATTTAGGAGAAGCAATGGTTTTAGAATTTAGAGAATATAAAAAGAAAATAAAAAAAGATACAATCTTAGAATTAGATTTACAGGTGGACACAGGTGAAATATTAACTATTATTAATAATAAATCAGAGGATTTAGAACTTCTAAAAGATTCTTTTAGAAAAAGAACGAAGTATAAAGGGGAGATTCTTTTCGATAATGAAGATGTTAGTAAGCAAAAACTATTATTCACTAAGGATTTTGGATTTTATAATGATTTAACATTAATAAAAAATTTAAAGGTAGCATTAGATTTATTCAATGTAAAATTTTCAATTGATGATTTAGAAAATGATTTAGAATCTTTAAATCTTAAATCAAGTTCTAAGTATAAGGAATTACTTCCAAACGAAGTTAATAAATTTCATACACTATTTTCAATACTCGTAGATCAAAATGTTCTTATTATTGATAATACTGATAAAGATTTAACTTCTGAAGATATGGAAGTTATAAGTGACTTTATTTTGGATAAATCAAATAATGCCAATGTAATTATTTTAGATACTATGTTAAATAGATATAACAGTATTGCAGATAAGGTTCTAGTTATTACTGATGGAATTAAATCATATTTTGGTAATCTTGAAGATTTATTAATCTTAAAACAACTTACTGCTATTAATATTTCTGACAACGAAAAACTAGATGATATACTATCTGGATATCAGTATACTATATATCATGATAATGAAATAGTAGTAAGAGAAGAGGTTCTTGAAGAAGTAGTATATAGCCTATTAAAAAATAATATTGAAGTATATCAAATTCGTAACTTAGGTGAGAAAATTAAATTGTATGAGGGCGAGGCTGATTTATAATGTTTTTTAGGATTGAATTTGGTAAGTTATTTAGAAGAAAATTTAATTATCTATTCGCATTAATTTTAATTTTATTAAATTTAGGTATAGTTTTTAAATTAGAATCTTTATCATTATTTTTTGATAAGTCTTTGGTGGATATTATTTTTAATATTGTATTAAAAATAGATTTAGTGGTAATATTATTTATTATGGGATTAAATTACATCTTTTCATACAGAGAAGATTATGTTTCAAAGGTAAATGTTTTTCTTGAGATTCATAAAAAGAAAAGTGTCCGAGATTTTTCTTCAATCTTAGCTAATTTAATTTACTTTTTAGTTTATTATGTAATAATAGTATCAAGTTTATTAGCTTTATTATTTGTTCGTAAGAATAGTTTATTTAGTGAAATAAAATCGATTATGATGAATGTAAATACTGCTGGGGCATTCGTAACAATGTTAATATTATTGTTACTTTTTGCAAATATTATATTTTTATTATCGTTAACATTATTCAATAATACTAATTTAGCTATTTCTGTCTCGCTTTTATACTTTTTAGGTGGAGAGGTAATTGCTAAGATGATTAAAACAAGGCTTAACTTTGCAAGTGAAAGAATAGATAATAGTGTGCTTACTATTTTTACTAAATCATTTAATAATTTGAATCAACATATTTCATTTAACCTTACTACTTTTTTACCTGTAGTGTTAAATTTTGTTGGGTTAGTAATAGTTATTTTTATAGTAAGATTAATAAAAAAAATATTCGGATAGAAGGAGATTTAAATGGATACACAGATATTAATTCAGTATGTAATAGTATTGCTTAGTTTGATACTATTAGAAGGATTATTGTCGGCAGATAATGCTATTGTACTAGCTGTTATGGTTAGACATCTTCCTCCGAAGGATCAAAAACATGCTTTAATGTATGGTCTTGCAGGAGCATTAATTTTTAGAATAATTGCAATTTTCCTAATTACAATTTTAGCACAGTATTGGGAAATACAGGTACTAGGTGGGCTATATTTAATATATATGGCTGGTACTCACATCAAGGAATTTTTTAATAAACAGAAACAAAAAGATTCTGAAGAGGAAGTAAAAGCGCCGAAAAAACAAAGTGGTTTCTGGGCGACAGTTATAAAAGTAGAATTTACAGATATAGCTTTTGCTATCGATTCAATTTTAGCAGCTGTGGCAATTGCAATTACATTACCACATATCTCAGAGACATCAATCGGAGGGATTAACCTTGGACAATTCTCAGTTATGGTAATAGGTGGTTTTGTAGGTGTTATAATAATGCGTTATGCAGCTAATATTTTTATTAAAGTATTAGAAACTAAACCTGGATTAGAAATCGCAGCTTTCTTAATAGTTGGCTGGGTAGGTATTAAACTATTTGTTATAGCAGCTGCCCATGAAAAATTAGGATTAATACCACACGATTTTCCTCATTCAACACTTTGGACTGTTATTTTCTGGGTTGTATTACTTGGATTATTAGTATGGGGAGTATTAGTATCTAAAAGATTTGAAAATAAATAATAAATAGAAAAAAGAGATGATATAGTTATTATCTCTTTTTTTTTGTGTTCACTTAGACTTCTGGTTTTCATATACACATAGAAAGATATGTGATATAATTTTAAGATATATATTGAATTAGAATTAGGAGGAGAAAAATGGCATTCGATGGTTTTTTTGTAAGAAAGATGGTAAAAGAATTAGAAGAAACTATATTACAAGGGCGAATAAATAAAGTAAATAATCTATCAACAGATGAGTTCGTCTTTTCAATCAGAAAAGGGAAAAATTTGAAATTATTTCTATCAGCAAATCCAAGTGCATCTAGAATACAATTAACTAATAATAGTTATGAAAATCCTTCAACACCATCAAATTTTTGTTCTGTACTTAGAAAATACTTAACAGGTGGGATAATACAAGAAATAAAGCAAGTAAATAATGATCGTATTTTGGTTTTTAAAATTAAAAATTTTGATGACCTTGGATATGAGAAATACTATTATTTAATAACAGAACTAATGGGGAAACATTCTAATATTATTTTAACAAATGAAGATAATATTATACTTGAATCATTGAAAAATAGTTATAGTCTTGAATTTAAACGATCTACAATTTCAAACATGGCTTATACTTTACCTCCTACTAAAGAAAAATATGATCCATTCGACTTTGACAAATATAAAAATTTAGAATTTGAGAATAAAGATAACAAGTTTTTAATGAAAAATTTCTATGGTGTTTCTGCTTTATTGAATAAGTATTTCGAAAAAAATTCTGAGTTGGATTTGAAAAATGCTTTTCTAAACTTCTGTGAGGAATTTGATAAGTATAATAAGCCTATTTTGATTGAAGAAAATGGTAAAAAGGATTTTTACTTCTTTGAAGTTAAAGAGTATAGTAAAGAGTTTGATTCGTTATCACAATTGCTTGATTACTATTATATGGATATAGCTAGAGAATCAATTAATAAGAATACTGACAGAAAACTATTTAATTTTATTAATACAAAAATAAATAGACTAAATAAAAAGGTAAGTATACTAGAAAGTGAGCTTATTCAAGCTGAAAATAGAGATGATTACAAATTAAAAGGTCAGCTATTGATTTCTAATATTTATTTATTTAAAAGAGAGATACCAGAAACAGTAACGTTACAGAATTTTTATAGTGAAGATTTGTCTGAAATTAAGATAGAATTAGATCCGAATTTAACTATTGAAAAAAACTCGGAGAAATATTTTAATCTTTATAAAAAGAATAAGAGAACCATTGAGAATCTGATTGAACAAATAGAGATAGCTAAAGAAGATTTAGGATACTTTGAGACGATAAAATTCCAACTTGAAAATGCGGATAAAACAGATATAGCAGAAATTAAAGAAGAATTGATTGCTAATGGTATTTTAAAAGAAAAGATAAAAATTAATAAGAAAAAGAACAAGAGTAATTATTTTATTATTTATCATAATGAAACAGCAATATATGTTGGAAAGAATAATCTTCAAAATGATACTATTACAAATAAATTAGCAAGACGTGACTATTTATGGTTTCATGCAAAAGATATTCCAGGTAGTCATGTTGTAATTTTTGATAATAATCCAAGTGAAGATACAATAGAAGTTGCATCAATGTTAGCAGCATACTATTCGAAGTTTAAAAATGAAGAATATGTTAATGTTGACAGAACATTAATAAAAAATGTGAAAAAAATATCTGGTGCTAAACCTGGATTAGTGACGTATACAGGACAAAAAACTGTTAAGCAAAAGATAGATAAAGATCTTATTGGACAACTTTTAACAAATGATAAAAATTAAATATTAAACATCAAAAGAAGGTGAGTATATGGATGATAAATTAGATGTAAAAACAGCTATAAAAGATACATTACCAACCGTATTTGGATATATAGGTATAGGTTTGGCATTTGGAATTATATCTAGTTCAGTGGGGATTAGTCCTTTCTTTGTAGGAGCAATGTCATTATTTATGCAGGAGGAGCTCAATTTATTACAGTGAGTATGCTCTCAAGCGGTGCTCCTATACTTTCAATCGTTCTAGCAACGTTTCTAATTAATTCGAGGATGATATTAATGAGTATGGCCATAGCTCCATTTTTTAAACGTTATAGTGTATTTAAGAATATAGTAATAGGTACTTTTTTAACAGATGAGAGTTTTGCTTTAGGAATGAATAAGCAAAACTATACAAATGGAAATCTTACTTATGAATGGTTTAATGCAGCAAATTTAATATCTTATTTTACATGGTTTACTTCATCAGTTTCAGGAGCATTATTAGGGGGAATAGTTAAGGATCCTAAATCTCTTGGTTTAGATTTTGCTTTAGTAGCAATGTTTATAGGATTATTATATTTACAAGTTCTTTCAGACTTTACTATAAAGAAAAAGGTCCAGTTTATTGTAATTATTGTTGTGTTATTTTTAGTATATTTTGGAATGATTTTTATTCCGAGTAATGTATTGATAATAGTAGTTACTTTAATAGGATGTGCGATAGGAGTGGTATTAAAGAATGTTATCAACTAGTTATATTCTCTTAACAATATTGGGATGTACAATTGTAACATGGCTATCAAGAGTACTTCCATTTGTACTATTGAAAAAATTTGATCTACCAAAAGCGATAATTGAGTATCTTAGTTTTGTACCAATTGTAATAATGTCAGCATTGTGGTTTGATGGTTTATTTATACAAAAAATTGGAGAATTTCCTCAAATCAATTATGAAAATCTATTAGCATCTTTGCCTACAGTAGTTAGTGCTATTATTTCAAAAAGTCTTCTCGTTATTGTTGCGGTTGGAATATTATCTTTAGGGATAATAAGATATGCTTTTTAGGAAGATATAAATAAAGAATTAGAAGTAAACTATACTAGAAAATTGAGAATTTTGAGAAAATATAAGTAAATTAATTTTCAACTTAAATATACATGTTTATAGTTTATATTTTTTCCGATTTATGGTATTATAAAAAGATAATAAAACATAATAGAAGGATACGAAAAATGGAGAAAGGATTACTAATAGTTCTTTCAGGACCTTCAGGAGTAGGTAAAGGTACTGTAAGAAAAAGAATTTTTGAAAGTAAAGATGTTGACTTCGAATATTCAATTTCAATGACATCAAGAGGCATGAGACCTGGTGAAGAAGATGGAGTTGATTATTTCTTTAAGACAAAAGTAGAATTTGAAAGTTTAATTCAACAAGGTGAATTATTAGAATATGCCCAATATGTCAACAATTATTATGGAACTCCCGTTAAGTACGTTAGGGAGACGATGGAAAAAGGAAAAGATATATTTTTAGAAATTGAAGTTCAAGGTGCTGAGAAAGTTAAAAGTAAAATCCCAGATGCCTTATTTATATTTTTAGCTCCACCAAGTATTGCAGATCTTAAAGATAGATTAAAAGGTCGTGGTACAGAAAGCGATGAAGTAATAGAATCACGTATAGCTAAAGCAAAAAAAGAAATTAATATGATGCACCTTTATGACTATGTAGTAGAAAATGATGAAGTAGATAAAGCTGTAGAAAGAATCAAAGCAATTATACTTAGTGAACATTTAAAACGCGAACGTATAGAGATGAAATATAGAAGAGCATTATTAGAATTAGAAGAAATGTAGGAGAAGAAGATGTTATATCCAAAATTAGATGTATTAAAATCAAAAGTAAATTCAAAATATATGTTAGTTTCATTAGCAAGCAAAAGAGCAAGAGAATTATTTGCAAACCCTGAAACAGCAAAATTAGATAAATATACTTCTCACAAAGAAGTAGGTAAAGCATTAGAAGAAATTGCTGAAGGGAAAATTTCTGTTTTAGAAAAATAGTTTAAAATATTGTTTACAAAATAATATTTTTAGTGTAAAGTAGTATAAGTGTTTTTCTTTGAGTGATCGCGGCAGAAATGCTGAGGAAAGTCCATACTCACACAGGCTGAGATGCTTGTAGTGTTCAACGCTAAACGAAAAAATAAGTTTAGGCACCTTATGGTGACGGCAGAAAATATAACCTAAGTAGTTTTCTATATGGTTATATGTCTTGAAAGTGCCACAGTGACGGAGTTCTTATAGAAATATAAGAAGTGGAACGCGGTAAACCCCTTGAGTGAGCAATTCAAATTTTGGTAGAAGCACTTATTCCGCAGAAATGAATGTAGGAATAGGAAATATATATATATATATATTTAGACAGATGATCACAGCTATTTTTACGAGAGTAGACTAGTCTCGTTTGAGTAAGATAGATACAGAATATGGCTTATGATAAGAAAAACAACTAGTTCTAGGGGCTCTTAGGAGCCTCTTTTTTTTAAGGAGGAAGAGATGAAATTTAATTTAGTAGCAACAACCCCAATGGGAATTGAAGCAATAGTAGCTAAAGAAGTTCAAGAGTTAGGTTATGAGACAAAAGTAGAAAATGGAAGAGTTTATTATTCTGGAGATAAAAGAGCGATAGTTCGTTCAAATCTATGGTTAAGATGTGCTGACAGGGTAAAAATCGTTGTAGCACAATTTCCAGCGTATACTTTTGAGGAATTATTTGAAAAAACTAAAGCAATCGAATGGGATAAATATCTTCCAGTAGATGCTAAGTTCCCTGTAGATGGACGTAGTCATAAGTCTACATTATTTAGTGTTTCTGACTGTCAGTCTATTGTAAAAAAAGCAATTGTAGAAAAAATGAAAAAGAGTTATGGAGTTACAGGATGGTTAACAGAAACTGGTGCTAGATATAGATTAGAGATAATTATGTTGAATGATATTGCAACTATCCTACTAGATACTTCAGGAGATGGACTTCATAAACGTGGATACCGTGCTAAACAAGGTACTGCACCGTTAAAAGAAACACTAGCAGCAGCAATGGTTAAATTAACTAACTGGAAAGGTGAAACACCATTATATGACTTGTTCTGTGGATCTGGAACATTATTAATAGAAGCGGCTATGGCAGCTCAAAATATGGCTCCTGGTATTAATAGAAACTTTGACTTTGAAAAGTGGCCATGGATGCCAAAAAGTCTTGTAGATGAAGAAAGAAATAAGGCAGAAGATCTTATTGATTATGATAAAGAATTAGAACTATATGGTTCTGATATTGATCCTAAAATGATTGCGACGGCTGAAAATAATGCTGAGGAAATTGGACTTGCAGGAGTAATTAAGTTCAAACAAATGTCGGTATTTGACTTTGTAGCGAAAAAAGAAACTGGTTGTGTAATTGCAAACCCACCTTATGGTGAACGTCTTGGTGAGAAAAAAGAAGTAGAAGCAATGTATAAGTTTTTAGGAACTGAGCTTAAAAATAAGAAACATTGGTCACTTTATTTATTAACATCTCATAAAATGTTTGAACATTTATATGGGAAAAAAGCAACAAAAAGAAGAAAACTTTTTAATGGTTCCATTGAATGTACCTATTATCAATACTGGGGAGAAAAATTAAGATAACATTTGACAATTATAAAAATATATCATAAAATAAGGATGTAAGTAGAGTTATATTAAAAAGAAAAGAGGTTGAGTTTATGCATTTAACAAAGAGTACTGAACAAGCAATCTGTATAATGGTTATGTTATACCTTCAAGATAGACATGTTTTCTTGAATTCTAAGGAAATAAGCCAGCGTTTAAATATTTCTCCAACATATCTGAAAAAAATTATGAGAAAATTGGTTGTCAATGATCTAGTAAAAGCTAACACTGGTATTGGCGGGGGATATAAATACAAGTCAAATAAAAAAGTTACTTTATATGATATATATGTAGCGCTAAATGACGAAGTAGAAATTTTTGCACTAAAAACAGATTATGTTTCAAAAATTTTTGAAGGTGCTTTAGCGGTAGATAAACGTTATAGTAAATACTTGAAAAAGGTTAATACTGTGAATAAAGCGATTAAAGCTTCATTAGAAGAAATTACAATCGAAAATTTAGTTGAGGATATTCTTGAAGAAAATTCTAAGATAAGATTAGATTGGAATAATTGGGAAGACGAATTTGAAAGGGTTAATGTTTTCTTTAAAGGATAAATAAAAAAATGGTTATGATTTATCATAACCGTTTTTTTTATTATAGAGCGCTAGCGAATGCTTCAATAAATTTATCAATGTTTTCGAAATCTTCATCAGTATCTGCTTCAATTTCAATTTTAAGATTTTCAGTTGGATTAGTAGCACCAGTTTTAGCGATTTGCTCATCGAATTGATCTACACAAACACAGTACTCATCGTAGATAGTATCACCAGTTCCAATAACCCCGTAGATTTTTCCTTCATAGTTTTTATCTGCTAATGCTTCGTAAAATTCTTCCATTTCTTCAGGAAGTTCACCTTCACCATATGTATAACTTGCAACGATAAAAGCATCTGCATCATCTAGAAAATCAAAATCTTCCATGTCTTCGATAAATAGTTTTTCTATTTCTAGACCTTTTTCTTCTTCGAATTTTTCTATTATTAAATCAGATAACATTTCAGTATTACCTGTTAAACTTGCGTAAACTAATTTAATACTCAAAAAAATCCCTCCATTCTATTAATATATAAATAATAACTAATCATTATTATAACTTATTAAAAATATTAAGTAAATAAAAAGAATTTATAAAATATATTTTTTTGAGCAAAACTATTGAAAATTTCTGAAAATTGTAGTTTAATTTAAATATCTTTTACATTACGGAGGTACAATATGGAAAAAGGTCATTATCTTTTCCATTCTATCTGTAGATGGAGTAAAATTTAAGATTAAAATTTTACAAAATAAAAAAGAAGATGAGTAAAAACTCATTTGGAGGATAGAAAATGGAAAACAAATTTACATTTTTTGAGAAATTTATTATGATTTCTACAAAAGAAACATTATTATTTTTAGTAGTACTTTTTGCGTTATTTTACTTAATGTATTATTTAGCAAAAAAAAGAGTTAGTTCTTCAAAAAGAACGTTATTATCAACAGCAATAGGTTTACTTCTAGGGATTGGTATACAAGCATATTCAGGATTTAGTGATGAACCGATGAAGATTAAATATGTTTCTGAAACAACTACATGGTATTCATTATTTGGGAATGGATTTATTGATTTAATTAAAATGTTAATCGTACCATTAGTATTAGTTTCAATTATCAATGTAATTGTAAATATTAATGCTAATACTGATGTTAAAAAATTAACAAGATTAACACTGATTATTACATTAGGAATGGTTGCAATAAGCTCTATAGTTGGTTTTGTAGTTTCTGCAGTATTTAAACTTGGAAGTAGTTCTATTGTTTTAGGTAATGGGGATAGTAAAATTAAAGAAGTAAAAAATGTTGTTACAATTATTCGAGAATTAATTCCTTCAAATCCTATTAAAGCAATGGTTGACTTTAATGTAATTGGTGTAGTAATTTTTGCGATGTTTATCGGACTAGCTGCAAGATATATTCAAAATAAAGATGAAAGTAAAGTAAAAACTTTCATAGACTATATTGCTAATTTACATGCTATTGTATCTCGAATGACAGTACTAATAATTAGATTATTACCTTATGCTGTAATCCCGTTACTAGCTAACACAATTGCACAAAGAGGATTAAAATCAATTAAAGATGTATTATTATTTATCGGATTATTATATGTAGCAGTAGTAATTCAATTTGTAATTCAAGGATTATTCTTATTACTACATGGTGTTTCACCTGTTACATATTTTAAAAAAGCAAGTAAGCCATTAGTTTTAGCATTTACTTCACGTTCAAGTGCGGGTACATTACCTTTAACTATTAATACTTTAACTAAAGAAATGGGAGTTAATCAGTCAACAGCAAACTTTGTTGCTTCGTTCTCTTCTACAGCGGGAATGCAAGGATGTGCTGGTATTTATCCAACAATGTTAGTAGTATTTTTAGCTAATGCAAATGGAATAACAATTGATGCAACATTATTTATTATGACTGTTATTGTAGTAACATTAGGTTCTGTAGGTATCGCAGGGGTTCCTGGTACAGCAATTACAGCTGCCTCAGTTTCAGTTAACGGAGTAGGTTTTGGAGCATTATTCAATCAAATTAACCCAATTTTAGCAGTTGACCCAATTTTAGATATGGGACGTACTTGCTTAAATGTTAGTGGTGGTATGACAAACTCAATAATGGTTGATAAACACTTAGGTTTATTTAATAAAGATAAATTTTATGAGTTTGATAAAGTAACAGAATAAATAATTTAAATCGTAGTACGAAAGTGCTACGATTTTTTTATGAACATAGGTATATTATTAGTGTTTTTCTTCTCGATATGATAATATTATAAAGGTAAAAATTTAGTAATATATCAAAATTTTGGTCAAAGCATTATTTTGCAATTACGTTAAAATATATGGAGGTACTATGACTGAATTTTTAAAAGAATATGATGTTATTGTAATTGGAGGAGGACATGCCGGAATTGAGGCAGCACATGCTTCAAGTAGAAAAGGTGTTAAAACTCTAATGATTACAATTAATTTAGATACTATTGGGTTTATGCCGTGTAATCCGAGTGTGGGTGGACCGGCAAAAGGAATTGTTGTACGTGAAGTAGATGCACTTGGTGGTCTAATGGGACGAGTAGCTGATAAGACTAATATTCAAAGTAAAATGTTAAATACAGCAAAAGGGCCAGCAGTTCGTGCACTAAGAATGCAATCTGATAAAGTTGAGTATCAATTAGAGATGAAGAGAATTTTAGAAGATACTCCAAATTTAGATATTGAGCAAGCAATGGTACGTGAACTTATTATTGAAGATAATAAAGTAGTTGGATTAAGAACTATGCTTGGAACAGCGTATAAAGCAAAAACAATTATTATAACTACAGGTACATATTTACGTGGTGAAATTGTAATTGGAGATATTAAATATTCTTCTGGACCAAATCATCAAATGCCATCTATCGATCTTGCGAAACAATTAGAAGAATTAGGATTTGACTTAGTTAGGTTTAAAACTGGGACACCACCAAGGGTTAATGCGGATAGTGTAGATTTTTCTAAAACAGCAATTCAACCAGGTGATGAAGAAGAACATGCATTTAGTTATGAAACTAAAGAATTTGTTAAAGATCAAGTACCATGTTGGTTAACTTATACAAATTCAACAACACATGAAATTATCGATAAGAACTTAGGGCGTTCAGCTATGTATTCTGGAGTGATTAAAGGAACAGGACCAAGATATTGTCCAAGTATTGAAGACAAATATGTTCGTTTTAACGATAAGGAAAGACATCAACTTTTCTTAGAACCAGAAGGTAGAAATACGAAAGAAATATATGTACAAGGTCTGTCTACTTCGTTACCAGATGATGTTCAACGTGACATGGTACATAGTATTGCTGGTCTTGAAAATGCAGTAATTATGCGTAATGGGTATGCGATTGAATACGATGCAGTAAATCCAACAACACTATGGCCAACATTGGAAACAAAATTAATTGACGGGTTATTTACTGCGGGTCAAATTAATGGTACGAGTGGTTATGAAGAAGCAGCAGGTCAAGGTATTATGGCTGGAATAAACGCCGCTTGTAAAGTGCTTGGTGAAGAGCCGATGATTCTAGGTCGTGATGAAGCATATATTGGAGTTCTTATTGATGACCTAGTAACAAAAGGAACAAATGAGCCATATAGACTTTTAACTTCAAGAGCAGAACATAGATTATTATTACGTCATGACAATGCTGATATGCGTTTAACTGAAAAAGCTTATAACTACGGTTTAGTAACTAAAGAGAGATATAATAAATTCTGTGAAAAACGTAAGATGGTTGCTGACGAAATTGAAAGACTTAAAACTTTCAGAATAACTCCAACAGCTGCTACTCTAGAAAAACTAGCAGAATTAAATAGTGCGGAAATTCGTGACGGTATTTTGGCGATTGATATGCTAAGACGCCCAGAATTAAGCCATGCAAATGTTCTATATTTAGCTAATGATGATACAGTTCTTCCTAAAGATGTAGTAGAGCAAGTTGAAATCGAAGTTAAATATGAAGGTTATATTAAAAAATCTCTTCAACAAGTAGAAAAACTTAAGAAGATGAATGAGATGAAAATACCTACAGATCTGAATTATGATGAAGTACCAAGTTTAGCTTTAGAAGCAAGGGAAAAACTAAAAAAAGTATTACCATTAACTATTGGTCAAGCATCTCGTATCTCAGGAGTTAATCCAGCGGATATTTCTATTTTATTAGTATATTTAGAACAACGTAGAGGAACAAACAATGAATAAAGAACAGTTTTATGCTGCAGTAAAAGAAAAGGTAGGAATAGAATTATCAGAGCTTCAAAAAGAGCAGTATAGTAAATATTATGATTTAGTAGTTGAATTGAATCAGAAGATAAATCTTACTGCTATTACCGAAGAAGATGAATTTTATACAAAACACTTTTTTGATTCAATTTCACTAGCTTTCTATAAAGATTATTCTAATATTGAAAGTATTTGTGATGTGGGAAGTGGAGCAGGATTTCCTTCAATCCCATTGAAAATATTATATCCAAATTTAAAAGTTACGATTGTTGATTCGTTAAACAAGAGAATTAAGTTCTTAAATTTAGTAAAAGATGAACTAGGACTTAGTGATTGTAATTTTGTTCATGCTAGGGCAGAAGAATTTGGACAAAATAAAGACTACAGAGAAAGTTTTGAAATCGTAACTGCTAGAGCGGTAGCAAGATTAAATGTATTAGCTGAATTGTGTTTACCGTTAGTAAAAAAAGGTGGATATTTCTTAAGTTTAAAAGCACAAAAAGCGGAAGAAGAGACGAAAGAAGCGATTAATGCAATAAAACTTCTAGGTGGAAAGTTAGAACAAGATTTAGAATTTGATATTGAAGGTGAGGAGCGTCATATTTTAGAAATAAGAAAAGCTAAAGAGACACCTAACAAATATCCTAGAAAAGCAGGTACACCGAATAAAAAACCATTATTATAGTGTAATTTTGTGATGAAATAAAAGTATTATAAAAGTAGCTAAATATCATTTTATACCTAATGATGTTAGCTGCTTTTTAATTTGTATACGCTTTACATAATAAAATAAAGAAAAAATAGATAAATTTTCAAAAAATTCTTTACTTTTGTTTGATTTTATATTATTATATTTATTATATTCATTAAAAACAAACAAAGGAGGATGTATATGACAAAATCAGTAAGGGATTTTCTTAATATTATTTTAAACGGTACAGCTTTAGGAGTTGTTGCAGGATTAATTCCAAATGCAGTTCTAAGTACATTATTTAAATATTTAGGAACATTATTTGCACCTGGATTATTCACTACATTAACTCAAGCGATGTATTTATTACAATTTGCAATTCCAGTTTTAGTAGGAGTTATTGTAGGGCAAAGTTTAAAATTTAAACCATTAGAGTCAGCAGTATTAGGAGCGACAGTCTTAGCAGCAAGTGGATCTTTAACTTTTAATGCACAAGCAAAAGCATGGACTGGGGTTCCAATGGGAGATTTATTTAACGTCATTTTAATTACAATTATTGGAGCTTTAGCAATTAACCTTGTTAAAGATAAATTCGGAGCTGTTACAATTATTTTCTTACCAATCACTGGAGGATTAGTAGCAGCGTTAGGATTAGTAACATTACCATATACTAAGAGTTTAACTAAACTTTTAGCATCGATCATTTTTGAATTTACAACATTACAACCAGTGTTAATGTGTATTTTAATAACAATGACATTTTCGTTCTTAATCGTTACACCTGTATCAACAGTTGCAATGGGATTAATACTATTTTCTAATGAAAACTATGTGGGGGCAGGAGCTGCAACATTAGGATTAGTTTCAGCAGCAGCGGTACTAGCTATCGGTACTTATAGAGCGAAAAGTAAAGGTGCTAGTGTGGCTATTATCTTAGGTGCAATCAAACTTATGATGCCAAACTGTGCACGTAAACCACAGTTACTATTAACAATTTTAACAACAGCAGCAATCACAGGACTTTCAGGATATTTCCTAAAAATTCTTGGGACACACGAGAGTGCAGGATTTGGCATTATCGGTTTAATCGGACCTTCTAAATCATACGCAATGAATAATGGTAACTTATTACCAGTGTTATTGGCATTCTTCGTAATTCCATTTACAGTTGCATTTTTAGCAGATAGATTTTATTCTGATGTATTGAAATTATATAAGAAAGATGCATATAAACCAGAAAATCTATAATTTATAGTATATAAAAAATAACTTAACAAATTCGTTTTTTAAGAGATGTTTTTGTTAGGTTATTTTAATTATTTATATTGATTTGATAACACATTGACAAAGTTATTTTATAGTTATAAAATTAAGGTAGAATACGCTTTAAGGAGATTAATTATGAAAATATTATTTGCAGGAGCAGGAGCTCTTGGTTCAAGATTTGGGTATATGTTATTTAAAAATAATGAAGATGTAACATTTGTAGATTCTTGGGAGGAACATGTAAGAAATATTACTAATAATGGATTAAAAGTTATAATTGATGAGGTGGATTTAGGTAATTATTATATACCGACATATCATCCTGATCAAGTTAGAGGAAAATATGATGTAGTTTTTGTTGCAACTAAATCTATGCAATTAAGAGCTATGCTAGAAAAAGTTAAACATTTATTTCACGATGATACTAAAATCATTTGTATTTTAAATGGTTTAGGTCATGTTGAGACTTTAAAAGATTATATAAAAGAAGAGAACATTCTTATTGGTGTAACAGTGTGGACTAGTGGACTAGGAGGTCCTGGTGTATTAAATGCTCATGGAACGGGAAAAATAGAGTTAAAACAAGTTAAAGAGATTAACTTAGATGAAACTTTGAAACTTGTAGATAGATTAAATGATGCGGGATTAAATATTAAATATTCGGCAGATACATATCAATCAATATGGCATAAAGCTGGTTTAAACTGTGTGCTAAATACTTTTTGCACACTTATTGATTGTAATATTAATCAGTATGGAAGCTATGATAAGAATTTAGAATTAACAAGAGCGGTTTTAAATGAAATTACAGCTGTAGGTAAAGCTGAAGGGATTGATATTAATCAAGATGTAATTGAAAATAATATAAAAAATTGTTTTCCTTTAGAGACTGCTGGAGCACATTATCCATCATTATATCAAGACATGAAGAATGGTCGTTTGACGGAAATAGATTATCTTAATGGAGAAATTTCAAGACTTGGAAAAATTCATAATATTCCTACACCAGTGTGTGATGTCATTACATTAATGATTCATTCTAAGGAATTTATTAATAATAATAAATAATATTAGCAATATAAAAGGGATACTAAAAGGCTCTAAGTAAAGAATTATCAATGTTTCACTTGTATTTTTCTGTTAAAAAAGGTATAATAGTTCGTATGTTCAGTTGACTATTTTTAAAATAGGAGGAAAAGATATGTCATTAGAAATTAATAATGAATATGGTCATGTTTCTATTAGTGATGATGTAATCGCATCAGTTGCAGGTGGTGCAGCTGTAAGTTGTTACGGAATTATAGGAATGGCTAGTAAAAATCAAGTTAAGGATGGAATTACAGAAATTTTACGTAAAGAAAATTACGCAAAAGGAATAGTAGTAAAAAAAGATGAAGAAAAACTTGTAATTGATTTATATATCATAGTTATGTATGGAACAAAAATTTCAGAAATAGCTAACAATGTTCAATCTTCAGTAAAATATCAAATTGAAAAAACTTTAGGTGTCAAAGTTGATGAAATCAACATTTATATTCAAGGCATCAAGGTAAATAAATAGGAGGAAAGATAGTGGAGAAAATTAACGGACTCGTTTTAGCTGAAATGATTGATTTAGGATCAAAAAATTTAGCTAAAAATGCAGAAAAAATAAACTCATTAAATGTTTTCCCTGTACCAGATGGTGATACAGGAACAAATATGAACCTTTCAATGTCATCAGGTGCTAAAGAAACAGCTGCAAATGTTGTAGAAAACATCGGTGAATTAGGTAAGTCTTTTTCTAAAGGATTATTAATGGGAGCACGTGGAAACTCAGGTGTTATCCTTTCTCAACTATTTAGAGGAATGTCTCAGCACATAGCTGATAAAAAAGAAGTTAATGCTAAAGAGTTTGCAGATGCTATTCAAAATGGTGTGAGTATTGCTTATAAAGCGATTATTAAACCAGTAGAAGGAACTATTTTAACAGTAGCTCGTGAAGCAGCGGAAGCTGGACTTAAAGCAGCTGAAAATACTACGTCAGTAGTAGAAGTAATGGAAGCAATCTATGTTGAAGCTCAAGCTTCACTAAAAAGAACTCCGGATTTATTACCAATTCTAAAAGAAGTTGGTGTAGTAGACTCAGGAGGTCAAGGGCTTGTTTGTGTATATCAAGGTTTTGTAGCTGCACTTAAAGGTGAAAAAATTGAAGGATTAGAATCTGTAGAAACTAATGTTGTTGATATGCAGTTTGAAGATGATCACGATATGGACTTTATGTCTCCAGAAGATATCGTGTATGGATTCTGTACAGAATTTACTGTTCGTCTTGATAAAGAGAAAAAAGATTTCAACGAAGATAAATTCCGTGAAGATATGAGTAAATTTGGAGATTCTCTTCTAGTTATTTCTGATAGTGAGTATGTAAAAATTCACGTTCACACAGAAACTCCAGGAGATGTATTCAATTATGGTCAACAATATGGAGAACTTATCAAGATTAAATCTGATAATATGAGAGAACAGCACCGTGAAGTTCTAAGAAAACAAGAAGCTAAACAAGCGACTACTCCAAAAGAACTAAAAGAACAAGCAATGATTTCTATCTCTATGGGAGCTGGATTAAGTAAAGTATTAACTTCTATGGGAGTTGATTATATCGTGGAAGGTGGACAAACTATGAATCCATCAACTGAAGATATAATGAAAGCAATTAAAGAAGTTAACGCTAAGAACATTTTTATCTTCCCTAATAATAAAAATATCCAACTTGCAGCAAAACAAGCTGCTGAGTTAGCTGAGGAAAATGTTTTTGTTATTGAAAGTAAAACAGCGCCTCAAGGTTTAGCTGCGGTTATGGTGTTTAATCCTCAAGCTTCAGCTGATGAAAACTTCGCTAATATGCAAGAAGTATTATCAACAGTAAGTACTCTGGAAGTAACACATGCTGTTCGTGATACTAATATCGAAGGTGTTGAAATTAAAAAAGATGAATTCATGGGAATTAAAGATGGAAAAATAGTGGTTTCTAACTTATCTCTGAATACAGTATTAGAAGAATTATTAGAAAAATCTATTGATGAAGATAAAGAAATTGTAACTCTTTACTTAGGTGAAGAAAGTACAGAAGAATATACTGATTTCTTAGAACAATTAATAGAAGAAAAATACCCTGACGTAGAAGTAGAACTTATAGAATCAGGACAACCGGTATATCCATACATTATCGGAGTTGAATAATAATTTAAATTTTTTAAAAAAGTAGCATTAGTCTAAAATAGATTAATGCTACTTTAAAGTTGGTAGATTAAAATACTTATATATTAATTATAAGTCATTAAGAAATAGATAACGATTTGAAAGGAGAAAAAATGGTTGATATAATTATTGCATTATTATTAGCTGCGGGAGCATATTTAGGATACAAACGTGGATTAATCATGCAAATATTCTATTTAGGAACAATAGTGATTGGTTATGCAGTATCTATGTTATTTAGTTCAAGATTAGCGTATTTGTTTACGAGTATGATCCCGATTCCAACAGATGTTACGGAAGGGCTTGAGGGAATATATAAAGGTCTTAATATTCCAACAGCATATTATCGTATAGTATCATTTATCGTATTATTTATTGTTATTCGATTAATAATACAAATTTTAGCTCAAACATTGGGCGTTATTAGAAAATTACCATTAATAAAAACGACTGATAGATATCTTGGTGCTATACTAGGATTCGTGGAGATTTACTTGATTGTGTTTGTAGTACTTTACCTTGTAACGGTATTGCCTGCTCCAGATTGGAAGATAGCGATATTTAAAGATTCTACATTACCAGATTATATAATTCAAAATACACCAGTATTATCAAAGCAGTTTATTAGTTTATTCTTTAATAAATAAAATTAGATTCGGGGTTCCTGAGGTGCTCCGAATTTTTTCTATTATGTGAGTAAGAAGTCGATTTTAATCAAAAGAAATTGTTTAATACTTTTATTTAGTGTATAATAGTTTGTGTTATAAAAAGATAAAGCATGTAAATATAGATTGAAGGAGTGAGATTAGATTGAATAAAATTACTCAAAAGAAAATTAATTTAGACTTAGTATTAAAAGATGTAGAAAAATACTGTTTTTCAGAGCTATCATTTGAAAAAATAAAAAATTTAGAGTATATTACAAATTTTGATAAATTAGTCGAAGTACATAAGGAGAATGAAGAGGGATATGATCTTCTTAGAAAATACCCAAACGAATTCAAATTAAAAATATTTGATTATAATTCTAGTGTTAAAAAGGCAAAAATTGATAGTGTACTGTCAGAAAAGGAACTTTTTTATATATTAAGAAATATTATAACTTATGATAGATTCTCAAGAAGATTTGAAAATATAAAATTACACGAACATTCTAATTATCCAAGTTTAACAAAATATGTTGTTAAATTAGATGATTTTAGCGATTTGGAAAGATATTTAGATAGAATAATAGATGAAGATGGATATATAAGACCAGATGCATCACTTGAATTAAAAAATATAAAAGTAAATATTTCTAAGTTGAAAAATAAGAGTGATCAGATACTAAAAAATATCCTTCGTTCAAATGTAAAAAAATTAACAGAAGCAATTGTAACAAAGAGAAATGATCGTGATGTAATTTTAGTAAAACCCGAATATAAAAATGACTTTGGCGGGATAATACATGATGAGAGTGCCTCAGGAAATACATTTTACGTTGAACCAAAAGAAAATGTAGAGATTAATAATGAAATAGGAATTCTAAAACGTAAGGAAAAAGAAGAAATTCTTAGAATACTAAAAGAAGCATCTGAAGTAATTAAAGAAAAAGCAGATGAACTTATAAATTCTCTTTGGAACTTTTCTCAAATAGAGTTTATATTTTCAAAAATGAATTTTTGTGCTAGAAATGGCTTTAATAAACAAAACATAGTAAATTCACAAGAGCTTAATCTAAAGAAAGCATATAATCCTTTAATTGATAAAGACGTAGTTGTGAAAAATGATGTTATCCTAGATAATAAAGGAAATTCACTAATAATTACTGGTCCTAATACTGGTGGTAAGACTGTAATTTTAAAGACAGTTGGATTATGTGTGTACTTATCACATCTAGGATTTTATATTCCAGCATTAGAGGAATCAACAGTTGGATTTTTTGAAGATGTATTTGTAGATGTAGGTGATGAACAGTCTATTGAAAATAACTTATCTACTTTTTCTTCTCATATGACTAATATTATTAATATACTAAATAAAACGAATAACAAGAGTTTGATACTTCTAGATGAGTTGTGTTCAGGAACAGATCCTAGTGAGGGGGCAGTACTTTCTATTGCATTACTAGAAAAATTCAAAAAAATGAATGCAACTATATTATGTACAACTCACTATCCAGAAATCAAAAATTATTGTTTTGAGTCTGAGTATTATAAAAATTCTTCAATGGAATTTGATTTTGAAAAATTAAAACCAACCTATAGATTTATTATTGGGTTACCAGGGAAGTCTAACGCGATTAATATATCAGCTAAACTAGGTTTAGAACAATCAATTATAGATGAAGCAATTTCATTATTGGAAGTAAATACAAAAGAAAATAATCTATTTATTGATAAACTTTCTGAAAGTATCAGAGAATATGATTATAAATTAGAGTATATAAATAAAACACTAGATGAGATAGATGATGTAAAACAAACTCTAGATACCAATCTACAAAAATATGAAGAGTATAGAGAAAGTTTATATAATGATTTAAGTATAGAACTTAATAGAGAGATTGAAGAGAAGAAAGCAGAAATGCTTGAGATTTATAAAGAGTTTAAAGATAGTTCTTCGTTAAAACAGCATGAAGTTAATGAATTGCTGCATACTATGGATAGAAGTAAAAATAATATTAAATTTCATAAAAAACTACAAAACCAACCTAAGTTTGACAATAGTGAAATTAGAGTTGGAGATGATGTATTAGTATTAGGTTATAATCAAAGAGCGACAGTTTTAGAAATTTCAGGAAATACGTTACAGATAAAAATGGGTGCTATGAAACTAAATATTAAGAAAAAAGAAGTTAGAAAAATAGACAGTGAACCTGAAGTGACTACTAGATACGTGAGCACAAGTAGTGTTAGCAGCAAAAAAGTAGGTATTGATATTAATGTAATAGGATTAAATACAGAAGAAGCTATAAGGGAAATAGAAGATTATATGGATAAAGTAATACTTCAAGGATATGACACATTTACTATAATACATGGTTTAGGTTCAGGTATACTTCGTAAAAATATAGGTGAATATCTAAAAAATAATAGATATGTAGCTAGCTATAGAACCGGAGGTCAAAACGAAGGTGGTATGGGAGCTACTGTAGTCGAGATGAAATAGAAAGGTTAAGTTGGATTAAATTCCAACCTAACCTTATTTTTTATATATCCAATATCTTAATGTAGTTCTAGTTTCTTCTATTATTTCATTTTCTAAAATACCACCGCATGATTCTATAGTGCGTTTTGAGGCAATATTCTTTTTATCACAGGTAATTAAGATTTTCTCTAGGCCAAGTGAAAATAAAAAATCTGCTGTATAAGATAACATCGCTTTAGCATATCCTTTTCTTCGCTGTGACTTTCTAACACTATAGCCTATATGGCCACCGAAGTTTAATAAGTAGTCATTCAGTTTATGCCTTGCGTTAATAATACCAATGATTTTATCATTATCTAAAGCGAAAAATGTATGAGCAGTGACAAAACCAGGAGTTACTGATTCTTTATATTTAGTATCTTCTGTAAATTGTACCCATTCAGGGATAGATAAATCAGTTATATTTGCTGCACCATGAATGATTTCATTATTAAGAACAAATTCTTCTTTGTAATCTGATATTTGTTCAAAAGTAACATCTTTAGGTTCTTTAAAATAAATCATAAATAATCCTCCTTGAAGTGTTTAATTATATAATATCACAATAAAATTTGATTATAAATAGCAAATAGAAAGAAATATTGAAATAAAAATGAAAAAATATGAAAATTAATGTTGACAAGTAATAAAGTTGATGATAGAATAGTAAAAGTCTTCTCAAGAAGAAGACGAACAATATAAAATTTCTAATAATTAAAAGTTAAGAAAATATAAAAAACTTCTTGATAAAAAAAAAGAAATGAAAAACTTATAAAAGTCTTGAAGAAAGACAACGCTTATTATTTCAACGAAGTAAACGATTAAAAAGTTCAAAAAAAAATATAAAAAACTTCTTGACAAACATTCAAAGAAATGATAAAATAATTAAAATCTTCTGATGGAGATAAAAAAACATTTTTAAAAAAAAGTTCTAAAAAAGACTTGACAAAGAAATTTAAAAATGTTAAAATATAAAAGTTGTTAATCGCAACGATTTGAACATTGAAAACTAAACGAATTAAGTCAACGTTAATTCCAAAAAAGGACAGTTTTAAAAAGAAACTATAAAACTTTTTAATGAGCTAATCAAGCTAACAAATTTATTTGGAGAGTTTGATCCTGGCTCAGGACGAACGCTGGCGGCGTGCCTAATACATGCAAGTCGAGCGAA
>NZ_JBSMTL010000006.1:0-84459 GCF_054054385.1 Gemella taiwanensis
GTAACCCCACCTTCTGTTCCTTCTTTCTCTGTTAGAGTATATGTATGCACTCCTGCTTCTGTATATGTAATATCTTCGAAAGTAATTGTTCCGTCTGCTTTGTTTTTAGCTGTTCCTACTACTTTAGCACCCTCTTTTAGTTCAAATTCAAATTGATCATCTTTTAGTGTGCTTCCGTTTAGTGCTTTTGTCGCCGTAATAGTTGCTTTTGTTTCAGCTGCTTTATAGGTATTTGTGAATGCTGGGTTATTTCCTGTTACTGCCACTACTAATTTACCTTGTCCATTGTCAGTAACTTCTACTTTTACTTCGTGAGAAGTTTTATCGTACGTAACCCCACCTTCTGTTCCTTCTTTCTCTGTTAGAGTATATGTATGCACTCCTGCTTCTGTATATGTAATATCTTCGAAAGTAATTGTTCCGTCTGCTTTGTTTTTAGCTGTTCCTACTACTTTAGCACCCTCTTTTAGTTCAAATTCAAATTGATCATCTTTTAGTGTGCTTCCGTTTAGTGCTTTTGTCGCCGTAATAGTTGCTTTTGTTGGTTTTGCTGTATAAACGTTTACAAAAGTTAGGTTATCTAACCCTGTCACTGTTGCTACTAATTTACCTTCACCATTATCTTTTACATCTACTGTAACTTCATAAGCATTAGGGTCATATGCTACTCCATCATCCCCTGATCCTGCTTTTTCTGTAATAGTGTAAGTGTGTTTCCCTGCTTCTTTATATGTAATTACTGGGAATGTAATTTTTCCTGCTGCATCATTCTTAGCTGTGCTAACAAGCGCACCATTTTCTTTTAATTCGAATTCATACTTCTCTGCTTCTAGTACTTTGTTTTTCAGTACTTTTGTTCCTTCTAGTTGAACTGTTGTTTCAGCTGCTTTATAAGTATTTTTGAATTCTTTATTATCATATTTTACACTTGCCATTTTAACACCGTAAACATCTTCTACAGTAACTGTTGCGTTGATAGTTTTAGTGTCATAAGTGTATCCACCTTTTTTACCATCTACTTCTTTGATTTGGTAATTAAATGTTCCAGTACTTGAGAACTTAACAGCTGGGAATTTTACTTTTCCTTTAGCATCGTTTTTCGCTTCTTGTACAGTTCCATCTGGTGCAATTAATTGGAAAGTGAAAGCATCTGATTCTAGAGCTTTACCTTCAAGTTTTTTAGTTACCTCAAATACAACTTCATCTGATTTACCACCTGCTCCAATACCTTCTGTTGTAGTTAGTGGCGCAAAACCTGGTATATCAAAATTCCCTTGATCTGTTGTAGCTGTAGCATTGTTGAATGCTTTTTTAGTAGCATTATCAACAGGCGCTGTTAAACGTGTTTTGTACATTACATATAAACCTTTGTTATCTAACGTACCTCCGTTTGGTCTAATGCTAAAATGATTTGGATCTGTTATAGTTACATCCGTTTTTGCTAATGGTGGACGTGTTTCTGCTTTATTCCATTCAGTGAAATAGTATCCTGTAATATCACTAGCTAATACTTGTCCTTCTGGGATGGTATCTGCTATATTAACATTTGTAAAGTGTTTTGCATAACGGTTTATACGGATACGCCAGTTTACATAGTTAGGATCACTTGAGTCTTGAACTCCCCATTTCGTAAATCCTGTTGGGTCATCATCTGGAACAATACGAGTTAGAGTATAGTTTCCAGCTCCAGGGAAAGTAATGTTATATGGAGTATCTAACTTAACACTATCTGCCCATACAACAGTAAATAAAGCTGTAATTGTTTTATCTTCTGGCAAGTTAGCAAAGTATTCTTGATTTGTTACTGTAACTGTTGCCGTATTAGCTGCTTTATTTGTTGTTAATTTCGCGATTACTGTTCCATCTGCTGCTCTCAAATCAGTTGTTGAATCTTGTTCGATTTTAAATTCGTTTGGAACTTGGTAAACCATATAATCTCCATTTTGTAATACTACATCATTTGGGAAAGTATATGTTGGTGATATATAGAATTTTCCTTCCCCATATTTTGCATTATTTACAACTGGATTATTATTGATTTTCACAGTCGCTGTCATGTTATATTTATTTGCTGGTAATTCTGCTGCTTTTACGGTATTACCAGTTTTTAAAAATGGTACAAATACTGATAATACTAACAAAACTGCCATAAATACATGAACATATTTTTTTGTAATATTTTTCACTATATTATCCTCCTTAAATATTTAGGCATAAATCCCTACTTTATATTATATATATTCTTTTATAATTTTGCAAAAGTTTAATTTCGATTTTTCACTTTTTTATGATATAAAAAATATATATCATTATCTTAATTATAACTTAACAAAAAACTTATTCTTGTAGTATAAATCAACAAAGAAATTATTATTTAATTTTTAAAAAAATATCTCATTTTTTACTAATTTTTCTCCAATTTTCTGCTAAATAATAATTAAAATATATTTTTCATTTTAGTAACCACATTCGTCACTATTACTCTAATAATCACATATTTTTTTAAAAAGTATTATTTACCTAATAAACATAAAAAAGAGAGAATAAGAATTCTCTCTTTTTTCACAGATTGTTGCCAAAACGGCCAAAATATCAATGGACATATTGATGTTTTGGTCGTTTTTCAAAAAAAATAAGCCATATGGCCGAGTATCAGTAGTATTAAGGGAGGATTACACCTCTCTTAGTGCTATTGTTTTCATATTTTGAACGCAACAAGACAACCAAGCGTACGACTGTACTTTGACTTTCCCTCTATATATTCTATATTGAAAGTAACTGTTCCATCTGCTTTGTTTTTAGCTGTTCCTACTACTTTAGTTCCTTCTTTTACTACAGTGGATATTTATTTGTTAAAGGCATTCCAACAAAGACAATTTTATCATCACCTTTATAATAATGTATTTCATTTTTTGTTGGATATAATGGCGATTTTGCTGCTTCAACTTCATATTCGTTAAAATTTGGTCCTTTTAATAAACCTAACGCCTCATTCATAGTATAAGTTTTATCTGAATATTCATTGATAACATCTAGATAATCTTCTTTCGAAATAGTAAACAGTTCATCTCCATTAGATGATTTTGATTTTCTAACTCTGTCTTGAGTAATCCAAGCTAATAAATTAGTTTGTTCTTTTAATCTTGATAAATCATTGCCTGAAACTGCCACTTTATTTATTAATTTTTCTACTTCTGCTAAATCATGAACAACTTTTTATTCTTGTTTCTTTTCTTCTTTTGGAACATCTTTTTGTTCTGAGTTATTTTTTTCATTTTTTTCTTTATTGGCTTCTTTTGCTGCACATCCTGTTATAACCAATGCACCTGCTACAAGAACCATAAGTAATTTCTTGTTCATATCTAAGTTCTCCTTTATACAATAAAATAATACTTTCTATTGACTATTCTTGTTTCTTTGTCACCATTATACCACATTTTCTCTAAATAAAAAAATAACACTCAGTGTAACTTAATTTCTGAGTGTTATTATATAATTATTTTTTAATACAACCTTATCTCATACCTTTATCGTATGGAATACCAAGTGCTTCTGGAGTAGAAGTTTTCTTAGAAAATACGATAAGTGCAATGATTGTAGCTACGAATGGGAACATGTTCCAGAATGATACTGGAATTGGTAAATCTGGTGCTAAGATAGAAACTTTCTCAGCGAATACTTTAGTTCCTCCGAAGAATAACGAAGCTAATGTTATTGTAATTGGGTTATATTTACCGAAGATTAATGCTGCTAATGCTAAGTATCCGAATCCGTATACCGTGATTGCTGCATTGAAACCTTGAGAGAATGTAGTTGCAATTATAGCTCCAGCTAATCCTGCTAGACATCCTGAAATAAATACCCCAATGTAACGATATTTAAATACGTTTAATCCAAGTGAATCACTGGCTTGTGGGTTTTCCCCAACAGAACGTAAACGTAATCCGAATGGACGTTTATAAATTACATAATATGTTACAATTACTAAGATTACAGCTATAAATACTGTTGGATAAATAGTGAATTTACCAAATACTGTATATCTTGGGAAACCACTTGCTAATAACAATTCATATGTACCATTAAAGTGGTTAACTAAGAATAATGCTATAGCTGGTGTAATTAAGTTAATCGCAGTACCTGAGATAACTTGGTCAGCTTTTAAGTTGATACTGATATATGCGTGGATTAATGACATTAAACCACCTGCAAGTGTTGCAACAACTAAACAAATTACTAATTGGAATAATGTTGGAGATCCATCGAACACTGATAATGCTAATAGCGATGCAACAAACGATCCAAAGATTACGAAACCATCAAGGGCAATGTTGACAACCCCACTTTTTTCTGAATAGAAACCACCGATGGCAGCTATAAGAATTGGTGCAGTATATTGTAACATTGAGTCTAATAGTGATAATACTGTATCCATCTATTTATCTCCTTTCTGTTTCTTACTACTAAATAATTTATCAAGCAACTTGTTATCAAAGATAGCTTTAGCTGCAACGAATAATACGATTAAACCAATTAAAATATTCGCGATATCTTTTGGAATACCGATGAATGACAATTGTGGAGTTAATACTCCTAGGAATCCGAATAATAATGCACCTAATAGTGATCCAACAGCTGTGTTTGCACCAATTAATGCAACCGCGATTCCCATGTATCCAAATCCTTGGAATGTTGAACCTGCTACTACTTGTCCTACAGGTCCCATATTGTAAAGAGCACCACCTAGACCAGCGAAAGCTCCTGAAATAGCCATAGATAACACTGTGTTTCTATTAACTTTCATACCTACAAATTTTGATGCATTCGGGTTAAATCCTACAGAACGTAATTCATAACCGAATACTGTTTTTTCCATAACGATATAGAAAATAATAACACTAAAAATAGCTAAGAATAAATCAGTTCCTAAACGATAGTTGTTGAAAATACCTTCAACTAAACTATTTTGTAAGTATCCTGTTCCATCAGCTGAAACGATAGGTTTAGAAATAATATCGTTAGTCCCTTTAATATATTTAGGTACAGCAAATTGTACGAAATATAAAGCTGTGTAGTTTAACATGATTGTTACAACTACTTCACTAATATTAAATCTAGCTTTTAAGTAACCTGCAATAGCTGCCCAAAGACCACCTACTACAACACCAACTAAAATACTAGTAATTAACACTAAATAGAAGTTCATACCTTCCATTTTAATCGCAACAAGTCCAGCGAAAAGACCACCCATAATGAATTGACCTTCTGCCCCAATGTTGAATAAACCTGTTCTAAATGCAAATGCAACAGATAATCCAGTACAAATAAGCGGAATTGTTGATACAAAAATTTCAGCTATACTGTTTGAGTCTGAAAAAATATCTCCGATTACTCCAAACACATCTCCTGGTGCTGCCCCTATCGCTGAAATAAGAATTGCTCCAATAATAAATGAAGCTAATATCGGTAGCACCGCATTAGTTAAAACTTTCTTTAACATACGTTCTCCTCTCTACTTCTTAACCCCTGCCATAAGCAGACCAAGTTGTTCTTTTGTTACATTTTCATCATTATCCACAATATCAATGATATTACCATTGTGAATAACTGCAATTCTATCAGATAAAGTTAAGATTTCATCTAAGTCAAATGAGATTAGAAGAACTCCATTACCTTTATCACGATAATTAATTAACATTTTGTGGATACCGTTAATAGCTCCAACATCAAGACCACGTGTAGGTTGAGTTGTTACTAATAATTTTGGATCTAATTCTAAAGCACGCCCAATAATAAGTTTTTGTTGGTTACCACCACTCATACTACGTGCAGAAATTTTTTCATCACCAGCTTTACGAACATCATATTTTTCACAAATTTCTTTAGCAAATTTTGAAATAATATTCTTTTTCAAGAATCCACGTTTAGAGAATTTTTCTGTATAATAGTTTTCTAGAACTGAGTTTTCTTCAACACTGAAATCTAATACAAGACCATCTTTATGTCTATCTTCCGCAATAATTTCAAGTCCAAGCTCTTTACGTTTTGCTGTTGATAATGAATTAATCTCTTTTCCTTCAAAAATAATTTTTCCTTTTGTTTCTTTAAGTAAAGCATTTAGTACTTCTACAAATTGTTGTTGACCATTCCCGTCAACTCCCGCAATACCAAGAATTTCACGTTCACGTACATTTAAGCTGAAGTCATGTAGAATATCTTTCTTCTCAGCAGTGTCAGCATAAACACCTGAAACTTCAAGAATATTTTTCTTACCATCTCTTGAACGCTCATATTTAATTATTTCTAAGTCTTTACCAATCATAAGACTAGCTAGTTTTTCTTTTGTTGTTTCTGCTATTTCAACTGTTCCATAGTACTCACCACGACGAATAATACTACAACGGTTAGCTACAGCCATAATCTCGTTAAGTTTGTGAGTAATTAATAAAATAGTTTTTCCCTCTGCTTGTAGATTTTTAAGAATAGCTAAAAATTCTTTAATCTCAGCAGGAGTTAAAACCGCAGTAGGTTCGTCAAAAATTAAAATGTTAGCATCTCTATATAACATTTTTAAAATTTCAACCCTTTGTTGCATCCCAACACTAATATCTCCAACTAATGCTTTAGGATCAACTTCTAAACCATATTTTTTAGATAAATCTTTAATTTTTACTGCAGCACTTTCTAAATCAATTTTTCCACCTTTAACTTCTTCCATACCTAAAATAATATTTTCAGCAACAGTGAAGTTTTTAATAAGTTTGAAGTGCTGATGCACCATCCCTATCCCAAGTTGGTTAGCATGCTTAGGGTCTTTAATATCAACTTCTTTACCATTCAATTTAATAACACCGGCTTCTTGATGGTACATACCAAAAAGAACCGACATCAACGTAGATTTCCCTGCACCATTTTCACCAAGTAAAGCATGAATTTCATTGTTCTTTACCTGAATAGTGATATCTTTATTTGCGTAGAAGTCGCCAAACTTTTTAGTTATGTTTAGCATTTCTATAGCGTACATATCTTTACCTCTCTTTTATAAATTCTTACATACATATATTATAATATATTTTGACAAACTAGTATAGCTTTTTAATACATTTTTTTCATATATTTACCATTATTTCAGTTATTATAAAATTATTAATTATCAAGGTGTATTCGTTTTATAATTTTATAATATACTACTAGTTTTGTAACTTTTATAATTTTAATTATAATATAAATTTTTTAATACTATTTAAGAAATATAATAATAATTTCCTAAAAAAAGACCTAGCAATCGCTAGGTCTTATATAATATAAACTTCTTAAAATTAAAGTTCTCCGTCGATATTAGCTTTATCAGCTACGCCAGCAGCATCAGCTGCAACTGTTGCTTTACCAGATTTTAAATCTTCAACAACTGTTTTAATTTTAGCTTTGATATCATCGCTTAAGTTAGGGTTTTCTGCTGGAAGTCCAACACCATCTTCTTTAATAGTGAAGACTTTAGCTTTTCCACCTTCAAATTTTCCAGCTTTGATAGCGTCTAAGATGTTAGATACTGCAACGTCGATACGTTTAACAGCTGAAGTTAAGATAACTGATTTTTCAACATCTTTTCCGTCTTTATCTTTAGCTTTGAATACACCTTCAGAATATTGGTCTTTATCTACACCAACGATCCAGTGTTTAACTTCTCCGCTTTCTTTAAGATCTTTAGTTGCTCTTTCTTGAGCTTCTTTGATAGATCCACTTCCAGTACCACCAGCTGCTACGAAGATTACGTCAGCTCCAGCATCAAACATAGTTGCCGCTAAAGTTTTACCTTTGTTAGTGTCGTTGAATGAACCACTGTAGTTGTAAACAACTTTGATATCTTTTTTAGCTGCTTTAGCACCTTGAACGAACCCAACACCAAATTTAACTACTGCTGGGATTTTAGCTCCACCAATGTATCCAACTTTACCAGTTTTTGATTGTAAAGCTGCTGCATATCCTGCTAAGTATCCTGCTTCGTGTTCTGAGAATGTAACTGATTCTACGTTTTTGTTTTGAACTACACCATCGATGAAGATGAATTTTTTATCTGCAAATGAATCTGCAACTTTTGGTAATTCTTTTTCAAAGTAGAAACCAGCTAATGAAATTACGTCAGAAGCTTTTGCTGCGTTTTGTAAGTTTGCTGCAATATCACTTTGGTTTTTAGTTTCGATTGGGTTTAGTGCTTTTCCACCATTTTTTTCAGCCCAAGCTTTTACTGTCTCAACGTTACTTTGGTTGAAACTTTTATCTTTTGCTCCACCTTCGTCAGTTACAACACCGATTTTTAATCCAGAGTTGTTAGAAGATGAATTTCCGTTAGATGATTTAGAAGAACATCCAACAATAATTAATGCTGCTGATAAAACAACTGCTATTAACGAAAATACCTTTTTCATAAATAAAAAGTCTCCTTTATTTGTATATTGTTTATATCTAAATAATACCACATTATCTTTGAAACTTCAATAATTTATTAAAAAAATATTAACATTTTTTCATAATGTTCGTTTTCTAACTATAAAAACCTATAAAAGTAGTGTTTACAGGCGTTATTATATCTATTCTTCTATATTCATATAAGATTATTTTAGAATAATAAAGTATTTCCAAAACATTAAGAACGTTTACATTTTTATACGAATTTTACATTTTATAATATTATTACACATTAATTATATTCCTCGGATAAACACTTTATTTTATTGAACTAATTACATTTTTTATTTTACGAACTTTAAAATATCACACTCTAATCATTAGATAATAATGTATACTAATACTTATTCTTAAGATAAAACAATTTATATAAAACTACAGATTTTGATAAATATTTAAAATCAACATTAGCAAAAATAGATTATATTCAGCTATTATCCTATTTCCTCTAGATGCGATAATTTTACATGCTTTACTTTAATAAATTATCACATATTAGATATTTCCTATATCTTATTTAGAAAAAATAGGAGTGTCCGAAATCAAAATCTCTTAGAAATTTCGCTTCAAACAGCTCCTATATTCTTTAATTATAGTTCACCTTCTATATTAGTAACTGAACCTTTTGCTTTTAATTCATCTCCAGTAGCTACTACTTCGACTTTACCTGATTTTAGTTCTTCAATAGCACTAGCAACTTTTGTTTTAACTTCATCACTTAAGTTAGGATTTTCTTTTGGAATTCCTACACCATTTTCTTTAATACCAAAGATATGTTCACCTTTTGTAAATTTACCTTCTTTGATTTCATTTAATATTTTAGTGACTGCTACTTCAATATTTTTTACAGCTGATGTTAGGACTGCAGATTTTTGGTATTCTTTTCCGTCTTTATCCTTCCCTTTAAAAATACCTTCTTCATATTGATCTTTATCTACACCAACAACCCAGTGTTTAATCTCTCCGCTCTTAGACATATCGATAATACCACGTTCTTTAGCTTCTGATATTACACCATTACCAGTATTACCTGCAGCAACAAAAATTACATCTGCTCCTGAGTCATACATAGTAGCCGCTAATGTTTTCCCTTTATTTGTATCTGAAAAAGTTCCACTGTAATTGTACATTACTTTAATATCACTTTTAGCTGCTTTAGCACCTTGTACAAATCCAATACCAAATCTTTCTACTGGTGGAATTTTAGTTCCTCCAATATATCCAACTTTTCCTGTTTTAGATTGTAAAGCTGCAATATATCCAGCTAAATAACCAGCTTCTTGTTCTTTAAAGATTAATGAAGCAATATTAGGCGCATCAACAAAAGTATCAACATACATGAATTTTTTATCTTTATATTGTTCCGCTACTTTTGGAATTTCTTTTTCAAATTCATAACCAGCTAAAGAAATAATATCAGACACTTTTGCCGCATTTTGTAAATTAGAAGTTAAATCTGATTGAGTTTTTGTTTCTAAAACAACTGGCTCTTTTGCACCATTAGCTTTCGTCCATGCTTGAATTGCCTCTACGTTAGCTTGGTTAAAACTCTTATCTTTTGCTCCACCTTCACCAGTTACGACACCAATTTTATATCCACTCTTATCGCCAGATTTAGTGTCGTTCTTAGCATTTTTTGAAGAACAACCAACAACTATTAATGATAATGCAACTAAAATTGCAAATATAGTACGTAATTTTTTCATAATATCCTCCTTAAAAATTTATGTACTAAGACCATAATACTACTTTTTTGAATCGTTTGCAAGATATTTTTTTAAGATTTTAAAAAATATAAATAACATAAAATATACTTCTAAAAAAATACTATGATTCCTAATGATTTAGTACTTTCTATTTTTCAATTAGACTAGAATACTAATTTTATTATATATAATCTATATAATTCATCCTATCAACTATTACTTTGTTTTGAAATTAATCTCTAAAATTGTAAACGTTAATAATAAATAGGTTAGAAATTATATATTTTCTGAATGTTTTATGCTATAATATTTTTGATAAAGCATTTTCAGGAGGATTTGTATTATGACATATTATGAAAATATTGTAGAAACTGCAAACTACATAAAGAAATATTTTGGGGAACCTATTGACTATGCAGTAGTTTTAGGAAGTGGTATTACACTTGAACTTGAAGATCAACAAGAACTTGGTTATGAGGCTATTCCACTTTTCCCAGGAAATAAACACGCTAATCGAGTTAAAGGTCATGCTAACAAACTAACTTTTGGTAAAATCTCTGGTAAAAACGTTCTAGTATTAAACGGTCGCCTTCACTTCTATGAAGGATATAGCATGAAAGATGTTGCTTTTATGACATATGTTGTTAAATTTTTAGGAGTAAAAGGATTATTCATCACTAACGCATGTGGTGCTATTAATACTAACTTCAGTGAAGGTGATATTGTATGTCTTGACGACTTTATTTCACTAGTGAGTAAAAACCCTCTAATGGGAGAAAACGATCCCCGTCTAGGTGAAAGATTCGTTGATATGACTACACCATTCAACCCATATCTAGTAGAAAACTTACACAATTCTGCTAAAAAACTAGATATTACTTTACACACAGGTGTTTATGGATTCTTCCAAGGTCCTTACTTTGAAACACGTGCTGAAATTCGTGCATTCAAAACAATGGGATGTGATCTTGTAGGAATGTCTACAGTTCCAGAAGTAATCGCTGCAAACCACGCATCACTTCCAGTTGCTGTTTTAGCTTGTGCTACTAATATGGCAACAGGTATACAAGAGAAAAAACACGACCATGAGCATGTATTAAAAACTGCACAAAAAATTAGTATAAACCTGAAAAATCTTTTAATAGAAACATTAGAAAACTTAAAATAGAAGGAGTAAAATTATGGAGAAAACTATTTTCGAAAAAATTATCGATGGAGAAATCCCAAGTTACAAAGTATATGAAGATGAACATGTATACAGCTTTTTAGATGTATTTCCTATAACAAAAGGACATACATTAGTAATACCTAAAAAACATAGTAGAAATATCTTCGACTGCGATCCAGAAACAGCCGCTAATATCGGACGAGTTCTTCCAAAAATCGCTAATGCTGTGAAAGACGCATATGGGTGCGATGGTGTTAATATCTTCCAAAACAATGAAGAATATGCAGGACAAAGTGTATTCCACCTACACTTCCACATTGTACCAAGATACAAAGACAAAGATACAAACTTCGATAACTTAGAAGTTAAATGGCCACCACAAAAAGTTGAACCAGCAGAATTCGAAGAAATTAGAAAAGCTATAGCTAACAAACTATAATAACAAGAAAAACTAGGTGATTTATGTGTAACCATAAAATTAGACCAAAGCGTCTAACTTTTTGAATGGTAAGCAATAATGAATTTACCTAGTTTTTTATTCTTAACATAAAAAATACGAGTCTGAGATAAATCCTCAGTTCTCGTATTTTTATATTATTCTATTATTTTCTTCCTTCTTTTGATGCAAATAAAGAAACGATTGAATCTAAAGTAGTTTTTGGTTTTTCTTCAACAAATTCTTCAGCTTCTTCTTTTACTTCTTCTGCTTTTTCAATTACAGGAGCTACTGTTTCGTGAATTTGTTCAAATGTAGGTTCTACTTTTTCTTCATAGTGAGTTTCAGCTGTTTCTTTAGCTTCTTCTGCGAACCCTTCTACTTTCGTAAAAGTAGGCTCAGTAACGTGTGAAAAATATTCTTTCACTTCTTCAACCGCATCTTGTGTTTTTTCTACAACAGGTTCTATTACTTCTTGTGTTGCTTCTACTACTGGTTCTGCTACTTCTTGTGCTTTTTCCACTACTAGTTCTGCTACTTCTTGTGCTTTTTCCACTACAGGCTCTGCTGCTTCTTTTACTTCTTCTACTTTCTCAGTAGTTTCTGCTACTATATCTTCTTTTACTTCTTCTGCTTTAGCGCCAAGTTGAACAAAGTTTTCTTTCACTTTTTCAGCTTCTTCAGTTGCTGTTAGTTCTTCTAATTTTTCTTTAGCAACATCTTTTTCTTCTTGTGCTTGAGCTTCTAATTCTTGAGTTTTTTCGTTAATAATAGCAGTTAATTTCTCAATACCATTTTTAGTATTTTCTTTTAGTAATTCTTTGTGTTTTTCTAACTCTTTCGGATTTTTATAATAATAAGCTCCTAATGCACTCACTGCTCCTAATAAAGCACCCTTAAAAATTTTACCCATGTTTGAATTCCTCCTAATTTCTTATCAGTATTGATTTTATCAAAAAAATCAAATAATGTAAAGAATTTAAAGGTTTTTATTTTTATAGATTATTTTTTGTTCTGTTTGTTTTGAAAAAAAATAGAAGCAATAATCAATTATTAGAATATTGCTTCTTATTGCTAATTATTTTTATTTTAAGTGTTTAACCCTTGCTACTATTTCTTTATGACGACCTTTAATCATCGGTCTAGCTTGTGGATTACCTAGGTAGCCACATGTTCTTTTTACTACATCGCAACTCTTCGGATCTCTATTTCCACACTCAGGGCATTTAAATCCTTTTTTAGTTGGTTCAAATTCTCCTTCATAACCACATTTATAGCAACGATCGATAGGTGTATTCGTTCCAAGGTATCCCACTTTGTCATATGCAAAATCCCAAACCGCTTCTAGTGCCTTAGGATTTTGTTTTAGCACCGGATATTCACAGTAATGGATAAATCCACCACTAGCGTAATAAGGATAATCTTTTTCGAAATCTAGTTTCTCAAAAGGTGTTGGATTTTTTCTAACATCGTAGTGATATGAATTAGTATAATATTCTTTATCTGTAATATTCTCTACAATACCGAACTTCTCAGTATCCATGCGACAGAATCTATCAGTTAGAGACTCACTAGGTGTTGAATAAATACTATACCAATAATCACCTTCTTCAGTCCACTTATCAACGCATTCTTTCATATAACGCATAATGTCTAATGTAAATTCCTTCGCTTCAGGATTTTTCTCCCAGTCACCACCATAAAATACACTCGCAACCTCATATAATCCAATATAACCTAGTGATAATGTAGAACGTTTATTATCAAAAAGTTGTTTAACCCTATCCTCAGGTTTTAGACGTTTTCCAAATGCTCCGTGCATATAAAGAATTGGTGCATTTTGAGGTTTTGCTTCACCACAACGTTTCGCTCTGTAATCTAGTGCATCTTTACAAATAGCTAATCTTTCTTTAAAGATTTCCCAAAATTCATCTTTACTACCCTTAGATTCTAGTGCTATTCTAGGAAGATTTAAAGTTACTACACCAAGGTTCATACGACCACTTTCCACAAGCTCACCTTGTTCATTTCTCCATGCAGGTAAAAATGATCTACATCCCATAGGAGTTTTACAACTTCCTGTTATCTTCGTAATTGTATCATACATCAAAACATCTGGATACATTCTTTGAGTTGCACATGATAATGCTAGTTCTTTTACATCGTAGTTTGGATCTGTTGGTTTTAAGTTCAAACCATCTTTAATAACAAAAATCAACTTAGGAAAAATCGCTGTTCTTTTTTCTTTTCCTAAACCATCTATTCTAACTTGCAGAATTGCTTTTTGTATTTCTTTTTCAAAATATCCCTCACCTAGACCAAAACCTAAAGAAGTGAATGGTGTTTGCCCTTGTGATGAATATAAAGTGTTTATTTCATATTCTAAAGACTGCATCGCATCAAAAATATCTTTTTTTGTTTTTTTATCTGCAAAAGCTTTTTGTTTTTCCTCATCATCTATCCACTCTTGTGCCATTTTTAAATTCTTCTCATAATTTAACTTAGCAAAAGGAGCAAGCACCTCATCTATTCTATCAGCACTACATCCACCATATTGACTTGATGCAACATTAGCTATTATTTGAGCCATTTGAGCTGTTGCTGTTTGAATACTCTTCGGACTATCTACGTCTGCATTTCCTATTTTGAATCCTTTTGTTAACATTTCTTTGAAATCAATTAAACAGCAGTTTGTTAAAGGTTGATACGGAGAATAATCTAAATCATGATAGTGAATATCTCCTTTTTGATGAGCGTTAGCTACATGTTTCGGTAACATTTTAAGACCTATAGCTTTAGCCACAATACCACTTGTTAGGTCTCTATGAGTATTAAATACTAAACTGTCTTTATTGGCATTCTCATTAACTACATTTTCATCACGATTAACTAGTTTTTCAATAGCTACATTAATATCAAGACTACGTTCACGTTCAATATCCCTCATACTTCTATAGCTAACATACTCTTCATATATTGCTTCTTCTCCCAAAGTAAGTAGCGTATGTTCAACAATATTTTGAAGTTCATAAATTTTAATATTATCTTTAAATCTGTTCCCTATTTCAATAATGACATTATCAACAATTCCATCAATATTAACGCTATGATTTTTTCCAAATACAGAATGAATCGCTTTTTCTATCGCTTTATAAATTTTTTCAGCATCAAATTTAACTATTCTACCATCTCTTTTTATAACTAATAGATTATTCATTAAACTATCCACCTTCGCTTGTGTGTATGAATATAAATTATTATTACGCATGTTATCCCTCATTCCTATATAATCTTAGTTTAATAAAAACGTTATAATACTATCTTATCTCAAAATATTTCCTCTGTCTACGATAAATATTTCCCGGAAATCTAGAAATCCTATAGCGTAGCCTTTGAGGTCAATTGTGAATTTTTATAGCCTTACTGTTTTTAAAAAGATATCTTGAAAATCCTATAATATCAGCAATTATCATGGTTTACATAAGCTTCTGTATTATTTTCTTTTTATTTTTATTTATAATACAGATTCTTTATCCCCAACATAATAATAATTAAAAATGACACTTAAAAAGTTCACCTATAACCAAAAAAATTATTATTTTATTACTTAAACTATGTTTTAATAATGTAATTTATGATAAAATTGTATTAAAGAATAAAGTGAGAAAAGACATATGAAAAAAACACAAATAGAGAAACTAACAGATCAATTATTTTCTATGGAAAATGACAACTCATTATTAATAAACGAACTAGAGCCTTATGTTGAATTATTTATGCACTATGAATGTGCTATGCTTGAGATTGAAACAAAACTTAATGTATTTGATAAAGAATTCTCTCTACATGGAGAAAGTAATCCTATCGAATCAGTCTCTACTAGATTAAAAACACCAATCAGTTTAATGAATAAACTAAAAAGGTTAAATTTGCCCTTTGACATAGACACAATAAAAGACAATATTTATGATGTTGCTGGTGTCCGTGTTATATGTTCATTTAAAAACGATGTATATAAACTTGTAGATGCCTTGAAACAACAGGACGATTTAACTGTAATAGCTGAAAAAGACTATATTAAAAATTATAAAGAAAATGGATATAGAAGCTACCACCTTATTGTAAAAGTACCTATCTTTTTATCAGATAAAGTCGAACATGTTGCTGTCGAAGTTCAATTTAGAACTATAGCTATGGATTTCTGGGCAAGTTTAGAACACAAACTTCGATACAAGAAAAATCTTAGTGAGGAAAAAGAGAAAGAAATCGAACGACGCCTACTACTCTGTGCTGAAATAAGTGCTAAACTAGACAATCAAATGCAAAAGGTTAAAGAAATTATAGAAGATGATTCACAATTTCTATAAGAATAAACCTCTAATATTAGGTAAAAATCCTATATTAGAGGTTTATTTTGTTCATATAACCTATTTTTCTAAACTATGTTTCATAGAATAACTAAAGTAAATCACTAAACCAATTAAAATCCAGCTACCGAATATTAACCATGTAGATAACTGTATACCATATAATAATATTACAAATAGTAGTATTGAGATAATTGGTAAATACGGCATCCCTGGCATAGTAAAACCACGTTTGGCATCAGGATATTGTTTCCTTATTATGATAGTTGAATAACTAACCAACGCAAATGCTATAATCCATGCTACATTAGCAAGGTCAGCTAGTTGACCTAGCGGTAAAAATCCTGTCAACACAGCCATTAAAATACCTGCACCTATTGTCGTTGAACCTGGTACATCATTCTTATTCAATTCACTTAGTTTTTTCGGTAATAATCCATCTCTACTCATAGTATATAATATTCTAATTGAAGCATACATAGTAGCTAATGGTCCTGCTAAAAGTCCTAATACAGCTCCTAAGGAAACTATTCCTGCAATTTTACCTTGCCCAACTACTTCCAATACATACGCAAGTGCATCTCCTTTTCCTAATTGTGAATATGGAACCATACCTGTTAAAATTAGACAAACAACAATATAAAAAGCTGTGCAGATTAGCAACGTTATTATAATAGATCTCGGTAATGATTTTTGTGGATTTATAGCTTCTTCTGCTGAAGTTGAAATAGTATCGAATCCAAGATAAGCGAAGAACACTGTTGTGGCTCCTATCATAACTCCTGATAAACCTTGCGGAGCGAAGCTATCAGTCCAGTTATTAGGCTTCACATAAAAGACTCCCACCAGAACAAATAGAATAATTACTATAATTTTAATAGACACCATAAAATTATTAACTAGCTTACTGCTACTCGTCCCTCTAAATAACACTAACATAATCAGTAAAACAACGACTATAGCCAAGATATTTCCATAGCCACCCTCAGAAGGCAAACTAGTAAATTCTCTAGGTATTTTGACTCCAAAGCCTTCTAATAAATTTTTAAAATAGCTGGACCAACCATTCGCAATTGCTGCCCCTGCGATTATATAACTTCCTCCAAGAAGCCACCCCATCAAGTGTGCTACTACTTCACCTAAGGTTATATAGCTATACGTATAAACGCTACCGCTTGATGGTATTGTCGATGATAGTTCCGCATAACATAAGGCAGTTAGACCACAGGCTAATCCCGCAATTAAAAACGAAAACACTACAGATGGACCAGCTTTAGAAGACGCTTCTCCTGTAAGAACAAGAATTCCTGAACCAATTACAGATCCTACTCCTAATAACACTAAGTCAAAAGTTCTCATAGTAGGCTTCAAAGTTTTTTTATCACTTCCATGAAGTATTGTTTCCAATGTTTTTTTTCTAAAAATTCTCATCAATCTCCCCTCCCATTATTCATTCAAATTACTTTTTCATCTCTTCTTTAAACTCATACTTCAATAAACTAAAAAGTAGGAATAACCTTTCCAATATTAAAGAAACTAGAACACCATAAACTTATAATTGTTCCATCACTAAATTACTTCACATAGCTCTCTAGAGAGTTAGTGATACTCTATTTTAGTATCAATAAACTATCCAAAACTATATTTACTAATATTATAATTATTTAACAACCCTAACCTCTCTAATAAACATCATTTAAAAGTTATTCCCACTTAAATTAATATTTAACTTATATTATCTTCTTATTTCTAATGTTTAATTAATAATAATTTTACCCTTTTTTATATTTTAAGAAATATATCCCGCTTCTTTTAGAATTTCTTTTGCATTTGGTTTTTTAGAAGAATTTACTAGAACTATTGGTCCTGTGCATCCCATTCCACTTTCTGCATAGATACCATGTTTCCATAATAATTTAGTAGCATCTTCAAGATCCAATATGTCTACTCCTGATATTTGTGAAGTTACTACTTCTTTCTCAGGCACTTTCACTTCCTCAGTATTTGACCCTTCTTTTTTAACTTTTAATTTTGAAATTAGTTCCCCTAATTTGGCATTATTTGCTTTTTTGTATTCTAGTTTAGCTATTTCATTAACTTTACCTTTAGCTATCTCATAAGCATATTTCAATGCATTTGCTACGACTGGTGAACCTGATGCTCTTGACAAGATTAATATTTTTCTATCATAATCTTCACCAACACCAGGACCATAACCATAGCCACTAGCCTCATAATCTCCACCAGTATTAAACGCTGAAAATACCTTCATAAACAAATTCCCAGTCAATGAATCAACAACCATAACATCTGGTGTAGCCATTAGCAAATCATTCCCTCTCATTACCGATCCACCATCTGCTCTTTGTGATGTTGCAAATTCAAAATTGTACCCATTACCTTTAAGGTCTAATAATATTTTTTCAACTTGTCTTGCACCTTCTACATTTGCAATTCCTACTGTAGGATTTTCTATTCCTAGTGATTTCGCAGTTGCAATACCGTATAATGTATTTCTCACCATAGCTTCTACTCTATTAGTAGCAGAAGTACCTGTAGTTGTTGCAAGAAGCATTTCACGCCCTCTAGCAGGTGTAATAACCCTACCTACTGTAGAAACTCCAATAGGAAAGTTATAGTGCATTGTAACACAAGATGCTATTTCCCCTTTATCTAATAGGTCTTCCATTATTTTATGAGCTTCTTCTTCATCTTTTGCTTCATATGATTCGAAGTCCTTATGCCCTTTACCTATTAAAACTATATCGAATATAGGATTTTTAGCTAATATCGCACCTTGAACTAAATTTTCAAAGCCATGTTCACTACCTAAAGTTGTTAAACCAACTTTTAATTTTTTGCCAAAGTTTCCTGTTTCTATGGCATTAGCTACTTCTAGCAATACTTCTGATATAATTTTTTTACTCATAGTATCACCCCTATTCTTCTAACATTTCTTGGGAAATTTTTCTCATTGATTCTGCTATAATTTTTCTTATTTCATCTTTAGAAGTTTCTGTAGTTTCTCCTTCTACAGCTCCATTATTTCTTTCAATTACAATAGATACCCCATCGAATAAGTTAGTCATTCTTCCTAGGAATAAACTTCCTTTACCTACTATCATAGCACGGTTTTTATCTCCTTTTGTAAGATCATCAATTAAGAATCCTACATATGGCACACCTGAAGGAATGTGTCCTTGAGTTGGAGCCCAGCCAGGTAATCCTTTTGCTTCGATAAATGATTTCAATTCTTTTTTCTCAATGTCTCCGCGCATTGCTGCTAAAGCCGCAATCATTTTGTAGTTAGCTTCAGGAACATTTCCTGCTCCTGCAGACTTAGTAATGTCTGGATTTTGCATTTCTACAGAAAATACATCAACATCTGTAATTTTTAGATTAGCTTTATCTAATGGATTAGCTACTAAAGCTCCCATTACAGCCTGTGGTGAAGATCCTGTTCCTACATTATGTTTTCCTACTAGATCAGTTCTTATTATTGGATTTACTCCATCATTTTCACCGATAAGAACAGCGAATCCACCTAGTACATCTTCAAGAACTGGTAGACCTTTTTTAACGTGATCTTTACCATTCATTCCAAGTTTAGCACTGGCTCCACCCGCAACCACTAAAACATTTTTGTAAACACCAGATTTTACTAACGCTGATGCACTTATTAAAGCATGAGTTGGTGCTGCACAGAAACCTCTTAGGTCAGAACCAGTAGCATTAACCAATCCTACAACCTCAGCTATAGATTTAGCGAAGTTACCACCACCACGTTGGTTAATATCTCCACAAGCTTCTTCAGAACATTCAACTACATAATCAATATCTTCTGGATTTATTTTGTAACTACGCAGTAATTCTAATGCTGAAATAACTCCAGAAGCCTTAACTACTAGATTTTCAAATATAACATGAGCATTCAAGTTCACATCGACATCATGAGCTTTTTTGACATAACCAACTACTTTTCCTTCGTGAACCAATGCTTCAAAATCATCTTCTTTATCGTTTATATCAGTTCCTTCTAATTTATCGAATAAAGGAGCTAGCTCTTTGAAGTTTTCCTCTATTTTCGGACGAACACTGGCTACAAACTCTTCTGATAGTTTTACTAAATCAAAAGCATCACAGATTTTCATCAAAGCTAAGAACTCATCTTGAGGAACAATTTGTCCAAATTTTCCGTGACGTTGACCTTGCTCGTCTTTAATATCATACCAAGGCATTGGGTAAGCTTTTAACTCATCAGGAGTTTTATTCCCGATATACACTTGGTTAGGTAAGTAGTTAACTACTTCTTCATATGAACGAATATGATTCGATACTTCTTTTAAAAACTCAGAATCTGGATTCGTTACTCTTTCTATTGAGCAAGTAGATCCATTTCTTACTATCATATCTGGTGTGTGAACAAGAATGTATCCTGCTCCCTTAAATACTGGATAATTCATAGCTATTGTGTGCTGAGGGTAAGATACCTACCCTCAGCTCCCCTTTCTTTTATTTTTTATTCGAATACTGTTTGACTATCTACTTCAACAGTTAAAGCATGTAATGCTTTTTCTACAAGACCTCTTCTTAGTTTTTTCTCTTCATCCGCATCTAATTTAGGATTTCCTAATGGGTGAGGAATTGCTATAGTAGGTACGATTCTGTTCGCTCCTACTGTTAGAGAAATCGGTACTACTGTACACATGTGAACCACAGGTATACCCGCTCTCTCTATTTCTTTTACCATCGTTGCACCGCAACGAGTACAAGTACCTCAAGTAGAAGTTAAAATTACAGCATCTACTCCATCAACTACTAATTTTTGTGCATATTCTTTTGCAAATCCTACTGCACTAGCAACGGCTGTACCATTACCTACAGTTGTATAGAATTTTTCATGTAAACTTCCAATTTTACCTTCTTTGACGAAATCTCTCATTACATCAACTGGTAATACTCTATCTGAATCTTCATTAGCATACACTGGGTCATATCCACCGTGAGCTGTTTCATGAGTTTCGGCAGTTAAATCGTTAAATCCTTCTAATGAGTATTCCCCATATTTAGAAGCTGAAGATGATTCAATGTGATCTGGGTTGCCTTTTGGCACGATTCCTCCAGAAGTTACTAAGGCGATTTTAGCTTTAGTTAAATCTTTAACCGCTGGATTTGGTTCTACTCTATCGAAGTTAGGCATTGGATATTCTGTTTCAAATTCTTCACCTTTAATTTTCTTAACAAGCATTTCAACAGCACGTTCAGAACCACGTTTTTCACTAAAGAAGTTTACACGAACTCCTCTTTCGTGGTATCCTTCTTCTTTTGGAGATAATATTTCTTCTCCTTTAGCTAATTTCGCTGCGAATTTAGCTAATTTTGGTAAAGCTTTTCTCATTCCTGCAGCACTATCAGATGTTTCAAGAATATAAACTTCTTTTCTAAACATATCTGTACCAGGGTTTTCTACATACATAGCTGTTACCGCTGGAATATGAAGTTCGTCTTGAACAGCTTTAGTAATAGTTCCTGCTGCAACTCCATAACGTCCCGCATTAAAAGCTGGCCCTGCGATAAATAGTTGAGGATCATATCCTTTAATCATATCAATAAGTTCTACTTGAACTTTTTCTAAATTTTCATTGAAGTAGCTATCTCCACAAACTACTGTAGCTACTACTTCGAATTCTTCTCCCAACTTGCCTTGTAACTGAACACTAATAGGTGGTAATTCAGTTCTTAATTCTGGTGCAATGTGGGCTTTTTCTTCTCCACCTACTCCGGCGAAGAATTGGTTTATATAATGTACTACTCTTATTTTAGACATTTTTATTTCCCCCTATATTGTTATTCAGACAATAAACTACTCTCCACGAACGTCTTTCATTTCGCTTGCGATTTCATCTACGTCTAATACCATTTCCATCATTCCTACTTGATCTTCATAGATTGCTTCATCTATTTGTGATTTAATTTCTTCTTCTACAATGTGATATACAGCTAGATTAAGTTCTACTCCAGCAAGTGGTCCTGCGAATGTTGGATCTCCCACTGTTACAGTTTCAGCTGCTAGACCAGCAGCTTCGGCTTCTGCAGCACCTAGTAAAACCACAACGTTTTCGTTACCGAATTTTTCGGCAGCTTCTTTAATACGTTTTTGGTTTTCTAAGTCCATAGCCCCTGCAGCCGTTCAGACAAAACACTCAGTAGATGAAAATACTACTTCTAATCCCTCAATTGGTTTTACACATTCTTCTATAGCTAATCCTGGAATCCCATCACGGTCACCAATGATAACTACTTTTTTATTAATAAGATTTACCATTATCTTATTCCTCCTTGTTCAAATCTATAACATTTATTTTTTAATTAGAAAGTTTTGGCACTTAAGTAACCAAATCCAGTTTCGTTAGTAGCACCTGTAATAGCTTGGATTTCTACTTCGATAGTTCCATCTTCTCTTAATGAATCTTGGTTACCACCAGCAATTACGTTTACTACATCAATGTGTCCTATAATTTTATCTAGTTTTGGTAATACTACTACTTGGTTAGCATTTCCACCTGTAACTACAGCATTAGCCGCTACATCAGCGTCAGCTAAACTTTGGCTAGCTCCGTCACGACCTGCATATTCATCTGTTACGATAACAGTTTTAACTTGTTCCGCTTCAATTTTTTTACAGTTCATAATTAAGTCAGTATCTGGATTACCAAATCCTTCTTGAGATACGATTACCGCATCTAAGTTTAAGTAACGACAAAGTTTTGCTGTCCAGTTAGACGAACGTTCTTTATCCATTAAATAAACATTTTCATTAGTAATTATTACACCTAAGAAGTTAATTTCTTTACCATGTTTTTTATATAGGTCTTCAATAACTCCATTGTTTAAGTGTACATAAGTTGGGTTTTTATCACATGCCGATACACAGTTACCACTTACAATAGCACCATCCATGACTTCTGTTGGATATAGGATAGTTGGTACTATTTGTTTTGCATCAACACCGTATACATAAGTATCATGTAATAGTCCTTGAGTTTGAAGCATGTATACATATCCTACTTTTGGAAGATCTGGATATTCAGCAATTTGTTCTAATAGCGGTTTTGTTTCATACACTTCTACTTCTTCGGGTTCTAATGTACGAGCTAATTCTGCAATATATCTTGCAGCTTTAAATCCGATATAACGAACTGCTTTTTCATGTTCATGTTGTTTAATTCCTTCTTTTGGTTCAGCTATAACGATTAGGTTATTTGTTTTTGAAAATGGAGTATATTCAGCTCCAACACCTGTCATATCGATGATACCTTCTTGGAATCCTACTATTTTACCAGTAGTTACAACAGCCATACCTTTAAGGGCGATAGTGCGTCCTTCTCCTACAGTATCTACTTTTGAAAGTATACCAGGGAATATTCCACCACGTCCTTCAACTTTTACACGAGGTTCAATTACATCCTTAACCGGAGTAATACGAACACTTTCACCAGGACGAGCAATTTCTAAATCAACAGATTCAATTGCATCATCCTCAAAAACAGCTTTTACAAGCTCTTCTTTATTTACATATAATACATTTGCCTCAATTTTTGATTCTGCAGCAAATTGTATATCTTTAATATGAATCTTTCCTAATTCAAGACGCATACCTAATACCTCCCTTTGAGTTAATTTTAATAATATTTTTTAATCATAGCTTCAATATTAGGAATAGTTGCATCGTCTTTAGTTACTTCTTCGACTTTGCTACCATCTTTATATATCGCTAATGTTGGTAACCCTAAAACTTTTTGTTTAATAGCAAGTCTTCTTGCTTTTGTTGTATCTAGAGATGTAAATTTGATTTTATCTCCATATGTTTCTGCCAATTTGTGTACATCAGGCATAAGAGCTTTACACGGTTCACAACCTTGGCTCCAGAAGTCTACAAACACATATCCTTCTGCTTCCAATACTTCTTGTTCAAAGTTTTCTTTATTAAGTTCTAACATTTTCTTTTTCTCCTTTTGTTATTTTATTTTTAAATTTTATTCAAATTTCTCAGCAATATATTTTTCAGCACGAATCGCTGCTACAGCTCCATCTGATACCGCAGTAACTACTTGACGGATATCTTTAACACGACAGTCACCAGCTACGAATACACCATCTACATTTGTTTTAGTATCTTCTCCTGCTTTAATGTATCCATCTTCTGTCATTTCTACTTTTCCTTCAAATAGTTTTGTTTGAGGAATATATCCGATGAAGAAGAATAATCCCATTGTTCCATCCTCTTCGTCAGCTTCAATTACATATTCTTCACCAGTTACTAAATTTTTCAATCTAATAGCTTCTAAGATTCCATCTCCGATTGCTTCAGTAACTACAGTATTTCCTAAAATTTCAATTTTTGGATTGTTTTTAGCTTTTTCTGCAGTAACTTTTTCACAACGAACATTTTCTCTACGGTATACAATTGTTACTTTACGAGCAAATTTAGTTAAGAATAAAGCTTCTTCTACAGCACTATTAGCTCCACCAACTACATAAACATCAAGCCCTTCGAAAAAGTCACCATCACAAGTTGCACAGTAAGAAATACCTTTACTTTCTAACTCTTTTATTCCTGGTGCATCTAATTTTCTTGGAGACGCTCCTGTAGCAATAATTACTGTTTTAGCAGTATAATCACCACTCACACAAGTAACTACTTTTTCATCTCCCTCAAGTTCAACATTAAGAACTTCATCTTGTTTTATTTCAGCTCCGAAACTCTTAGCTTGTTCAACCATTCTCGCTGTTACACGAGGTCCTGTTGGATCTTCCACCGCTCCAGGGTAGTTTTCAATTAAGTGCGTAATCGCAGCTTGTCCCCCATTTTTAGATTTTTCAAGAACCAAGGTACTTAATTTCGCACGTGAAGCATACAAAGCAGCAGATAAACCAGCTGGTCCTGAACCTATAATAATTACATCATAATGTCTACTCATAATTATTCTCCTTTTATTTATTATTTATAAAATTCTATTTATCGCATTTATTATTAAATCGTGATCGATGATACTAAAATCATCTTTTACTCTATCAGTCCACTGAGGCACTTCTCTATTATTTCTAAATTTTTTAAATGTTAATACCGCATCTGAGATTAAATTAACCGACGTTATATCCAAAGAATTATTTTCTTTTATGACAATCGTCCTATAAATTGTTTCATTTGGTTTCACACTACCATAAAGAGGATGTGTTACTATCTCCCAGTTTTCATGAACATAGTCTCTTACCTTTCTTAAGATATCTATATAACTCACATCTAAATACTCAATTTCTATATCTTTTAAGTTCTCCTCAATAAATTTTGGATTGTTAGTTATTAGTTTCATGTTACTCCTCCTAAAAAATAAAAAACAGAAAGAAAGTTAGCTTTCTCCCTGTTGTCTTGCTTCAGAGTTCTGTCCTAGTATGGTCTTTTTACCTGAGAATTTCATTAATATTTGCCAAATACTAACTTGTACCTTCGGTGTCTTGCGTCCTCTCCCACACTACTCTTACAGTATATTTCCTTATATTTTTATTTTATACTATTTCTCAAATAAATTAAAACGTTTTCTTAAGCGTTATAGTTGGTTCTCTAAAATATCTTAGCATAAAGATTTACATAAAATATAATTAATTTTTAAGAAACCTCTTTTTTTAAGCTTTTGTATTTTAAAATATAAAAAATATATTAATTTTTTTGATGTACCATTTTTATAATGTTAATGAATCATAGTATTGCAAATACAATATATATGATTTATATAAATACATAACAAATAATATAATTATGAAAATAATTCGAATGTTTTTCAAGTAATTGAAAGTTTCCATTGAAAAATGTTGTTATTTTCGTTATACTTAATTTACTATAAAGTAAATAAATCTATTTTAAAAGGAGGATTATTATGAATAATACTCAAAAAAGTTTAGTAGCTATCCTTATTTGTTACTTTTCCTGGGGACTCTTCCCCATATATTTTAAACTGCTAAAAAGCATAGGTGCATATGAAGTTTTAGCAATGCGAATTCTATGTTCATTTATTTTTATGATTTTAGTAGTAGGAATTGCTAAAAATAAGAAAACTATTTTTGAAGAAATAAAAAAAATCTGGGATAACAAAAAAAGTTTTTTACTACTAGTTCTAGCTTCGTTTTTAATTACTGGAAACTGGCTAACATACATAATCGCAGTAAATACTAACCACGTATTAGAAGCAAGTTTTGGATATTACTTAAATCCAATCGTTACAATTATCTTAGCTGTAGTATTTTTAAAAGAAAAACTAACTCGTACACAGACTATAGCCTGTCTTTTTGTTAGTGGTTCACTATTATACTTATTTATCTCATTAGGGTCTCTACCTTGGATATCAATCATGCTTGCATTGACATTTGGACTTTATAGTTTATGTAAAAAGAAAATTATACTTAGCCCTAAAGCAAGCTTACTAATTGAAACTGCAATAGTATCTCCAATAGCAATAATCTATATGGGTTATCTAGCATCAAATAATTCTGTAACATTCCATACTTTTGGAACAGACACACTAATTTATCTATTATTATCTGGTGTCATTACAGCTGTGCCTCTAATGTTATTTGCTAAAGGAGCAACGGATATCCCTCTATATATGTTAGGAATTTTACAATATTTACCACCTACAATGCAATTTTTTATAGGAATTTTTGTTTACGGGGAAGAATTAAGTGTTCAAAAATTAATATCATTCTCAATAATTTGGGTGGCAGTTGCAGTCTTCTGTTATTCTGCAGTTGTATCAATGAAAAAACAAAATTTAGTTAGTGAAAGTCACAAAAAGTAAAAATTTCTAAAACACAAAAAGCGAAGTTTGATTTCTCAAACCTCGCTTTTTACTTTTATATTAAGCTGCTTTTTTAAGCCCTTTTCGTAACATGTCGAATCCTGTAATTACTACTACTACAATAATTAGCCATAACAAGCTATTTAATGATAGAGAAGTAATAAATTGGTATCCAACGATTACCCCAATAATTCCCCCTATAGTTAATCCTATAGTACCTTTTCTTGGGTATAATCCTTCTTTAATAAACTTAGGTGAACCAATCGCCATAAGAGCTGCACAAGATCCCATCATAATTGGGAATGCTGCTTTTGGATCCATTCCTAATAATGAAACCATAGCTAAACATGGTGCATAAAGACCAACTCCTGCCATCATCAATGCTCCAAAGATAAAGTTACCTACAACACCTACTACAAGAGCAATTCCTGTTAAGTGTAATGCAGTATTATTAGCACCAAGAAGAGCTAACCATCCCATTTTACTAGCAAACATTAATCCTGCAGTAATAAGTAATGCAAATCCCATTACAACTTGAATTTTTTTCTCTGGTAATTTCGTTACTATACGTCCACCAATTAAAGCTCCAACAACAGCTGAAACAATCATTGATAATAAAGTAACAGCATCAACTTTTACAGATTGAATGAATAAGAATGCTTCGATTAATACTGGAATAGTGTGACCGATATTTAACGTCCCTGGTAATAATCTGTCATTTTTAATAAATCCTGTTACTTTTGCTAATAATGTTGTTGGTGCAAAACTACCAATACCTAATGTATCCATGAAGTCTGTAACGAAACCAATTACAAATCCAACGATTGGATTAGAATCTTCGCCTACTTCACCTTTATTTTTAATAATATCTAACGCCCACATCACTACGAAATATAGTGCTGACAGCCCTAGTAATGTTAATAATATCGTTACTAAGTTCATATAATTTTCTCTCCTATCCTAATAAGAATCCGTATGTAAGTGAATCATCTGGATCATAAACATAGTTACTGAATCCTAAGATATAACCAGAACCTGTAATTTCTGGGATAATAGCATCGAAGTCTGCTAATTTACGTTCTTCAACAATTCTACCTTTGAATAATGTACCTAAAATACTTTCGTAAACAAAAGGTTCACCTGGTTTTAATTCACCTTTTGCATATAATGTAGCTAATTTAGCTGAAGTACCAGTTCCACAAGGTGAACGGTCAATATTTCCATCACCAAATACTACAACATTTTTGAATGTAGCTTCTGGGTGAGATGGTTTATCATAAATTTCAACTAAGTCTACAGTTTTAATGTGAGCTAATGTTGGGTGTTGAATTTCAATATTCGCATTAATAGCATCACGAATTTTTAATCCAGCTTCTTTTAGTTTAGAAGCATTTTCTGGTTTAACTTCTAAACCAAGTTGGTCTGCAGAAATAATACAGAAGAAACTTCCACCAAATGAGATATCAAATTTAACGTGTCCTACTCCTTCTACATCAAGTTCTACATCACGTTTGTATAAGAATGACTCAACGTTTCTAAATGAAACTTCTTTTACTTTAGTTCCATTGTCTTTTAATTTAGCAGTTGCATAAATTAATCCAGCAGGTGTTTCTACAACAACTTCTTTTTCAGTAGCACCTTCTTCAACATCTACCATACCTGTTTCTACAGCTGCTGTAACAGCTGCGATAGTGTTGTGTCCACACATGTTTAAGTAACCACCAGTATCCATGAATACTAGTCCAAAATCAGCTTCTTCTTTTGTTGGTGGTAATAAGAATGCCCCAAACATATCTTGGTGTCCACGCGGTTCAAACATTACTGATTTTCTTACATCATCAAGATGTTCGATGAAATATTGTTTTTTCTCAACCATATCTTTACCAGGAATTTTTGGAATTCCTGCTGTAACTAAACGAGCAGCTTCTCCTGCTGTATGTGTATCGATAACTGAAATCATTTTATTTAGTTTCATAATAATTCACTCCTTAATTATTGCCTTTTGTTATTTGTTATTTGCATCTTGTCTCATTTTAAGTTTTAATAATGCCAATGCCTTTCTAGCATCAGTATAATCAATATTATTTTGACAAACTATTTCTGTTTCTACACCTTCTTCAGATTTATTAAAATCTAAAACGAACTTCGTGTATTGATTTTCAACTACAAATTTATGTTTACCCATAAATTTTAGTCCTACGATAGAAATTCCACGCTCTCCTATTTCAAACATAGTATTAGCATAGTCAACATCACTATTTCCCCAACCATCCGCTGAGATAATAGCTCCATCAGTTCTCATTGCTTCTAACCATGTTGCAGCTCGCCATCCAACTAAATGTTTTAATCGATTATCCTGCGGCGTTCCTACTACAATTACCCCTTGAAAGTCGATATCAGGATCTTCCACTAGTACATCTAATAATGGATCTCTAAAGTGGTGTAAGCTTGTTTCTTTTGTAGATGGTCCAATACCCATAATAACACCTCTTTCTATACCATTGCTCTTATAGCACCATCACGATATTCGTTAGCTGTTAGTAGCACTGGCATATTGTTCATATCTATAATAGAAATACCTTTATCTATTCCACTAGGTTCTATTGGGAATAACTGATTATCATACATCATCCCTTGTCCTGCAACTTCCTTAACTAAAGCTACTTTAGGTTTTCCAGGATTTTTTGGATTATAAAATTCGTGAACTTCATCAGCATCACGTCCGCTAAGAACTTTCATCACTTCTCGTATATTTTGTAAATATACATCTGATAATTCAAAAATAGAAAATGCTAAAGCTCTATCGAAATCCACGTCTGATTTAATAATAACATCAATATGTATTAAATAATCACTGTCAGCTGGTGATCCCGCTTTATTTAGCACAAGTTGTTCTTTAAGAATACCTTCTGAAGAACCAAATTCATGCATTTGTTCCCCTTTAGTATTCGCACCTGTTAACAACATATATACCCCTGTTAAAGTATGCGTAATCCCTTCACCAAGTCTTCCTAAAACCTTTGTAGATATAGGAACTATATCCATTATAGTATTCACATAAAAATCATGTTCACGAGGTTTAATTATTTTCACCTCTACACTTTCAAAAATATTTTTATCATATTCAATCTCTGTTGGAATAATAAGTTCATTGTTTTCAATTTTCACTTTTTTCCCTAAAACAACATTTTTCATATGAAATGCTTTTATTTGCAATCTCTCTTTTGACATAACTATCAATCCCTTACTATTTTATTTTCTGTATTAATACAGTATGTAAGTTGTTTACTAGTACAGATATTTCATCAAAAAAGAAGAGGGACACCCGTCCCTCTTCTGATATTTCTCCTACACGTGAGCAATATACTCAAATGGAAGAGGAACTATTTTACCTGAACTTGGTATTTTAATTAGTTGCTCTAATGTTGCTTTTAGAATTTGTGTTTGTTGCTCAACGTTTCCTGGTTCCCCAGCGTTAGCACCCATTGGTACAAGTGGTGCAACAGCTCTAGGAGTACCGTTTTGACGCACTACTGGAGGTAGTGCTGCTATTAAGATTGTTGGAATACCTGCTTCCTCAATTGCTCTCTGCACGATCACGGCAGTTCTGTGACAAGTACCTCAACCAGCAGTTAAAATAACTGCATCAACATTTTCTTCTTTTAATTTTTTAGCAATCGCTGGTCCTGTAGAGTTTGTGAAAGCCTCTTGGTCTCCACCACCACCCATGAAACCATAGTGGAATTCTGCTACACTACCGATGAATCCTTCTTTTGCAAGTTCGTGTAATCTATCGATTGGGAACATACAGTTGATGTCTTTGTTAGCATCAGCGTTATCATATCCACCGTGTGATACCATAAGATCTGTACTGTGAGCAGTATCTGGGATTTCACGGAATGTAGTATCCCCTGCTAAGTTAAATCTTTTATCTGTTTTTAAGTGAACTCCTGCTGCTGTAGCTAATGCTACTTTCATATCTTTTAACTCTTTAGTTACTGGAGCCCAAACTGGTTTTGGTGTAATAGGTACAAAAATTTCTGATTGTAGACCTTCAAATATCGTTAATGACATTCTAATTTCTCCTTCCTACTATTCTTCATTTAGTCTGTTTTTTACTTCTTCTTGTAATTTTTTTGTGTTTAATATTGCATTTACATAATGTTCGTCAGGTTCTTCGTTTATAACTTCTGGATAACTTAGTAAAAATGCTACCTCTTGGCCAATTTTTACTGGATAATCAGAAATTAACATTCTCATAGGAATTTTAAATTGCCCTAAGCGTCCTTTAATGTCTATCGTAACGCTGGCGTCGTTATGATCAACTATAATCCCTTCGAACACTCTTTCTGTAGATGCATATTTTAATTTTTCAATCATAACTTATTTCCTATCCTCTTTAAAAATTAATCTTCTTTTTCGTAGATTTCTTGACGTTTTTTAGATTTTGGTAATACTTGTTCGTTATCAAGTAATTCTACTTTTTGTCCTGTAGTTTTTTCAATAACTTCTATGTTATTTAATTTAACGTTAGGATTCCATTTTCTTTCAGCTTTTTTAATTGTTCCGCCACCCATTTGTGTTTTAAGCATTGCTAAAGCACGGATAGCATCTTCTTTACATAATGTATTGTTTGAAAGAATTTCATTTTCAATACCTTGTTTAGATTTGTTGTTATCAACCATAGCTTTCATGTATTCGTTACCTACTACAAGGGCACCTTGTACTGCTGAGTAAGTCATACCAACTACTGATACTCCACGTTTACCGATTTCTTCAATGTGAGAAGCGAAGTCGATGTGGTTGTTACCAAATCCTTCAGTTGTTACGATAGCACCATCGATGTCCATTGCTTCGATAGTCATACCTACACGTTTAGATACATAGAATTTTTCTGAGTTAGCTTGAGGTGATCCAACTAATAATACCCCTACTAAGTCGATTTCTTCATCAGCCATTGCTTCAAGTACTAATGGTTCACGGTAGTAGTGACGAGAAGTTTCTTTAGAAGCTGGTCCGATACAAGTTAATGCGTGGATACCACCATCTAAGATTTCTGTTGGTGCAAGCATTACTGGTAGGTTACCAAGGTCAACGTTTGGTTTAGCACCAAGTGTTCCAACTGGTTCTACTGGTAAGATTAAGTTATCGTGCATAGCACCTTGTCCCATGATTTCTTTAACGATTAATACTTTTTTATTTCCTGGGTGACGATATTGTTCAATATTGATGTTTCCAACTACTAGGCTTTCATCATCTAATTCTTTAAGAGCTTTACGAATTTCTTCTGTAATGTGGTCGAATGCTTTGTGAGCTGCTAATGGTCCTGGACGTTCCATGTTAGCTCCTGCTTTAATTGTAACTTGACCTTTAATGAAGATTTCACCTTTATCTGGAGCTCCTGGACGACCCCACATAATGTTACGTTCTAATTCACCTTCAGAAGAACCGAATTCCCCGATTTGAACTCCGTTAGCATCAGTTCCTGTAAGAACCATTACTACACCTTTAAGTTCACGAGTAACACCGTGTCCGATTTCTCCTTCTTCTTTAACAGCGATTGGTTGAACGTCCATGATTGTTTCACTGTAAGTGTCATATTGTTCAGGAGTGATAATTTCTAATTTAACACTTTCTACTAAAGCTTCTGATTCAGCAGCTTCTTTACATAAATCTTCTGCTGTTCTTAAAACTAAAGTAGTTCCTTTAATTTCTGTTTTTTCACCAAATTCTACTTTATCAATTTTGTAGTGTTTAGTGTGTAGAGAACGAATAAATTTAGGTTCTCCTTCATGTTTTTCTTCCACTTTTGCTGCTACTGCTTCTGCTTTTGCTGCTTCAACAGCTTTAGCTTCCACTGCTTGAACTGGAGCTTGTGCTACTGGAGCTGCTTGTCCACCGATAGCTGCTAATGGAATTTCAAGGTTAATGTTTTCACCTTTTCCGATTTGTAGTTTTAATACTCCTGCTGGAGCTTGTACTTGAGCTACCGGCGTAACCGGAGCAACAGGCGCAACTGGTGCGCTAACTTCAGCTACTGGAGCCTCTACTACTTCTTCTTTTTCTTCTGCTTTTTCTTCTCCACCTTGTACGGCATCAATGATACCTGGTGTAATAGGTATTAGAGCGTCTGTTGTTTTTAATAATTTAGCTCCTAATACTTGTCCGATTGTTAATGCATCATCTGGGAATGATAATAATCCTGAATCTACTAGATCATCGAATAATCCTGGATCTTCTAAGTTTTCTGGACTAATTACGATACCTTCCTCAGCTCTGCAACAAAATACCGCTTTATCATTTAAGTGCTCTTTTGCAGTTTCTACTGTAATTGACATTACTTCTAACCTCCAACTAATTATTTATTATTATGTAATTCTAAACTTTTATAGCTTCTGTATAAATGATGGTCAGTGGCACGAAGTACATGATCGGTACTATGATAAACTTTTACTCCTAACCTAGGAGCTACACCTGTCACGGTGTTAGTTCAATCTTGACAAGTACCAGTGATAACTGCTTTCGCACCATCTTTTTTCATTTTCAATACTTTTTCCGCTTGTCCTGGACAAATACCAGGTAATTCACAACGTAATCGTCCATTTTTATCAGGTTTCATACGTTTACACATTTGAACAGATACTACTTCTGCACCCATTCCGTCAGCTATTTGTCTCAAGCGTTCTTCTTGCGCTCCACATTCACAAATAAGTATTCCTACTTTTTCTTTTTCTTGTGGATATGGCATTGCTACAAGTAACCCACCTGTTGTTTTGTTGATTGGGTCTGTTTCTAATGCAGGGCGTCCAGTAAATGGTCCACCACGTACTATTTCTCCGTGTGGATTAATATAACCACCAGCTTTTTCTATAAATACGCTTATTGGTAATCCAATTGGTACATCTAAGAAAATACCAGGATTTTGAACACGACCACCAACAGTAATATCTTTATCAATAAGTGGTTTGTCTTCTTCAATTGCTTCAACTATACGTTTGATAGTTTCTACATTTGAAATAATTGCATTTGCTTCTAGTGGCAATTGACCTGGTTTTAAGATTACACCAAGTGTTTCTCTTACGATAACTCTTTCGTCACCAGCAGGATACATATTAGGCAAAATTTTAATACTAATATTAGGCTCATCTTTACATGCTTTACCTAATGCTAGTAGTGCTTTACGATATTTTGTTTTAATAGCAATGTATCCTTCTTTCGCACCAGTTAATTCAACTATGTATTTTAAACCTCTAACTAAAACTTCTGGATGTTCTTCCATGAATTTTACGTTGTGACCTAAGATTGGTTCACATTCTGCTGCATTAGCAATAACATACCCTCCAGGGATTTGTGCAGATAACTTAATTCCGGTTGGGAATCCAGCTCCACCAACTCCAACGATACCAGCATCTTTAATTTTTTGAAGTTTATCATCAGTTTTCTCTAATCTAACATAGTCATCAGTTTGTTCTTTATCCAATTTAACAACAATTTCCATGTCATTAACTTCTTCTACTACACCTGATAAACTAGTGTGAATATTTGCCCCTAACCCATTTGGGGTTGCAACTAGTTGACCACGTTTAACATGATCACCAACATTTACAATTGGTTGACAAGGGCCACCAACGTGTTGTTTAAGTGGGATATTGATTTTTTCAACATTAAACTCTAACATTTCATTTTTCCTCCTTTCTTTAAAATTTGTTTACAAGCAGTAGTTCCTAACTTCTACTACAATTATTGTATAACAGTTGATAACTTTTTGTAAAGATTAAAATTATTAAAAAATCAATATATATTTAAATTTTTTTATATAATTATTACGTTTTCTGTACAAAATGTTAGTAAAAAAGGATTTTCATTCTAATTTTTTTGAAATTTTTATTTATTCAATTTATGTATAATTGAAAGTTGTTATCAATTTACATAATCTTATATTTAGTAAGAATGTATACATTTGCAATCGGAAATTTTCTTTATTAATTATAAAAAATATTTAAAACTGTTCTCTTTTTAAACATTTTATATTATAATAAATATGTAAAAACATAAGGAGGAAAGCGGCAGGTTGTCGCATAAATTAAATATGAAAAACTTTAAAAAAATAGGAGTTCTCTTATTAAGCTCAAGTTTAATTGTAGCAGGCTGTTCTACAAAAGATGAACATACAAGCTCAAATGTGAAAAAAGAGATTAAAACTATTTCTTTAGAAGATTTCACAAAAAACATCAATAATAACGAGTATCAATATATAGACACTCGTAACGACGAAGCCTATAATGGTTTTAAAGTTGACGGCATTAAAAATGGAGGTCATTTAAAAAATTCTATTCAATATAGTGCATCATTTGTCGGTAAAGTCAATAAAGACAAAGAGGATAAATTTGTTAGTGATAAAGGTTTAGATAAAAAGAAAAAAACAATCGTCTACGATACTAACAAAGAAAACTCATCTAAAGTCGCAGATAAACTGGCTTCTTTAGGGTATGATGTATATAAATTTGAAGACTATAAGCAATTTGCTGATAACGATTCAAATAAAACAAATCTAGTATCTTATCCAGAATATCAAAATCTAGTCTCACCTCAATGGGTTAAGGACATAAAAGATGGTAAAAAACCAGAAACATACACAAATAACGATTATGCTATTTTCGAAGTTTCATGGGGTGAAGGCGATAAAGCTGTGAATTATAAAGAACACATCAAAGGCGCATATCACTTTAATACAGACTGGATAGAAGATGGACCTGTATGGAATCTACGTTCAGCAGAAGAAATTAAGAAAAACTTGTTAAAACAAGGGATAACAAGTAATAAAACTGTTATTATCTATTCAGATGATGCATCGGCAGGATTCAGAGTAAACTGGGCTCTTAAATGGGCTGGTGTAAAAGACGTTCGTGTAATGAACGGTGGACTTAAAGCATGGAAAGAAGCTGGTTTTGAAACAGAAACTACTGTAAATACCCCAAAAGAAGCTACTGACTTTGGTGTTAATATTCCTGCTCACCCAGAATATGATATTTCTAGAGCAAAAGAAGTAGCTGAAAAAGTTAAAAATGAAGGACTTAAATTAGTAAGTATCAGATCTTGGGATGAATACACAGGAAAAACTAGTGGTTATGATTACATTGAAAAAGCTGGTGAACCTAAAGGAGCAATTTTTGGATTCTCTGGTGAATCAAAAGCTGATGTAAATGATTACTATGATCCAGATGGAACTCTTAGAAATCCACAGGAAATTTATAACTTGTGGAAAGGACAAGGAATACAAGAAAACGATAAAATCGCATTATATTGCGGTACTGGATGGAGAAATGCAGTTCCATGGTTTATGACTCAACTTACAGGACGTGCCAACACTTATTTCTATGATGGTGGATGGAACGATTGGCAATTAGATGGTACATTGCCAGTAGATATTAATAAAGACAAAGGTCAAAAACCAGACGCTAAAAACGATTATAAATAGTAACTAAAAGAACTTACCCATAAATATATATATGGATAAGTTCTTTATAATATTTTCCAAGATTTATATTCTATTTTTTCTAATATACTACTATCATTCAGTATTTCCTGTTTTAATTTTAGAAGAAGAGGTGAAGCATTATCGATATTTATTTTATCAACCTCCAACCAACAAATTCCATTTGAATCATTTATTTCATCATCTTAAACTGTTTGTATCACTTCCAACTGATCACTTTCTATTTTTACATCATAAAAGATCATCATATGATGTACTGTACGTTCTTCCTCTTCTACAAATACATCATAAGCTCTACAATTATCGTAGGAGCTCACTTTATACCCTGTTTCTTCTAGAAATTCTATAACTAAAGTTTCCGTAAATCCCTCACTAGTTTTTTGACTACCTCCTGGTTAATCATATCTATTCTTATAAGGTCCCCTTGCTTTTTTTATACACAATACTTTATTATCTTTTAAACATACACCATAGATGCCTAAATAATCAATAATCATATTACCTCCAAAAATATAATAAAAATGATGCAAATCTTGTTTAAATCTGCATCATTTCTTGTTTATTATTCTAATTCTGCTAATTTTTGTTTTAGATACGGTACTAACTCATCTTTAAGATCACTCTTAAGGGCAAAGTCAATTGTTGTCTTAACAAATCCAATAGTTTCACCTACATCGTAACGTTTACCTTGGAAATCATACGCATAAACATTTTCTTCTTCATTTAACATTTGAATAGCATCAGTTAATTGAACTTCTCCACCAACACCTACTTGCTTCTTAGCTAAGTGTTTGAAAATCCCCGGGTTAAGAACGTATCTTCCCATGATGGCTTGGTTAGATGGCGCAGTTCCTGGTGCTGGTTTTTCTACGAATGTTTCAACTTCGTATAAGTGACCATCCTGCGATTTTGGAGCAATTACACCATATCTATGAGTTTGATCTTCTGGAACAGTTTGAACCCCGATTACAGAACATCCAGTTTCCTCAGCTTTATCAATAAGTTGTTTAATTGCTGGATACTCGTCGTTAATTACTACGTCATCTCCTAGTAATACCGCAAATGGTTCGTCTCCAATGAAACTACGTGCTGTTAAGATCGCATCTCCTAGACCAGCCATTTCTTTTTGACGTACGTAGTGAATATTAGCAAGTTGAGTTGGGTATTTCACCTTTTCCAACATCGCTAACTTACCTTTATTCTCTAATTCTACTTCTAGTTCAACATTTCTATCAAAGTGGTCCTCGATAGCTCTTTTTTGTTTTCCTGTAACAATAATTATATCTTCAATTCCAGCTTTTACCGCTTCTTCCACTATATATTGAATAGTAGGAGTATCGATAATAGGTAGCATTTCTTTTGGTAATGCTTTAGTTGCAGGTAGGAATCGTGTACCGTATCCCGCAGCTGGAATAATCGCTTTTCTTACTTTTTTCATGTATTCACCTATATTCTTTTCTTTTAATTTTACAAACTAATAATAACATATTTTCATTATTTTAGCAAATTTTTCTTCACTTTTCAAACTATATACATAACATTTTTTATTTCAGCATCCCTATATATCTCTAATTCAAAACACTGATATTATGTTATTTTAAAACTTCCATAATAAAAATAACGTTATCTTTCGAACATTTTACAAACAAGTATTTAATAGAACTTGAAACAGAGAATTCTATTCCAAGTTCTAATTATTTTATCTTGTATTTAACGCTTGAACTACAACACTTGTTGTATTTTCTTTACCATTTCTATAGTAAGTTACTTTAACAGTATCACCTATTTTTGTTTTTTCAAATAGATATTTTCTGACTGCAGCAACATCCTTAACATCTTCACCATTTAATTTTGTGATGATATCATATTTTTCTATCCCTGCTTGTGCAGCTGGTGTACCATTCTCAACAAATCTAACTACGACACCTTGCTTACCTTCGAAGTTCAATTGTGATTTCAACGTATCGCTATCAACTGTATTTACAGATACTAATTGAACACCTAGAGCTGGACGAATTACTTTACCCGCTTGTTCTAATTGTTCAGTTATTATTTTAACCTCATTAGATGGTATTCCAAAACCAATTCCTTCAGCACTTACATTCTCCGTTGCTTTTGCTATTTTCGATTCATTAATTCCAATAAGTTTACCTTCATTATTAATCAGCGCTCCACCAGAGTTACCTGGGTTAATAGCCGCATCAGTCTGAATTACAGTTTGATTCCAGTCATTTTTACCATCACCGTCAACATCCATAGGAATTTGTCTATTTACGGCAGATACTATACCTTTTGTAACAGTATTAGATAAGTTAACATCAAGAGGAGATCCGATAGCAAACGCTGTTTCTCCTACTGCAATTTTATCACTATCAGCAAAATCCATTGTAGTTGTCACATTATCACCTTTAATTTTTAGTACAGCTAAGTCTGTCCATACATCAGTTCCAACAACTTCTGCATTCACATTAGTTCCATCACTTAAAATTACCGATAATTTTTTAGCTCCGTTTACCACGTGATTGTTAGTCACAACATAAGCAGTATTCCCTGATTTTTTATAAATAACACCACTTCCACTAGAAGCTGGTTTTAGTTCACTAGAATTACTAGAATCACTTCCTGATTTCCTTGAATTTCCACCTAAGATTGACTCAAGATTATTGTTAGAGTTACTTTGGTAGTTTACGATTGAAACTACAGCATCTTTAGCTTTTGAAATCGCATTTACCGTAATTTGTTGATTATCTTTATCTTCTTTCGTAGCAGTCACTGAAGAATTCAACGCTTTTCCAGTTCCCATTACAGCTTGCGCTCCAAAAACACTAGTAGCTCCAAGAGCAAATGCCGCAAAAACAGTTAAGAATAATTTTCCATAATTATTTTTTTGTTGTACAATTACCTGTTCATTGTTCATACCCTGTAAATTTTCAAAATTATTATATTGAGAATTATCAACATTATCATAATTTTGATAACCTTGATAATTGTTTTGTTCGTTATAATTTTCTTGATTATTAAAATCCTGTAAATTTCTATTATTTTGGTTGTTATTTCTATTTTGCATAAAAATCCTCCTTTTTGATTTTTATTTTCCGTTGTGTTTCACAACTTATTATATAAAAAAATCTTTAATTTACGTTTCTCATAGTTTTATCTTACCAACATCAACTTAAACAAAGTTTAAAGAAAAGTTTAAATGTACTTAATATTTTTTTACACCTATAATTATCTCGATTCTATTTCTCTACTCTATGATTTAATGTTAAAAATTGTAAAAATCTTATTAAATTAAATAGCCCAAAAAACATAACTAGATAATAATAGATAAAAACTTTATCAGAATTATTATTTAAAATAAAATATATCGATAAACCAATAAATAGTGTATTTAAAATAAAGCTAAATAAATATTTTCGCGTGCGAATTAACAGTAGCAATTGAATTATTAAAAATGCTACAAAAATTGCTATCAACAACTTTACATTTGTATCTGTAAAATACTTCGGAAACTTATATACATTTCTAAACAGTATATGCCTTATCATCCCCATCTTTCTTTCCGAAAAATAATACCAACCAGAAATCATCACTAATAATATGATTTCTAAAAATGCAAATAAACAATATAATTTTTTATACTTTATACTCTTCATTATTTATCTCCTTGTTTATAATTTATCTTAATGTTATAATTCTATATATAAATTATATGAAAAAAATAAAAAGGATGCAACATTTGTTGCTTGGAAAGAGAGATATATGAAAACTAAAAGATATATTACATTAGCTAGCATACTTGCTCTAATTTTCACTTTTCTATACACATTTAATATAAACTTTGATCTCAATAAACAGTTAAACCTTGCTAACTTAGCAATTATACTAGTTGTTTTAATTTTATGGGTATTATCTGGTTATATATTATTAATTAAAGATATTTTTACTATTACAGAAAATGAGCGAAATGGAATCACCTTAGTCTTGGTATTATTAGCGATTATATTCTTCTACTATAATCCATTTCCAAATCCAGAAAGTTTCTACATTACTATACCTAGAGTTGTATATTTTATTCTAACAATAGTAATATTTTTCTTACTTATTATTGCTTTTTGGAAAGAAAATCTTACACCCCTAATATCTGCAATCTTTATCCCATTTAGTGTTCAAAGCTACTTAGTAAATATTAAAGAAATTACACAATACACAAGCTACACTCTTTACGTGATAATTTTCTTTATAGCTATAGCTTACACATTAAATTATTTTAGAAGAAAATAAAATTAGAGTTATAAAATTTTTGCATGAAATAAATTCATTAATTACAAAACAAAAATCTTCAAACATACAGTTCAAAATATGTTTGAAGATTTTTTTTATACTAATACTATATATTTTTTACAAATATCCGCAAAGAAACTTTGAACATCACCTGCTTTTAACATAACTTCTTGTTCTTCATCTACAATATAATTCTCACTAGCTTCCATAACCGCAAGAAGTCGTTTGAATGTATCAGCGAATAACGCTTCATCCTCATTTAATAGATAATTAAAATTCTGCTCAGCAAAAAATGGAACGAACACTTCTCTAAACGCACCTTGACGTATTCTACCAATAAGTTTTTCTCCACTAGCAGTAACGAATAAATCACCTTGTTTCTCTACAAATTCCTTCGCTTTTATATGACTAGAAAAAATTTGGAATCCTTCCGCTTCTTTATACTCTCTAAAAACTGGAATTTTTAATCCTTGTTCTTCATAAAGAGCTTTATCTATTATTACGAAAACCTCTTCTAAATCCCAAAATTCTTTCGCTATATAATAAAATGCTACACGCCATCTACTATCACTCTTCGGCAATCTCTTAAATGTAGCTACTTGTTCAACTAATTTAATATCTTTTTCCAATATTATTTCCTCTATTCTATATGAATTTAATCTATTTGAATTATCGTTCCAATACGTTTTGGAGTAGCATTATCTAATCTATATGAGAAGAATTTATCATTATCTCTAACCGTACAGAAATCAACAATTTTGATGTTATCTTCTAGTATACCACATTTTTTCAACAATTCTTTATTCAATTGCCATAAATTTAAATAATATTTACCATCATTTTCTTTATAATAATTCGGCACTTCTAAAGCAGCAAATTTTTCTATAAGATCATAAGAAACTTCATAGTTATCAACACTAACCGACGGTCCTATAATAGTCTTAATATCTTCTACTTTACAATTATATTTACCTGTCATAATATTCACCATTTCCCCGACAATATTACCATATGTTCCTCGCCATCCTGCATGAGCTAAAGCAGCAACACTTTGCTTTTTATCATAGAAAACGACAGGTACACAATCAGCAGTAAAAATCAATAACGGTGTCGCAACCAAATTAGTAATTAACCCATCAGCTTCCTTCCCATTTTCATTAATATCAGAATCCGATTCGACAATACGCACATTCGCACCGTGAACTTGTGTGTTAAAGACTATATTTTTATGATTAAAACCATATTCATCAGAGAATCTTTTCATATCCTCACTATTTTTCGCATCAACCTTTCTATTGGTAAATGCTATTTTTATATTGTCATCATTAATTAAATATCCATCAACTATCTCTATCATAATAACCTCCTAAATTAACGCTAATATTATTATACACAAAATATAAGTCTATGTCCCATTTCTCTACTCTATAAAACGGTTATTATCTGTACCTTCTCCATGTCCTTAATTCAAAATTCAACTAAAAAATAGGAATCTGAAAGATATCTATCTTTCAGACTCCTACTTAACATTTATCTTATTCTTCTACTAAATCTAAGTAAACTTTTTTACTAAATGTTGTTGAATTTAATACAGTACGAATTGCGTTAATCACTGTACCTTTTTTCCCTATTATACGCCCACAATCTTCTGGGTGAACTGTTAAAATGTAGTGTTCGCGTGCATTTTTAACAAATTTTTCGATTTTGATTTCATCTTTATGCTCAACGATTTCACTAACAATACTATAAATTAATTCTTCCATGTGTCTCTCCTTATTTAGCTACGATATTAACTAATCTTCCAGGAACAACGATTACTTTCATAACTTGTTTTCCTTCGATTAATTCTTTTACTTCTTCATTAGCTAGAACGATTTGCTCTAATTCAGCTGGTGTTAAATCTTTCTTAACGTCTAATTTTGCCTTAACTTTACCCATAAGTTGAACTACGATTTCTACAGTATCACTTACAAGTTTACTTTCATCAAATGTTGGCCATGGTACGTATGAGATTGATTCAGTGTTACCATAAACTTCCCACATTTCTTCAGCAAGGTGAGGTGCAAATGGAGCAAGAAGTTGGATAAATCCTAACGCATATTTACGAGGAATATATTCAGCTTTGTAACAGTCATTTACAAATACCATAAGTTGAGAAATAGCTGTATTAAATCCTAGAATTTCGATATCTTCAGATACTTTCTTAACAGTGTAATTATAGCTTACTTCTAATTCTGCATTATCTTTATCTTGAACTTTGTCATTTACTTTACCAGTTTCTTCATCTACGAATAGACGGTATACTCTATCTAGGAAACGACGAGATCCATCTAGACCATTTTCACTCCATGCGATTGAAGCATCTAATGGCCCCATGAACATTTCATACACACGTAATGTATCAGCACCGTGAGATACGATAATATCATCAGGGTTAACTACATTACCTTTAGATTTAGACATTTTTTCTGGACGACCATCTTTACCTTCAGCAAGAATCATACCTTGGTTAAATAGTTTTTGGAATGGCTCACGACTTGGCACTAAACCTAGATCGTAAAGTACTTTGTGCCAGAAACGAGCGTATAGTAAGTGAAGTACTGCGTGTTCTGCTCCACCGATATAAACATCTACAGGTAGCCAGTATTTTAATTTCTCTGGATCAGCAAACATTTCATCATTGTGTGGGTCGATGTAACGTAAGTAGTACCAACAAGAACCAGCCCATTGAGGCATTGTGTTAGTTTCACGTTTACCTTTTTTACCAGTCTCAGGGTCTACTACATTTAACCACTCTTCGATATTCGCAAGTGGAGATTCCCCAGTTCCTGATGGTTTAATGTTGTCAGTTTCTGGAAGTAATAGTGGAAGTTCACTATCAGGTACTGTAGTCATAGTACCATCTTCCCAGTGGATGATTGGAATTGGTTCTCCCCAGTAACGTTGTCTTGAGAATAACCAGTCACGTAGTTTGTAAGTAACTTTACTACGTCCAACTTTATTTCCTTCTAAGAATTCAATAACTTTTGCGATAGCTTCTTCGTTATTTAATCCATTGATAAAATCAGAGTTGATGTGTTTACCATCACCGTAGAATGGTACAACAACTTCTCCATTATCTTCGATAACAGCTTTGATCGGTAGGTTGAACTTAGTCGCAAACTCATAATCACGCTCATCATGCGCAGGAACAGCCATAACAGCTCCAGTTCCGTAGCTTGCTAGAACGTAGTCCGCAATCCAAAGTTCTACTTTTTCACCATTTACAGGGTTAATCGCATAAGCTCCTGTGAATACTCCTGTTTTATCTTTGTTAAGGTCTGTTCTTTCAAGGTCAGACTTACGTTTAACGATATCAAGGTACTCCTCAACAGCAGCTCTTTGTCCTTCTGTAACGATTTCTTCAACAAGTTTGTGTTCAGGTGCAAGTACACAGTAAGATACACCAAATACAGTGTCAGCACGTGTAGTAAATACTGTGAATACTTTATCAGTTCCTTCAATTTTGAAATCAATCTCAGCACCTACAGATTTACCAATCCAGTTACGTTGCATAGCTTTAAGACTTTCTGGCCAATCAAGAATATCTAAATCAGCAAGAAGTTTTTCAGCGTAATCCGTAATTTTCAGTACCCATTGACGCATAGGACGACGCTCTACAGGGTGTCCTCCACGCTCAGATTTACCATCAATAACCTCTTCATTAGAAAGAACTGTTCCTAATGCTGGACACCAGTTTACAGGTACTTCATCAACATAAGCAAGTCCTTTTTCATAAAGTTTTTTGAAAATCCATTGTGTCCATTTGTAGTACTTAGGATCTGTTGTATTTACTTCACGATCCCAATCATAAGAAAATCCTAATTCTTTTATTTGGCGACGGAACGTGTCGATATTTGTTTTTGTAAAGTCTCTTGGGTCATTACCAGTATCTAATGCATATTGCTCAGCTGGTAATCCGAATGCATCCCATCCCATTGGATGAAGTACATTGTATCCATTAGCTCTTTTATATCTACTTAAGATATCAGTAGCCGTATATCCTTCTGGGTGACCTACGTGAAGTCCAGCTCCTGATGGATAAGGGAACATATCTAATGCATAAAATTTCTCTTTTGTATGATCATCTAATGTTTTGAATGTTTTATTTTCATCCCAATATTTTTGCCATTTTTTTTCTATAACTCGGTGGTTATATACCATAATTTAAGCACACTCCTTCGCTTTCAAGTTCTCTAAGTTATAGTATACCAATTTTAAAGACTTTTAGCAACAACTGAAAGAATTTAATATGAAATTATTGGTATTATTTAATACATAAAAATAAGGATACCTCATAGAAAATGATTTTTACAAATCAAAATTTTTGAGATACCCTTTTTATAATTATTTACACCTTACTAACCAATCTGTACAAATGCTCCACCAATGCTAGTATCATATGGGTCTGTACTTCTTTGATTCCAAATAGTATTAACATCATACCATCTTCCAGTAGTGTTAACATTATCTGGATCCATCGCTTTTGTTTTACCATTACTATATCCACTTAAAACAATAGCATGAGTCAATCCACCTCTTGCAAAAATTCCATTTCCTACAGCAGCGAATACAGGTTTTCCACTTTGAAGTGCAGCTATAAGTTGTTCTTTACTAGTAATAACTGAATAACTATATCCATAAGCATTGATAGCATATACTACCCCTTTACCTGATGTTCCTAACTCTCTAACGTTCATTTCATTTGTGTGATTATAAATCGTTTCAGCAACTGAAGTTGGTAGTACTTTTTGCCCTAATCCACTAAATACCATTGCTAATGATGTAGGTGCACATCCACTTTGTGCCATCGTTCCAATACCAAATCTTTTATTACGCCAACGGTAGTCTCCTTGATAGTATTGCGGCATATTTAAAGCTGCCGTAGTTTTATTGTCACCTTTAGAATAATTAGGAATCCATGCTCCATTACTTCCTACATAATAACGACCATTATCTACCCAGCTGTTTGTCGCCATTTTTCCATCAGCTCCTAGCCAGTAGTTTCCTGCCCATTTATTTCGTGCTAGTGTTCCATCTGTGTTGTAGTAGTACCATACGTTGGATTCTTTTACCCAACCTGTTTTCTTCTCTTCTTGGCGTTTAGCATCTTTTACCCATGCTCCATCATTTCCTACATAGTAACGATTGTTATCTACCCATCTGTTTGTTGCCATTCTTCCATCGGCTCCTAGCCAGTAGTTTCCTGCCCATTTGTTTCTCGCTAATGTTCCATCTGTGTTGTAGTAGTACCATGTGTTCGCTTCTTTTACCCAACCTTGTTTCTTCTCTTCTGGGCGCTTAGCATCTTTTACCCATGCTCCGTCAGTCCCTACATAGTAACGATTGTTATCTACCCAGCTGTTTGTTGCCATTCTTCCATCGGCTCCTAGCCAATAGTTTCCTGCCCATTTATTTACTACTAGACTTCCGTTATTGTAGTAATACCAAGCATTTCCTGACTGCACCCATCCTTGTTTTGTTGCGTTCGATGTCACTTGGTTTTGAGTTGCTGTAGCTTGACTTTGAGCTCCTTTTACCCATGCTCCGTTTGCTCCTACGTAGTAACGACCATTATCTACCCACGCATTTGTCGCCATTTTTCCATCAGCACCTAACCAATAGTTTCCTGCCCATGCATTTCTTACAAGTGTTCCTTTTTGATTATAGAAATACCATGCATTCCCAGTTTTCACCCAGCCTTGTGCAGCTTGAGCATCATTGCTAGCTACTGCATTGACAGCAATTGGTGTAGCTAATACAGTCAATAAACTTAATCCTAATTTCATTCTGTTATTCATTATAATGTATCCTTTCTCTTAATCCTTATTTTTTCTCAGTACTTTAACTAAAATCTCAAATCATTTTAAAAATATTTTTCGTTTAAAAAAGGTTATCTAGCTTTAGACAACCTTTTTTATCTTTACTTATAATATTCTACAATTCCGTCTACAATTCCATCCGCAAGCTTATCTTGATACTCATTAGTTTTAATCTTCTTCACTTCTTCTTGATTATCAATAAATCCTAATTCAACTAGAATTGATGGAATAGATGTTTCACGAAGGACAGCAAATGATGCACGTTTCACACCTCTGTCGTATGCTCCAGTTTTGTAAAGTAGATTTTGTTGAACTTTATTAGCTAATTTTCTACTTTTCTCTAACCTTTCAGGGTTGTTGTGATTTTCTTTATTTATCGCAGGAGTATATCCAGCTTCAGGTTTGTAATAATATGTTTCTATACCATAAGAAGCTCCTCTACCTCCAGCATTAAAATGAATACTTAAAAACATGTCCGCATTAGATTTATTAGCTTGATCAGCACGACTTACTAAACCTACATCTTTATCAGTATTTCTACTTGTTAATACTGAATAACCTAAAGAGGCAAGTCTACTACTTACTTTATTATATACGCTAAGAGTTAAATCTTTTTCTCTTACACCATTAGCGACTGCACCTGAATCACTTCCACCGTGTCCGGGATCTAAGAAAATAGCTCGTTTTGTGTTTTTATCTCTTGATGCATCTTTTACCCATGCTCCATTTGGTCCAACATAATAACGACCATTATCTACCCAACTATTAGTTGCCATTTTCCCATCAGCTCCTAGCCAGTAGTTTCCTGCCCATTTATTTCTCGCTAGTGTTCCGTCTGTGTTGTAGTAGAACCATGCGTTTGATTCTTTTACCCAACCTTGTTTCTTCTCTTCTGAGTGTCTAGCATCTTTTACCCATGCTCCATCAGTTCCTACATAGTAACGATTGTTATCTACCCAGCTGTTTGTTGCCATTTTCCCGTCAGCTCCTAGCCAGTAGTTTCCTGCCCATTTATTTCTCGCTAATGTTCCGTCTGTGTTGTAGTAGTACCAAACGTTAGAATCTTTTACCCAACCTTGTCTCTTCTCTTCTTGGCGTTTTGCATCTTTTACCCATGCTCCGTTTGCTCCTACGTAGTAACGATTATTATCTACCCATGCATTCGTCACCATTCTTCCATCGGCTCCTAACCAGTAGTTTCCTACCCATTTATTTACTACTAGACTGCTTTTATTATAGTAATACCAAGCATTTCCTGATTGCACCCAACCTTGTTTAGCTGTATTGGCTGATGCTTGATTTTGAGCACCTTTTACCCATGCTCCATTTGCTCCTACATAGTAACGACCGTTATCTACCCAAGCATTTGTCACCATTTTCCCATCGGTACCTAACCAATAGTTTCCTGCCCATGCATTTCTTACTAGCGTACCGTTTTGATTATAAAATGACCAAGAATTCCCGCTTTTTACCCAACCTTGAGCAGCCTGAGCATCATTACTAGCTACAGCATTAACCGCAATTGGCGTAGCTAATACAGTCAATAAACTTAATCCTAATTTAACCTTATTTTTTCTCATAAAATATTCCTTTAACTCCTACTCTAAAAATAAATATATTCCATATATTGTATTATATTTTCAACTATTTTTCAAAGAAATATAATAAATGTAACAGATTCTTAATATTACTCTCATTTTTATTGACACTTACTCTTACTTTTTATAAAATTAATATATAAAATTATAGGAAGGAATCGCTTTGCGAGAGAATTATACTATGACTAAAAAAATACTTGTTACAGGTGGAGCAGGATTTATCGGATCACACACTTGTATAGAATTATTAAACAATGGAAATGAAGTAGTTGTCGTTGATAACTTATATAACGCAAATAAAAAAAGCTTAGAAGTTGTAGAAAGAGTAACTGGTAAAAAAGTAACTTTCTATGAAGTTGATATCCGTGATGAAGCTAAATTAAACGAAGTATTCGAAAAAGAAGGAAATATCTATGGAGTTATTCACTTTGCTGGATTAAAAGCAGTTGGTGAATCTTGCCAATTACCTTTAAAATACTATGATAACAACGTTGCTGGAACTACAACTTTATGTCGTGTTATGGAAAAACATAACTGTAAGAATATAATATTCAGTTCATCAGCTACAGTATACGGAGATCCTCATGCATTACCAATCAAAGAAGATTTCCCATTATCTGTAACTAACCCTTACGGACGTACTAAACTAATCTTAGAAGAAATCTTAGGAGATGTTTACGCAGCCGATAACGAATGGAACGTAGTATTACTTCGTTACTTTAACCCTATCGGGGCACATGAATGTGGAGATATTGGAGAAGATCCAACAGGAATTCCAAACAACCTACTTCCATACGTTATGCAAGTAGCTGTAGGGAAATTAGAAAAAGTTAATGTCTTTGGTAATGACTTCGATACACACGATGGTACTGGAGTACGTGATTATATCCACGTAGTAGACCTAGCTCGTGGTCACGTAGCAGCCCTTAAAAAATTAGAAAAAGGTAGCGGACTATCTAAATATAACCTAGGAACAGGAATCGGATACTCTGTACTAGACATCATTAAGAGCGCTTCAGCAGCCGTTGGGCGTGACTTACCTTACGTTATCGCTCCACGTCGTGCTGGAGATATCGCAGCATGTTACGCTGATGCTACAAAAGCAAAAGAAGAACTTGGATGGGAAGCTCAATACGATGTAAAACGCATGTGTAAAGATTCTTGGAGATGGCAAAGTAAACATCCAAACGGTTTTGCTGGATAATATAATTTAATAAATGAATTAATATAAAATGAGTGCCTAAGTATTACTTAGACACTCGTTTCTTTTATTTAGAAATCACCATAAATGGTCCACCGACAGAATTATCTTCTGGCTCAAAACTTCTTTGTTGCCAAATCTCATCGATACTATACCATTTATTAGTTTTTTCTTGATTATCTGGATCTATCGCATGAACTTTTCCGTTTTGATATCCGCTTAAGATAATTGCATGTGTACCATTTCCTTTTACAAAAAGTCCATGACCAACAGAACCAAAAATAATATTACCTTTTTTCAATTCCGCCTTTAAATCTTCCTTAGAATTAATCACACGATAATTACATCCCCAGTGCTCAATTGCTGCAGCTGCTCCATCACTAGAAGTTCCTACAAACATAGTATTCATTTCTGTAGACGTATTATAAATATAATCAGCAACCTGCACAGGTGTAACCTCTTCTTTCAATACTGATAACACCATAGATAAAGATGTAGGAACACATCCTGATATTTTCATATTAGATATACCATATCTCTTAGATCCCCACCTAGCATCCGCTTGATAATATTGAGGAAGTTTCACAGGTTTCACAGATTCTTTACCTGTAGCATCATTCATTATGCTATCTTCTGAAGTAAAAGACTCCACTTTGTCCCTTTGTTCTTTTAGTAAATCTGCTTTAACATCACTAAAACTAGTCAACAATAAACTACCTACAAGAATCATACTTATTCTTCTCTTCATAAACCTGTCACCTCCTACATTTCGTCTAAATTTATTTATAATTATACTATTTTTAACTAACAAAAACAAATAGGAGTACCTCAAAACTGATAATTTTTTGAACTTAATCAGCTCAAAACACTCCTATATGTTTTATTGTATTCTATTTTAGAATAAGAAATAATATTTCTCTACTTATTCACACTATAATAATCTTTCTTCCAACTAAATCCTTTTACTAGCCCTACTAAAGTTCCCCATCCATAGCTAAAATGAACTAAGAATAGTAAAAATGGAATTAATAATAAAGTTGCATTAAACTTGTTATTAATTATAGTCATAATTGTAACAAGAACTGTAAATAATCCATAGGAAACTCCAAGAAGTATTGCGAATATCTTCGTTAATGGTAACATCAACAAACTAAAGATTATACCTAAAACAAAGACAAACGGTACAAAGTGGAAAATTGAGAAAGCCTTAGGGTATACATGACTCACTTTACCAATCCAATACCCATTAGAATACTTTTGTTTTAACATTCTTTTTACAGTAGGTCTAGTGTATTGATATGATAATATATCATTACTATATCGAATTTTATAACCATTTTTTCTAATTCTGTAATGCAATTCATTATCTTCTACACGTCCAACTTGTTCGTCTAATAAACCTATCTTATCAAAAATTTCTTTTCGATACATTCCTTGGAATACAGAACTTACATATTTTTTAGAAGTTTCTTTTCGATAATTAGCTATACCACTACCAAACATATTTTCTTCAACTAGCAACAGCGTTTTACTTAAAGCATCCTCATTTTCTATAATATTAGGTCGTGGTCCACCACAAACATCTTCTCCACTTTCTATAACTTTAACATTATTTTCTATAAAATTCTCCGTTATATGTGAGTGACAATCTACCTTAAGTATACATTCTCCCCTCGCAGCTCGAATCCCAACATTCATACCCGCTGACAAAATAACCTTAGGATTTTTCAGTAAAACTACATTAAAGAAATCATGATTACTCTCTTTAAATTCTTGTAAAATAGCCCAGCTATTATCCTTCGACATTCCATCAATAAAGATAAGTTCGATATTCTCATGATTATATGTTTGATTTTTAAAATCTTCAATTAATCTTGGTAAAAATTTTTCTTCATTTAAAAGTCCGATTACAACCGAAACTAACATAATTTTCTCCTTACCAAAAAGGAAGCTAGATTAAAATAACCTAGCCACATCCTTTTTTTATCTATCTTTTCTTCCTAATTTTTCATTAGCACTGAACATTATACTTGCAATAGATTCTCCCCAATACGGAGCTGTTGCATAGTTAACATTCATTCCTCGTGCTTTATTTCCTAAGTATGCACCATTTGCTGGATATCCTGTGTTACTTAAGTAGTTACGGTCAATCCAACGTGCTGCACCTAGAATACCGCTATCTACATCATCAAATTTTGTCGCAGAAGTATAAGGTGTGCTATCGTAAGCAGCAATTCCAAAGAAATTATTTTTATCTTTAGCTATTTTACTTCTTCCCCATGCACTCTCAAGGGCACTATGAGCAACTAAGTAAAGTGCATTAACTCCATATCTTTGTTCAGCAGCCTTAAATGTAGCACCTTTTCCAGCAAGCTTACTATCATTAGCTCCCATCAAACTATACAATCTGTTGATATCAGCAGCAGTATAGTTAGATCTTGATTTTAAATTAGAAAATTGGAAAGGATGATCTAATTTAAATGATCCAAAGTTAATTCCATCAGCAGAATAATAAGATTTTCCTACTTGCATATTTGGATTGTGGTAAGCTACCATTACCCTGTTGTACGCTGAATATCTGTGATATACATATTTACCATCACTTATATAGTCAGGGATGAATGTTGTACTAGAGTTAACAGCTGCAACTTGTCCTGAATTTACATAACCTGTAATTCCAGCTACTTGTACAGGGATTCTTCCATTCGCAGTAGCTCTGTTATCTCTAAATAAGATTGTATCTTTTGAAACGTGAGATAAGATTCTACCATTAGCATCATATACAGGAATATATAGTGAAGTTACTTTGTAGTATCCAGAATAAGAAGTGTTAGTCGCATTCTCAGATTTAGAAGCTGTTCTGTCTTCTCCTTTTACCCATGCTCCATTGTTTCCTACATAATAGCGATTGTTATCCACCCAACTATTTGTTGCCATTCTTCCATCGGCTCCTAACCAGTAGTTTCCTGCCCATGCATTTCTCACTACTGATCCATTTTTATAGTAGTACCAAGAACCGCTCTCTTTTTGCCATCCTGACTTGTTTGAATAGTTTTTAATCCATACTCCATCAGTTCCTACATAGTAACGATTGTTATCTACCCAGCTGTTTGTTGCCATTCTTCCATCGGCTCCTAGCCAGTAGTTTCCTACCCATGCATTTCTCACTACTGATCCATTTTTATAGTAGTACCATGCATTTCCTTCTTTCACCCAACCACTTTTTACTGTTGTAGTGTTTTGAGCTCCTTTCACCCATGCTCCGTCAGTCCCTACATAGTAACGATTATTGTCTACCCAGCTATTTGTTGCCATTCTTCCATCGGCTCCTAGCCAGTAGTTTCCTGCCCATGCATTTCTCACTACTGATCCATTTTTATAGTAGTACCATGTATAGCCTTCTTTCACCCAACCACTTTTCACTGTTGTAGTATGTTGAGCTCCTTTCACCCATGCTCCGTCAGTTCCTACATAGTAACGACCTCCATCTACCCAAGCATTTGTCGCCATTCTTCCATCGGCTCCTAGCCAGTAGTTTCCTATCCAAGCATTCGCTACGACCTTCCCATGGTTATAGAAGTACCAAGCATTACCAACTTTTGTCCAACCTTGTTTAGTTTCACTCGCTGTTGTTTGGTGTTGAGCTCCTTTTACCCACGCTCCGTTACTTCCTACGTAGTAGCGACCCCCGTCTACCCAAGCGTTTGTCGCCATTCTTCCGTCGGCTCCTAGCCAGTAGTTTCCTGCCCATGCGTTTCTTACTAATGTTCCATTTTGATTATAAAGATACCAGGCATTACCACTTCTTACCCAGCCTTGTGCTGCTTGAGCGTCATTACTTGCTACTGTATTAACTGCGATCGGTGTAGCTAGTACTGTTAACACTCCTAATCCTAATTTAAGTTTATTTCTTCTCATTCTTAATATTCCTCTGTACTCATATTTATGCACTAATAATTATACCATATTCCCAGTATATTTAAGGTTACAAATCGGTTATTTTTTATTACATATATATTACAAAATAGCAAGAAATATTATTACTTAATCTCCATAATAAAAAAGAATGGAGATTATTTCTCACATTCTTCTTTTAGTATTTCTTCTAATTTTTTATAATCTTTAACACTATCAATTTCATAGATACTATTAGGTTCTAATTCTTCTACATAAACATCTAATTTTTCGATATTATCTTTAACCATGTTATCCCAGTATAAGTTCATAAATTCATTGCTCTCATAAGCTTTATCGATAAAACTTACAATTTTCTCTGCAGTTTTCTCATCCCAGAAAGACACGCCACTCAGGATTCTTCCTGCTTTACTATCTACAATAATATCTTGAACTTTATAATCATCTCCATAGATTAAGAACCACTCGTTTTCACAATCTTCACGATACACGCTGAAATATGTTGAACGATCTATATCCGCTCTAAACATATTTTTAAATAAATAGTTATCCGCGTCGATTACATAACTATCTGCCAAGTACTCTTTTACTAAGTATAGCGAATAAAAATTATTGTACTCAGAATATTTTTCATTAAATACAAGATTTACATTGTACTTCTCTTTTAAATAATCGAATTGCTCATGTAGATAACCGACAACTACGATTATCTCATCTATTCCTTTTTCTTTTAAAAACTCTATTTGATACTCCACGAGAGGCTTATCTTTAACTTTTATCAAAGCCTTTGGAGTATTATCCGTCATAGGTCTAAGACGCGTTCCTAAACCTGCGGCTAATATAATCGCTCTCACTATTTTGTTACTCCTCTCTCACGATAACATACACCCCTAATATTATAATAAGTGATGTTACTACTAATTGCACATTTACTGCTAATCCTACAAAAATCATAGAAAATATTATTGTCCAAACAACATAACTAACATTTAGCCCAGTTGCTTTCGCTGGTTCTAATCTATTAATAGCCATGTAATATAAAATATAAGATACCATATTACTCACAACGAAGAAAACAATAAGTCCTCCGAATTTAACATCAAGACTAGTTTCAATTCCTAATCCGTTAAATAAAATTATTACTAAATACGCTAAAAATGATGTCACCTGACGAATTAATAACGTCTCAAGCTCATTTAAATTATTTTTCATCGCGTATGAACTTAGAACACTCTCGCTACCCCATGCAATAGCACAAATCAACGCAAACATAAATCCAAGGTAGAATGATTCAACCTGTTCACTCTTATAACTTTGGATAAAAATACCAACAATAATTAGCGCTATACCAATAATAGTTTTTGATGAAACTTTATTTTTTAAAAATATCACAGCTAGTATTACCGACACCGCTGGATAGATAGCTGTTATCGAAGAAGTAAGACCACTTCCTATATACTTCACCGCATATAAGTTACATTGCATTCCAATAGGCCCGGCAAGAAGCGCACCTATAATAACACTAATGCTTTTTATATTCGTAAAAATTTTAAAATTGATTCGTTTATACTTAACTAATATAATCGCCAAAAGGACAAAAATACTAATAAAATCATGGATTACCGCGACTGCAAAAGGCGAAACATTATACAATGAAAATATATACGCACTTATTGCAAGACCTAATCCCCAAAACAACCCTGATAATAAACCTGCTGATACACCTATTTTATTTTTCATAACTTTCTACATACTCTTTCAAATTTTTTAATGCTCTTAAATATCTGTCTTTTCCATAAGTTCCAAAGTCTGCACCTTGTTCTTCTTTATAAATCGTCCACAGACTCCATAAGAAGTCTTGAAGTATTTTATAAACCATAATCTTCGCTACGCTAACAGGAGTATTTTCACTAAAATAATATTTGAAAAACTCACCTTCTTCAGCCTTTCTGAAATTAGATTCTAAAAATAACGCAGCTAAATCCCACATTGGATCATTCATTGAAGAATACTCCCAATCAATAAGATACACTCGACCATTTTCATCTTCGATAAAATTCTCAGGAACAAGATCAATATGACATGATTTCTTGTCCACACCAATTTCTTCTAGGTGTTTCTGTAAAGAGAATATTTTCTCCCTTATCTTGTCATAATAAGGATAATTAATATTACCTTCTATCAAGTCCTCATATTTTCTAATCTCATCAAAAATTTTAAATTCACCTTCAAGAATTTTTCCAGAACTGTGCACTTTTTTAAGAATATTAGCAACATCCTCTTTTTTTGATTTTAAATAATGCGCATCAAAAGTAGTCGCATTTTCAATATATTCATTTACTTTGATTCCAGATTCAATATCAAAAATATAATTTTTAACATCTAGTTCTAAATCCGCAAGATTTGCAAGATTATTTTTCTCCGCAATCCTGTTGATTAACTTATCCGTCCCTTTACCAAAGAATTTAACTATATATTTATTATTTGTTGTTTCTACTAGGTAATTACTATTAGTCATACCTCCTAGTTGCTCTACTTTTACTATTTCTTCTGATTCAGTAAGTAATTTTTTTATCTTACTTTTTATTAATTGTTTCAATGTAAAACCTCTTTTCAACATTACAATATTACTTATCATTATAACATAAAATATGATAACTCATAGTCTTTTTACTATATTTTTTCAATATAATAAAATTAGGATAAAATAAACATTCTATCCTAAACTCAATTTCTAAAATATATTAAACAGCTTTTATAAGCTTCTTTTCAATAACAATTATTAATTGTTTTATAAGATACGCAAAAATAATGCTAACTAATAATACAACAACCGTATAGATTACATCATTAACTGGCGATGAAATAAAAAACTTACCAAGATAATGCATAACTAAACCATGTAACATATATATTTCAAATGATATATTTCCTAAAAAATCCAGATATTTATTCGAAAAGTTAAATTTATTTGTTAACAATAAAAAATACACTACGAAAACCATTGTACACAGATTCCCAACTATTCCGTAATAAACATACTTATTTGTAATTCCAATATTTTTCATAATAGCTTCATAATGATGAAATGCGTACATCAGTATACTAAATGTAACTAGAAAAACAAAATAATCTTTCTCAATAAATTTATCTATAGAAATCCTATTTTTCATCCAAAATACACCTAATAAGAATGCCATTATACTAACATATTCCCAATCCCCGTGATTCTGATACACTTTCCAAAAAATATAAACTAATGTCAAAACTGTTAGCATATAAAACGAACTTTTTGAATCTTTCATTTTAAAAGAAACATAGAAAATAACATATAGAACTATTATACTATTGACAAATCAACCATTATAAATTATATTGCTGTGGTCTTTCCAAAAAGATAAGAAAAAATCTACATTAACAACTTCTCCTAATGTCGCTCTATAAAATACATAAATAACTATAAAAACAGTAAACGGTATAAATATTCTACAATCTTTTTCTTAAAAAGTTTTCCTTATTATTTACATTGTTACTATACTGAAAATACAGTCCATAACCAGATAGAAAGAAAAACAAAGCAACAATATATCTTCCCATATATTCAAAATTCGAAAAATTTTCACCAGTAGTAATTTTTTGAGAGACATGATGAAAAATTATAAATAAAGCTAAAAGACCTTTTAGGGATTTCGTTGATTTATTACTTAAATAATAAACATCTGTTTTCGGTATAAGATAAACAAATAATGAAATTAATAATAATATAAAAATATCCACTATGTTCTCCTTTTTAAAATCTTAAAAATATCATTTGAATTAAAATTTATATGGGAGTGACTCAAAAATCGTGATTTCGTAGAAATCGATTTTTTTAGAGTCACCCCCGCACAGTTTATTAGATATCTAAAAAGCTTTTATAAAGCGATTTTAGATATCAATAAACCACTACGTCTATGAGTTTTCATGTAAACTTTTTTTAAAAATCTAGTCTTTTGGGTCATTCCCAATATTCTTTCAATTCTTCAGCACTTACCATTGTAACATAAAATTCAATAATTCAAAGTAATAATATCACTTAATTTAAACATCACAATATTTAAAGGTGACTCATAAATCTTTCTTAGTAGTTTTCATGAATCACCCTATTAATTTTATTCTATTATTTTAGTTGATTGATAGCAGAAATAATCTTTTCTATATCTCCCACTTAAACACAGTTTTAAAGGCTGTATTCAAATCAGTTGCGAACACCCTATGAATGTCTTTAATATTTCTCACAGGTTGCTCAAGTTCAATAATATTCTTAAATCTTCTTTCGAATTTCTTGTTACTAAGCATCTCAATAGCTTTCTCGAAGTCGATTCTACCAGAACGTGATGAACCTATTAGTGTTAGTCCTTTTTCTAAGATGTCACGTGTGTTGATATTTACTTTGTATTCACTAACTCCCATTAGTACTAAGCTTCCTTGTGGTTTGATGTATTTGATTATGTCGTTTATCGCATAACCACTACCATCTCCACCGCAGCATTCTATACCATGATCGAAAGTCAAGTCTTCAGGAATATCATCTGTAATGTATCTTTCTTTTGCGAAACTGAATAGTTCTAATTTCTCCCAGTGTCGACCTATTACGATTATCTCACACTCTGGAAGAGTGTAGTTTATTATGTTCGCCATAACATAAGCTAGACTTCCATCACCAATTATCGCTATTCTATCTTTTTTACTATGTGAATTCTTTAAGAATCTATCCATAGCGTGCATACCTACACTTATGAACTCTGTAATAGCCGCTACAGAATCTTCCACTCCATCATAAGCTACTACTCTATCTTTAGGTAGAGCTACAAACTCTCTCATAAATCCATCGAAACCACTTGATAGGAAGTGTGTTCCTGGCATGTAGTTTTCATAAAACTCTTCATCACTTTGTCTTGGTGGTTGGTTAGGTATCATTACTACCTTTTGTCCTACTTTATACGTTCCTGTTGGATCTGCGATTACTATCCCTGCGCACTCGTGAATAAGTGCCATAGGTAGTTTTTTAGCCAGTACCTTTGGATCTCTTTTCCCTTGGTAGTATCTTTGGTCTGCGTGACATAGTGCCATATAGTTTGGACGGATGATGATTTTATCACCATCGTTTATATTCTCTTCGTTGTACTTTACATTAATAAACTTCGGTTTAATTAATTGATATATTTGATTTATCATATTACTCGTCCTCTATCATACTCTTAGCTATCTTAAGGTCAGTTACTGTAGTTATTTTGATATTTGAGTATTCTCCCTTAGCTAGTGCTACTTTTTTCCCTTTTATAACGAATATCTTACATGCATCGGTAAGTATTTGTTTTTCTTCTTTATCTAATGAGTTATATAGGTTTAGGAAATCTAAACATTTGAAACTTTGAGGTGTTTGACCTTGGTAGTAGTGAGCTCTATTAGGAATACTAGAGATATATTCTCCATTTGTACTTTCAACGATTGTGTCTACTGCCTCTACTACTGTATCTACCGCATCACTTTCTTTAGCTAGGCGTATGTTGTCTTTAATAATTCTTAGTGTGATGAATGGGCGAACTGAATCGTGTGTTATGATAATATCCTCATCAGTCAAAGGTTTGTATTCATTAATTCTATTAATAATGTTTTCAATAGTTGTATTTCTATCAACCCCACCAGGCGTAATAATGATTCTATCAGCAAACGCTGAAACATATTGTTCTACTAAGTCTTCAGCATGAGATACCCAATCTTCATGAACACCGACTACGATTTTTTCGATTTCAGGTTCTAATAAGAACTTCTCGATTGTGTGAATAAGAATTGGTTTTTCACCTAATTCTAGGAATTGTTTTGGCATATTGCTTATTCCCATTCTAGTTCCTGTTCCACCAGCTAATATTCCTGCGTATATCATTTTATTCTCCTTTAAAATCTATTTTTCAATATATTATCTATTTTATTATATCATAGAAAAACTATAAACATCAAAAATCTTCTATCTAGTCTGATTATTATAAGCCAATAAATTGAAAATATGTTATAATGTTAAATAGAATTTTAGAAAGGATTTCTTTTTATGAAAAACATAAAAGTTAATGCATTAGCAAGCTTAATGGTTAATGTACTAAACATAGTATTTCCATTAATCACTAATCCTTACTTAACTAGAATACTTAGCAAATCGAACTATAGCTATTTCAACACAGCAAATACCTGGGCTAGTTTTGTAATACCTCTTGCAGCCTTTGGTATATACAACTATGGTATTAGATCGATAAGTAAAGTTAAAGATGATAAAAACAAAATTAACTACGTATTTTCAAAATTATTTTATATATCAGTAATTACTTCGATAGCTATAACGGCTTTATATTTTATATTCATTAGCGTAGGGACACATGAAACTGAAAATTTAAAGATTTTATACTATATACTTGGAATTCAAGCTCTATTTCAATTCTTAAATATTGAATGGATGAATGAAGCGTACGAAAACTACACATTTATTCTATATAAAACACTATTTATTAGAATAGCGATGTTAGTGTCAATTTTCGCTTTTGTAAAAACAGAAGATGATATTATACCGTATGCAATTATAATGAGTGCTACTACAATTTTAAATTATCTACTAAGTTTCTTATGGATAAAAAAAGAAGTTGCATTTGTTAAGATTGATATTAAAGACCTATTAACATCTACAAAAGCACTAACAACAATGTTATTATTAGCAAATGCGAATATGCTTTATACATTACTTGATAGAATGTTTATAACAAAAAGTCCCGATGAAAACTATATTTCATACTACACTATAGCATCGAGCATAGTGATGCTTATAGCTGGGGTTCTTAGCGGTGCATTAAATGTCAGCCTTCCTAGATTAGGTTATTACTTAGGGAAAAAAGATCATGACTCATATGAATATCTAATTAGACAAGGTTCTTCCCTATTCTTCTTCTTAATGATACCTACAAGTATAGGGATAATGATTCTAGGAACATATGCGACTGTTATTTATTCATCAGATAAATACTTAGAAGCAGGAATAGTAACGAGTATCTTCGCCATTAGAACTATTATTTGGGCTATTGAGATGATATTAGGAAAACAAATTATATTTATCAACGACTTCGAAAGTAAACTAACATCATTTTACTTCATCGGTGGTGGATTGAATGTAATATTAAATTCTACATTGTACTTCTGTAATATTTTCAAACCTGAATATTATATCGGAACAACAATTTTTGCTGAAGGACTAGTAGTATTATTAGAAATACAGTTTATCAAAAAACATAAGTTGATTAACTTGTCATCTGTATTTTCTTCACTGTATAAATACCTTGTAGTATCACTTGGATTTATACCAATTTACTTCGTAACTAAATTACTATTCTGTGTTCATTCTTACGAAATAACATTAAGCATGCTTCTTATGGTTTGTACAGTCATAGCAATCTGTGGAATTTATTATTTAGTTGCTCTAATAATATTAAAAGATTCAACAATAAACTATGCGATAAATATGGTTAAAGGGAAAATTAAAAAGAGTTAATAAGGAGTATTTATGAAACTTTTAAAAACAATAATTATAACAACACTATTATTTATAACTTTTCTGCCAACATCATATGCTAAAGCTAATGATAAATTACATATTATTACCGTAGCTGAATGGTCAGATGCTATGATTCTTGAAAGCAACGGACATTACGCTATGATTGATACAGGAGAAGATTTCTCATATCCAGATGGTTCAGACCCTAGATATCCTGATAGAGAAGGAATAACAAAAGACAAAAAGAAAATCACCCAAGATAGGTTATTCGCTCATATAAAACAGTTGGGAATTAAAAAGTTTGATTTTATTATTATAACTCATGCACATTCAGATCATGTTGGTTCTGCACATGACGTACTAAAATCTATCTCAACAGAAAAACTATACATTAAAAAATATAGTGATGATAGAATTTCTGATAAAACAAGACTTTGGGATAATTTATATGGATACGAAAGAGCATTAAAGGCAGCAAAAGAAACTAATACTGAAATTATTCAAGATATCTCTGAAAAAGATTCACATCTGACTCTTGGAGATATTAAAATAGATTTACTAAATTATGAAAATGAATTCGAAAGTGACGGTTCTTTAAAAAAAGTATATGATGACAACTTGAATTCTATCTTGGCAATAGTAAACATTAATAATACTAGAATTTTCCTAGGTGGAGATTTAGAAAATACTGAAAGACACCTTGAAGAAAAATATGGCCCATTAATCGGTCAGGTAGATGTTATGAAATTTAATCATCATGTAGAAACAACAAAATCAAATACAAAAGAATTTGTAGATAAACTTAACCCTAAAAAAATTATTAAAACAGGTATTAGACCTGTAGAAGAAAAATATGCCGAGTATCTAAAACAAAAAAATATTAGTATTATAAATGCAGGTCAGCTAGACAGAGCAGCAATTTCTTTAGAGTTTAATAATGGAGAAGTAAAAGATATTTCTAATGATTATCCTCACTATGGGTTTTATAATGAAAACAATACATTAAAATTTAAAAATTGGAAAAATGAAGACCCTGAAGATGGTTGGACACAGCACAACGATAATTGGTACTATTTCTTTGATTCAGGTACTGTTGCGGTAGGCTGGAAATATCTTGATAACAAGTGGTTTTACTTTAACGACGATGGCTCTTTAAAAACAGGTATAGTTAAAGATAATAATAATGTCTACTATATAGATAAAAATAACGGAATGTTAACAGATTCTTGGAAAGAAATTGATTCAACTTCTAAATATTATTTCAAAAAAGATGGAAGAGCAGCAAAAAGTGAATGGGAAAACTTCTATCATTTTGAAGCTGACGGAACTTTAAGTAAAAACAAATGGATTGGTTTTCTTCATGTGAATAACGAAGGAAAAATAAGTTTCTCTGATTATAAAAACTATCCATTATTCATAATATCATTATTAATAATTTGTTATTTAGGATATAGCATTAAAAACAAAAAGCAGCGTGATTCTTAAAATCACGTTGCTTTTTTAATTGAAAATACTTGATTTCTTATTTGTTTTATCGGGAAATTAAATATATTTTGGGATAATATTATACTCAAAATAATCGCAATCACAAGAAAAGTTATTTTCCCTTTTACACCACAATGGAATATATTAGAAATTCCAAATAGTTTATTCAATGTATAATATATGTGCATATGCCAAAAATAAACATTTATAGAATTTTTTCCCATATCTGTAATCGAGCCAAGTCTTCTATTAGGCACAAGCATTACAAGGGAAAAACCTATACTAAAAGATATGATATAACTAGCTAATCTCACTAATGGAGCATAGCTCATTATCCTTGGGAAAAATGGATTTCTCCCTGTAAACAGATATCTTAGCCCATATATTCTATCAACTTCATAAATACATAACCCTAACCAAACTAGAACTATAAGTCCTGCTAAGAATTTATATTTAGAATTTTTATCTTTAAAACTTACAATATCGAAGTTTTGTAATAATACCCCACTCAAAAAGAATGGGAAAAATATTATTATCCTTGATATGTATAGGAAGTCTCCTATTCCTGGATCATACCCTACAAAACAAGCCAATACAATCGAAAACACTAAAATATATTCCTTGTTCTGTTTCTCAATTATTTTTAAAATTACCATATATGCCGCCAAGGCAAACATAAACCATGAAAGTCCACCATCCCATAGCAGGAAAAATTCAACCTTCACTGTCCCAAGTAACCTTTCCACAATTGCCGAAACTATTTTATAAGAAAAACCAATACTTATAAAAAATATAGCTTTGGCTGTAATATTCTTATTCTTAAACATCAATCCAGCTATAAAAATAAACAGCGGAATATGAAACGAATAAATAAATAAAAATATACTATCATAAATATTAGATAAACCAGTAAATTGATCTACAAAATGTCCTATCACAACACACGTTACAAGAAAAAACTTCAGATTATCCCATAATGCTATTCTATTTCCCATAATATTATCCTCTAACTTACTTTCCTTTATGTAAAATAACCTCAGCTAACTCTGCATCTCCCTGCTTATAAATTGGATTTTCTTTCCAATTATAATTAGTATTCGGTGTTTCAAAATCTTCTCCATATAGAGTTCTTAGATACTCCTGTGTATTATTAGGAATCTTTACTTTCTTACCTTTAAACTCACATTCTTTTAAATCTGAGAATGGAATTTCATAGTGATACACCTCATAGCGAGTAGGTTTCCCTAATGCATTTGTCATAAAAAATATTGTATCTGAAGATACCTTATCATTTTCTTTTTTATAGATAATAAAATCTACATTAAGCCCTTTATAACTATAAGATAATTCAACTAAATTTTTATTGAAATAGAATTCTTTAGTTCTGTTAAAACCATTATTAATAAGATGTTTTTCTATCACTTCAAATTCTTCAAAACTTGAAATTTGAACTCCGAAATCCATATCTAAATCATGGCTTATAAAATCATTTTCTCGGTAATAACCTAATAACGTTCCAAAGTCCAACCAAATATTATAATCCTTCAAATCAGAACTATAAACAACATTTAGAATTCCCTCAAAGTTTTCTTTTAGCAAATTACTTCTTTTAGAATCTAATTCAATATTAGCTTTTTCATTTAATTTTTTTATTAAAGGGAGGTTTTTAACCACATCTTTTTTATCACCTAAAAAACTAGCTAAACTCCTCTTGAGCCATTGCAACATATTACTTCTCCTTTTTCATATACGCTACAAAATCATCATGTTGTATTCTTTTTTCCACTGGTGGTATTTCCATATAATCAGAACCATAAATTGTAGTTAGAATATGATCATATTCTTTAGGAATATTATAAATTCTATCTTCAAATTTACATTCAACTACTTCATCCAAAGTCTTAGAGTCTATCTTTGTACTGTATTTTTTAGATTCCATCAAGTAATCGATAAACTCACTATTGCTGTCAATTGTAGAATAAGCATTAAGCTTTCTGTTCCAACTTTTTACACTAGTTAATCTAAACACTACTAATAGTACATAGCGAATAATATTCTTAATACCCGCTTCTTTATTTCTTATACCATACAAAGTATATACAGAAAGTCGACGATACATATCTAATTTAGTAACTTCTTTGTTTATATCTTTATAGTTATCAAAAGGAAATACATCCACGCAAATCCCTAATTCTATATCATTTTGTATATAATTATTCTCATAGACAGTTCTACTATCATATACTCTATAAAATGGATAAGGATATCTAGAATCATTTTCCCATGAAACAACTTTATAGACACTATCATTATCTTCTAATATTGCTTGATATAAACTATCATACTCATTTCTTTTCAATGCAATATCAACATCGTCATCCCAAGGAATAAACCCTTTGTGCCTTACTGCACCTAGCAAACTTCCATAAGCTAAAGAATAATTTATTCCTTTTTTCTTACAGATATTATGAATATAGTCCATAACACCTAATTCTATCTCTTTAATTTCATTTGCATCTAATTTTTTAAAATTACTCCTGTCAGTACTCACAACAGAATAGTAATAACCAGCCATTAAGAATAGCGTAATACCTAATAATGAGATACCATAAAATGTAGAACTTAAGAATAAATTAGACACTAATATTACTACCAATATCATAAACATTGATAATAAATCTTTATTAACTAAATCTTCTTTTTTATCCCTAAATAATCGTTTTACCATTGATGTGAAAAATGATAATACAAATATTCCCATTGAAATAAATCCTGCAATTCCATTATAAAATAGAATTTCTAAATATCCATTGTGAGTAAGATAGTGTTCTCTTATTATATACTCATCTGGATTCTTCTCTTTACCAATTTCATACCAGTTTCCACCTGAGTAACCAAAAATAGGTTTTTTAGGTACGAAAGATACTGTAGATTTCCAAATTGCAAACCTGTTGTTAGAAATATTTTCTTCACTTGTATCAGTTCTTTCTAAAGAAAGATTGTTATCTTTATTTTCTAACTTCTTATCTTGAGCTTCTAATCTTTCTTTGTTGTATTTTAAATATTGCTCACTAGTGAAATTAACAGCTTTATAACTGAATAATACAACTACAATTGCCATAACTACTTTTAACAGCGATTTAGCATTTCCTTTTTGATAAAACATCACTATTGAATAAATAACTGATACTAAGAACATACAGATAAATGCTGTTCTTGAACCAGATAAGACGATATAGATAAAATTCAATGCAATAGTTGATGAAGATAAATATTTATAATTTTTCTTAAAATCACATATTTTTGACACTAAAAATATAATTACAATTAGAGAAACTAATGATAAAAAGTTTGGACTTGCTAAAATACCAAATAATCTAGACTCTACAAACCCTTGTCTAATATACAATCCTTTATAGTCATGTACTCTGTAACCTTTCAGTAATACGAATTGAATTAATGAAACTAATACGCCGAAAGTATTAAGTACAGTAACTGTATAGAAAAAGTAATTATATAATTTTTTACCCTCTTCTCTAGTAATTCCTGTAAATATAGGGAATACTGTTAAGAAATAAATATAAAATATTAACGTATTTTTAATATTTGTAGAATACCCATACGATATCACTAGAATGCTAGTAATAATATTAAAAGCAAAAAACAGCAATAAGTATTCTATTGTTTTTATCTTCAAATAAACTTTTTTTATGAATAAATTATACGTCGCTAAAAAAATTCCAAGTAACGTCATTCCTCCTGCAACAATCTTATTTGCTGACATAAATTGTAATGGTACTATTAAGCCACACATACAATAAATCGCAACTATTAAAATAAATGCCAAATTTATTTTAAAATAATTTTTTTCTATTAGCTTTAACATACTCTGATTAATATCCTCTCTTCTCTATTATTTTTCTATATAGATTTCTATTCAATAATAAGGATACGAATCCAATTTTTCTACCTTTTGTAAATAATGAATCTTTTAGTATATCCCTACTATGATTTTTTAAATACGATATTAACTTGTTTTCTAATTTTTTATCGTTGTATTCCTTATCTAACAATAATCTATCCAACACATAGAAATATGCCCAATTCATTCTCATTTGAGCTACATTTTTTAATTCTGGATACTTTTCTAAAATAATCTTCCTATTTTGTTCATAAGCTTCTATTACATTTAAAAACTTAAGCGAAAATTTCTGAGTAGTAATACTATTTTCTCTATGAACATAGTAATATTTTTTCTCATTTGTCGCTACCACTACATTGCATTTATCAAGAAGTTTTATCATAATAAATGCATCTTCAGCAATTTTCCCAATTTCAAATTTCAAATCTGAAAATAAACTCTTCTTATATAACTTATTAACAGCTGTAACAGATAATATTTTAGCTTCCATAACCATTTTAATGGCATCTTTAGAACTTAGTTCCCATGTTTTCTTATCAGCTACTTGTGCTTCAGGAACATTATTATAAACATCGTAGTGTCCACACATAGACAAATCTGCATTTGCTTTTGTTAGATTGTTCATCAGCACTTCATACATATCTTCATCAATATAATCATCACTATCTATAAAGCCAATCAACTCGGCTTCAGCTTCATCTATACCAACATTCCTCGCGTCAGATAAGCCACCATTCTCCTTATGAATTACTCTAATCCTATCATCTTTCTTTGCAAGTTCATCACAAAGTTGCCCACTGTTATCAGTAGAACCATCATTTACTAAGAGAATCTCTAAATTTTTATATGTTTGATTGATTATTGAGTCAACACAACGCTCTAGGTATTGTTCTACATTGTATACCGGTACTATTACACTAATTTTTTCGTCCATAATATTCCCCTTTATACTTAAGATAACTATTTTCCATATCCGCTATAACTGCGTCATGATGTGGCATTTGTTTTTCTTTTGGTGGAGGTGTCATATAATCTCCAAATGCTGTTTTCAGATAAATATCATACCCCACAGGTATAGGCATTTTAGTATTTTCAAAATCTATAAAGATATTGTCTTCGAATGCTTCAATCGGATATTTTTTCTTCATATATCCTGGACCTGTACAAAGTTCTGTTATTCCATCACTTTCTTCTAGAGTGTATTTCGTCATCTCTTTTTCAGCTTTTTTCCAAATTTTATAACGTAATTTCCCAGGTGTTAAACCTAAAAGAATCTTGCTACCCCATTTCATAATTGCACCATGTTTTTCTGGGATAGTTTGAGCACAGAATAGTGAATAAATCAATGCCCAACGAACTTGTTTTTTTCTATCCGCTTCATTTTTAGGATAGTAATCCAAAGGAATAACATCTAACGCTAAACCATGTGGCATATCTAAATCTTGCTGATATGGTTTTATACATGTTGTTTCTCTATCACGAATCGTGATAAATAAGTTTCTATCAACGAAATTACTGTCACTTTTTGATAAGAAATATTGTTCTTTGGCATGCTTTTTCCAAAGTTCTGGAAGTTTTTCATAATCTTTTCTAGGCATGAAAAAATCTAAATCATCATCCCAAGGGATAAATCCTTTATTCCTTAGGCCACCAATAGCTCCACCACCACAAAGATAACAAAGTAAGTTATGTTCTTTACAAAATTCTACAAAATATTCAGCCATCTCTAAGCTTTTATTCTGTATTTCTTTTAAACTACTCACCTACTACCTCCTCGACTATTTCCTTGAAGTTTTCAATAATAACAGCTACATCTTCATCACTAAGTCTAGTGTGTAGAGGTAATGTTATTTCTTTTACATAGTAATTATATGCATTAGGATAGTTTTCAATGTCAAATCCTAAGTTTTTATACGCAGTTAATAACGGTAGTGGTTTATAGTGAACATTACAGCTAATTCCTCGCTCTGCCATTTTTACAATTATTTCACCACGTTGTTCAAATGTAGCACCTTCAACATGAGTTATATACAGGTGTCCACAAGATTTATAGTCTTCTGAACTGTGACTTAGAGCTGTAATTCTTGTCCCTTCAAATCCTTTATTGTACTGACTAATAATATTCTCACGACGTTCTAAAAGTTTAGGATAACGATCTAGTTGAACTAGTCCAATAGATGCTGCGATATCAGTTAAATTACATTTATATCCAGGAATAACTATATCATATTCCCAAGATCCAGCTTTTGTCTTAGCTAGAGCATCTTTAGTTTGCCCATGAAGAGAATATATTTGATATTCTCTATATAATTCTTCATTATCAAAGTTTTCATTTTCTTTCCAAGTCACGCTTCCACCTTCAGCAGTAGTGAAGTTTTTCACAGCGTGGAATGAGAATGTAGTAAAGTCAGCCACAGAACCAATTTTCTTACCTTTATAAGCACTTCCTAAAGCATGTGCTCCATCGGCTACAACAGCTACTCTACCAAGTTTTTCTTGATATTCACTATTAGCTTTGAATAAGTGTTTCTTACTTTCAACAACTTCGAAAATTTTGTCATAATCACATGGAATACCTGCTAAATCAACAGGAATAACAGCTTTAGTATTCTCAGTAATAGCATCAGCTAAAGCATCATAATCCATTTCGTGACTATCTTCAGCGATATCAACAATAACAGCCTTCGCTCCAACGTGATAAATCACACTACAAGAAGCTGTGTAAGTCATCGCAGGAACGATAACCTCATCACCTTCACCAATACCTAGAACACGTAATGTTAATTCTAACGCTGCAGTTGCAGAATTTAGACAAACAGTTTTCGGTGTATCCGTAAATTCTGATAGTCTTCTTTCTAATTCTTTTGTCTTAGGTCCAGTTGTAATCCATCCTGATTTTAAAGTGTCTATTACTTCATTTATTTCTTCTTCACTAATATCTGGTGGAGAAAATGGTATATTATATTTTTTCATCTCAAACTCCTAATTATTTGTTTCTACTCTTTCTAATAAAAAAACACAAGAGACTAATAATGTGGAAGGCCTCTTGTGTTTCTTGATCGAATTATCTATTATTATACAATACAATCTATTTTAATCAATTAAAAAGCCTTAATCTCATTATATTCTATTTAATTACCGCTAAAGCAGTTCTTATCATTATTTTAATATCATTTATAACACTGAATTCTTCAATGTACTTTAAGTTATACTTCATCTTATCTGGAAGAATTTCCTCCACATAGATTTCATCTACACTTCGTCCGCTTCCTTTGAATTTCTCGATAACTTCATCTTCATCCTTGTATTCGATACTCGCTGGAGAAGTTATCCCCGCAGGAAGTAACAATGTAGCATTCATTTCATCAGTGTATTTATTTACATACTTCGCAACTTCAGGTCTTACTCCAACAAAACTCATATCACCTACAAGTACGTTGATAAGTTGTGGAAGTTCGTCAACACGCAATTTGCGAAGCTTGTGTCCTACTTTACTTATACGAGGATCATTTTGCTGAGTAACAGCTGTTCCAAGCTTATCCGCATCTTTAACCATAGTTCTGAACTTAAAGATTCTAAAAGTTCTGCCATATGTCGTTATACGCTCTTGCCTGTAAAACACAGGACCTTCACTATCAAGTTTTATCCAGATAGCTATTCCCAAAATTATTGGTGATAAAGGAATAAGCAAAATTAATGCCAGCACCTTATCAAAAAGTAATTTCAGAAATAACGATATCTTCTTCTTTTCTATCGAAGCTCTATACTTTTTTACCGCTTCTGTTTCAAATCTATTATCAATGTTCATCTTTCACCTTACTTATTTAACTGAATATTTATAAACAGTTTTCAAATTTATTTCATCTTTTTATTATAACATATTTCTAGATATAACAGAAGAAAACCCAGTAAAAAAGACAACCAAATTAGGTTGTCTTAAATGATTTTCCGATAAGAAATGGGAAACTCTTATTGATTATTCGAGCTATTAATTCACAAAATATTATAGCTAATAATAATTCCACAATAGCTATAACATAGTTGCTGAAAAATATTCCTGTATATTTGCTAGATACTTGCTCCATAATTATATCAAGAATAAATAATACTATCGGAGAATGGTATGCATAATAAATTAGTGTGTTCCCACCGATTTTTTCCAATACATACAAACTAGGTATATTCACAAAAAATATTAAACTTGCCCATATACCAAAGAAAGCAGCAACAAAATACAAGAAAGTTGAATTAATCTGTTGATAATATAAATCTACTCTTGTATTATACACACCACACACTACGCTAACTGCTAATACCGGTATAAAATATAATTTCTTAAAATAGTTCTGTACGTTAGCTAGATTCTTTCTCAATATATAACCAGATAAAATAAAGATAGATGCATACGGTACAAGATCAAAACTCCAGATCAACCAAAATTCCATTGCATATAGTTTCTTTCCTAAGCTTCCACATAGTATAAGAACAATATATACAATCACATATTTATACCATGTATCACTATATTTTATCGCGAAATAACAAACTAGTTCTGCTAAAAAGAGTACATTTAAAAACCATAGTTGATAATACATATGCATTCTATCAGCTAAAATTAATGCTTTTATGAAATATAAGATATCTATCTTTAATATAAGTTGCGGTTGTAAAATAACAGATTTGATAAAAAATATAGAAATATTCATTAAAAAACACGGGATAACTATCGCTTTAAATTTCTTCGAAAAAAATTGAATGATAGAATCATACTTTTCAACATTTAAAGTCATTCCTGATAAAAAGAAGAATAACGGTATATGGAATATATACAATAATAATTTTACTTTAGCAGGAGTGTATCCCATATGACCAGCTATTACTAATATTATACAAAAAGCCTTTAACATATCTATATATTTAATTCTCTTATTACTCATTACTTATCACTCCTTAATAAATATACATTAATATCATTTGTAATATTGCTATCTTTTACGAAATAAACTTCTCTACCATAGTTCTCTTTAAATAGAATTTTTATTTTATCAAAAACACTAGAATCACTAGATAAAATAAATTTAATATTATTACTATTTACTGCACTAGAAAGTATATTATCTGTATCTTTTACACCAAATTCATTTAGTTTATCGTGATATCCTGGTGAAAAAGTTTGCCAAGTTCCAAAAGTAATTATATTATTCGTCAACTTACTTTTCTCAACAAAAACCTTACTAACATTCGGTTGTGAGCTAACTAAGTTTCCATACCCTGAAATAATATACAAATTATCTTTATTATTAATTAGTACATCATTATAATCCTTATTAAAATCGTACGAATTATAATTAAACCAATATAATTCATTATTCCCATAAGTTCCTATAGTATTCATCAATAATATGCAAGAAACTGTAAAAATAACATTTTCTAAACCACTTAATAATTTATAACTTCTTTTTATAAATAACTCATTACCATATACAATAAAAATAAATATAGACAGAATAATGATAGGTATATAAACTCTCTCTACTATCCTCTGCCTTACTATTAGTGCTATTAATAAAGCTATAGGACTGAAAAATAACAAATATCCATAAAAACTTTTTGATTTATAAAATAGAAAAACAAGAAGTACAAAAAATGTAAACAACTTATAAAACTCATTAGAAAAATACTCAATCGTTATCTTTTTAATCGAAACATTATACTTTTCTGATACTGACCTTACTTTATCAAGATTGTCTAACAGCTCGTTACTAAAGACTCGCTTTTCAGAGAGAATCCACGAATTATGACTTGCTAATGTGTTTTCAGTAACACCCATTCTATCAAGACTTTCTTTTTTTGCAGAATAATCAATAGCAGGATAGTCTCTAATCAATGTACTTTTTTCGTTCCATTCTATATACGATTTCTCAATATCATTACTTTGTATGAATAACCAATTCGTTAAGCTTACAATAAAAATTATACCAATTAGTATACCAGTTTGTTTTACCTTTTTATTTTTTATTAATTCAAATATAATTACAGCTAGGCATAGTATCAAAAGACTAGATATTATTTGAACTCTTAGAGAAATTCCTATAAATATAAGTATAGTTGGAACAACAATATTATTTTCTTTATATAATAAAAATATTCCAGATATAGCTAACAAGTAGGCAACCATAGAATATGTAAAATATTTTATCAAAGCAAATTCAATAACTAAAACAATTATCCATAGTACTATTTTATATTTTTTATCTCTAAGCAGATAAAGTAAACCTGAGAAACTTATACTATACATTAATACTAAGAATACAAAAAATATATTAATACTAGGAAATATACTTTGTAATATTGTTAGTGACTTTGTTAATATTATCCCCAAATATGGTAGTAAAGTATATTCTTTATTTAATATTGAATAATTAATTGTAACATCATCAACAGCGTGATAAATATAGCCATATAAATATCTATATAAAAACACTATCAATAATGTGATAACAAACGAAATTATTAGAGATATACCCTTCTTCACCACTTACTTTACCTCCTTTCACCTTAGATATAGTATTTGAATTTAATATCACTAGTATAATACTATAATTAGGTATTTATTTCAACTGCGGCTGGTAACTACAAAAAGCCTTAGCTCACCTAATCTGTGAACTAAAGCTCTTATTATATTAATTCTTTTTATAATATTTGACTATTCATCTTTCAAATCGCTTATAGGTGGAAGCGATGGGACCCATGCTCCGTCATTTCCTACATAGTAACGGCCACCATCCACATATCTATTAGTAACCATTCTTCCGTCTGATCCTAGCCAGTAGTTTCCTGCCCATGCGTTTCTTACTGCTGATCCATTTTTATAGAAATACCAAGATCCGCCTTCTTTTTGCCATCCTGATTTATTTCCGTAACCTTTTATCCATGCTCCGTCATTTCCTACGTAGTAACGGTTATTATCTACCCAGCTGTTTGTTACCATTCTTCCGTCTGATCCTAACCAGTAGTTTCCTGCCCATGCATTTCTTACTGCTGAATTGTTTTTATAGTAATACCAAGATCCGCCTTCTTTTTGCCATCCTGATTTATTTCCATAGCCTTTTATCCATGCTCCGTCGTTTCCTACGTAGTAACGGTTGTTATCTACCCAGCTATTTGTTACCATTCTTCCATCTGATCCTAGCCAGTAGTTTCCTGCCCATGCATTTCTTACTGCTGAATTGTTTTTATAGTAATACCAAGATCCACCTTCTTTTTGCCATCCTGATTTATTTCCGTAACCTTTTATCCATGCTCCGTCACTTCCTACGTAGTAACGGTTGTTATCTACCCAGCTATTTGTTACCATTCTTCCGTCTGATCCTAGCCAGTAATTTCCTGCCCATGCATTTCTTACTGCCGAACCATTTTTATAGTAATACCAAGCACCACCGCTTTTTACCCAACCATTTTGAGCATGTTGAGCACGTGGTTTATATTGTCCATTTGATTTACTGATTTCACATGCTATTCCATCACCATCTCTATCTAGATGTCTTGAATAACCTTCTTCTCCTACTCGAATATCTCCATATCCTTGATTCCACGCTTCTTTACAACTATGGAATGTAACTGCTTGTGCTTGCGAGCTTGCTACTTCTCCTATACCTGCTACTAATGACGCAACCGCCACAATACTTAATAATCTTCTTTTTTTATTCATTAATATGCTCTCCTTTATTATATTATACTGATATAATACTATATATTGTATCCATTTTCAAATATGATCATAAAGGAAATCTTAAGTAAGAAATATCTATTTGCCAAAACCTACATTATCTATATAATAAAACTCGAATCCAGGTTCCCCCAGACTCAAGTTTTATTGTTATTTAGTTTACATACCCCAGCGATTAATAAGGCTAATTTAGTTTACATATTCTAAGATAAAAGAAATAGGTACCTTCTTCCATAATAATTATCTCAGAATCTTTTGACCTACTCTACTTAATATTAAAGTTTTTCAGTACAATACTAAATGTAGTTAAATTATGTAGTAACGCTAGCAAGTTAGATGGCAATACATTTATCAGTCCTAGGAATATTAGTGAACTATTAATCGACACCGTACTTTTAACGTTATTACTCATTTGCACACGTAATTTTTTAGAAACATCCGATAATAGTAATAACGAGTTAAGTGAATCTGATTTTAGAACGACATCACTGATTTGTTTCGAAAGATCAGCACTTTCACTCATAACGATACTTACATCACTTTCCGATAGTGCAGCCGAATCATTTAGACCGTCACCTATCATAAGTACATGACGTCCTTTTTCTTTTTCACTCTTAATGTACTCAAATTTCGTAACTGGAGTCATACTTGTATATACTTCGTCGAAAGTAACATCATTTAAGATTTTCTTCGTTCTTACTTCGTTATCCCCTGTTAATAAGACAACTTTTTTACCGTTATTTCTAAGTTCAGTTAATACCTCATTCGCTTCATCTCTTAACGGTATATCTACACAGAAAATTGAAATTAATTGTCCTTTATACCCTAAGAATAATAGGTTATATTGTTCTTGTTTTTCAGCAATTAGTTGTTCTTGTTCAGCTGTGACAACTACATTTTCATCTTTTAATAATTGTCTACTTCCGATAACAACTTTTTCTCCATCAATATGAGAAACTATACCTTTTGATGCGATGTGGTATAACTCTGTATGCATTTCTTCATGCTCAATTCCATCTTCTTCTGCCTTACTCACAACAGCGCTAGCAATCGGATGATAAATATGTTCTTCTAAGCACGCTCCTATTTTTAATACTTCTTCATAAGAATACCCATAAAATGGTAACACTTCTTGAATATATGGTTTAGACACCGTTATTGTTCCTGTTTTATCAAAAACAAATGTATCGATATCCTCATATTTATCAAGAGTTACAGAATTTTTAACTACGATTTTCTTATCGATTAAGTTTTTAATAGTAGTTAAATACGCCACCGGTGTTGATAATTTCAATGCACATGAATAATCAACTAATAGGAATGAAATTGCCTTAGAAAATGATCTAGTAAATAAATACGTTAGTCCCATCGCTAAGAAATTGTATTTTACAATGCTATCAGCTAGTTTTATATATTTGTAGTGATATGCATCTTCTCTACTTTCAGAATCTTTCATCAATTGGATAAGATGATGGATACGACCATTAACCTGTGGGTTTTCGACTTTAATCTTAACTTCACCGTTAACAACTATCGTATTAGAATAAACTTTATCTCCGATATTTTTGACAATTGGGAAACTTTCTCCTGTTAATGAACTTTCATCAACACTAGCACCCTCAGTCATAACGATACCATCGAATAGAATTTCATTCCCTTCTGAAACTAGGATTACATCATCTGTTCTAACTTCTGAACAAGTTACTTTTCTATTTCCTTCTTCTTCAACAAGCCATACTTCTTTATCGATAGAAGTTAAACTTTGTTCAAGAACTTTAACAGACTTTTTCTCAGACCAATTGTTAAGTGATTCTCCAAGTTCTAAAATAAACATAATAGAACTTGCTGTATCTCTCGCACCTGTCGCTAATGATACAAGAATCGCCGCAGAATCTAATGTTTCCATAGTAACCTGCTTACGCGCTAGTAGTTTCAATGTATCTTTCAAATACCCTGAAGCTTTCCACCATGTATGAATCGCTCTTAGTGGAAGTGGTACGAATAATTTTGACATTGCACGCCAAAACAGAGCGTCCATTATTATCGAATAAGGACTTTCCTCAGCTTTAGCTACTGGATTCTCATAACAATTTTTTACTTTTTCTTTATCAACTAGTTTAAAGAACTCTTGTAAACAACTACTACTTCCTTCTTTAAAAATAACAACAAAAGTGTACTCATCTTGATAAAAGTCCACTTTTTGTATGTTTTCGATTTTGGCTGCTTGTTTTTTAAAATATACTTTTACATCTGGTGTTAAGCGAAAATCAGCTCTAACCCTCGCTCGGGCACTTGACAGATGCAGTATTTTAAAATCCATCTTATTTTGCCTCTAATTCTTGAAGATTGCTTTCTCTTTTTTCTTTTTCGTATAAGTCTTTAGCATCTGCCACTACATCATCAGCATGTTGCTTAATGTTTGAAACAGTTCCTTCTACGCCATCTTTTGCTTTATATAATTTTGATAAAACAACTGAATAACCTTTCTTAGCATCTTTGCTTGCTAAAAGTTTAAGACCGAAAGTTCCGAATGCTACTCCTCCTGCAAATACCCCTGGTGTTTTAAGTGCTGCTTTAGCAACTTTTAACGCTTTAATTGACATATTCAATTCCTCCTTATAAATTCATTATTATAATTCAATTATATCACTTTGCTAATTATATGTAAATCTAAACATATCAAGCTTTCACCTCTTATTTTTAATATTATAAAAATCTTTTAACTCGAAAATATTTTCACTTTTCTTTATTCTTGTATAGTCAAAAATTTAATGTTTTATTTTCTTATTAATAATTTTATAACTCCCTGTTTTTAAAGTATTTAGGTACATATTCATCTTTTTCTTTATACAATTTAACTCTAAAATTACCTATTTTCTAACATTTCCTAAAGCAACTTTACTCACCATGGTAATTTTTCTTCTCTATACTGTAGTGAACATAGTTGTTTATCAATGTAAAACATATAATTATTATTTATATTTTCTATCTTTTTTAAACATTAAAAATTCAGTTCTCTCTTTTATTAATTTGTGTTAGAAATGTTTTTAATCAATCGATAGGCTATTTATGTTATAATAACTATGTTAAAGAATGAGGGTAATTAGGCAAAATCAATTTCTCAGAAATCACGATTTTCAAGCTATCCTCTTTAAGATTAGAAAAATAGACTAAATCTATAATAAGGAGAAACTTATGATTTATATTATTGGACTTGGACCGAATGATAGTTCAAATATTAAAGAAAATATTAAACAACTTTTACTAGAAAATACTAATGCGAAGGTTATAGCACGCACTAAGGAGCATCCCGCGATTTCTTTCCTAGAAGATAACAACATCGAATTTGAAACTTGCGATAGATTTTATACAGAAAGTGAAAATTTCGAGAATACTTATAACGGTATTGCAAATTATGTTCTTGAACTTTCTGAAAATAGCGATGTAATGTATCTTGTTCCAGGGCATCCGATGGTTGCCGAGTTAACTACTCAACTTCTTATAAATAGCGGAAAAGATGTTAAAATTGTTGGTGGAGAGAGCTTTTTAGATTCTTGCTTCAACGCTGCACAGTTCGATCCTGTAGAAGGATTTTCTCTTGTAGATGCTACTGCATTAGAAACGTTAAAACAGGTTAACCCTCTACAACATCTGCTTATTACACAATGTTATGACGATTTGACTGCAGCGAATGTATCGGATGAGCTTATGTCTTTCTATCCTTACGACCATGAAGTTAAAGTTATCGAGCAAGCTGGTGCTGAATATGAAAAAATTTATACTGCACCTCTACATGAACTTTCAGCTGCGGTTGGTGAAGAAGTGAATAACTTACGCGCTTTATATATCGAACCATTAAAAGATGGTCTTAGCTTTAATATTAAAGACTATACTAAAGATTTCGATGAAAATGATGATACTACAGAAGCTGATTTAGTAGAGAAATTAGAAAAACTTGTGGCTGATCTTAAAGCTAATCTAGACAGAGAAGAAGACTATACAAGCGATAATTTAAAACTGCTGGCTGAGATTATCAACACATCACTTGATTTTACAATCGCAAGCGACAACTACTACGAACTTAGCGATATTCTTTCAGAAATGAAAGTAGATAGACAAAAATAATTTTATAATAAGGATAATAATATGGATAAGGTATTAGCTTTTAGCAAAAAATTATTAAAAGAAGTTATAGATAAAAATTCAATCGTTGTTGACGCTACTGCAGGAAATGGAAATGATACATTGTTTCTAGCGAAAACTTCAGCGAAAAAAGTTTATGCATTTGATATCCAACAATTGGCAATAGAAAATACAACAAACCTTATTAAAGAAGCAGAACTAGCTGACAAATGTGAGATTATTCTTGATTCTCATTTTGAATTTGACAAATACATAGACGAAAAAATCCGTGCTGTTGTCTTTAATCTAGGTTATCTACCCAATGCTGATCAAGAGATTACAACAATAGCTGAGACAACACTTGCGACTATCAAAAAATTTTTACTGCATCTAGAAGTTGGTGGCAGAATCGTCATCGTTGTCTACTGGGGTCATGAGAATGGTAAGGTAGAAAAAGAAGCATTGTTGAACGAACTTCAAAACCTTGACCAAAAAGAAGCTGAAGTACTAATTTATCAATTCATAAATCAGAAAAACAACGCTCCATTTATTATTGCGATTGAAAAAAGAAAGGAAATTTCATGCGAGAAATAGAAATAGAATTTAAAAACTTACTAAGTAAAAATCAATATGATGCATTATCTGATAAATATAACCTAAGTAATTCTGAAGAAATAATTAACAAAAATTTCTACTATGATGATGCAGATGAAAGTTTCAAAAAAATCGGAGCTGCACTAAGAATTCGATACACTAACAAAAAAATGGAGATGACTCTGAAAATAAAAGGTGAAACTCAAAATGTCGAAATCAACGTGCCTCTTGATGAAAGATATCCAAAAGAACCAACCGTACTACCGATTTTACCAAATGAGATTATCACAGAATTAGAGCGAATGAACGTGAAGATTAAAACTCCGATGCTAATTCAAAAAATAGAAACATTAAGACATGAAGTAACATTAGAAGACGGATTGTTGGTTCTTGATAAAACAGCATTTATTAACGATATCGTCGATTATGAATTAGAATTCGAGACGAAAGATTACGAAGCAGGACTAGCCGCATTTGAAAAATTATTAAAGGAAAATAATATAGATAAAAATCCAGCAAAACCTAAAATAGCAAGAGCTGTTGAGTATTCAAAACGATAAACAAAATAAAAAATTAATAAAATTAATATATAAAATATAGATTACAAGCATATTTCTGTACGACGATACAAACTTTTATATAATCAAGTAATATAATTTAAAACAACCTTCCATACACAAATTATTCAAAATAATATCTTTTGAGTAAATGCGTATAGGAGGTTTTTTATTATAACTTATTATGGGGGTGAGAGAGGCACTTACATCCTGATTTCAATATGGAAATTTTACCTGTTTTTTCCGTTTTGAATCATTTTTTTGAGCTCAAAATGGAAATTTTGCCTGTTTTTTCCATTTTTGATTACTTTTCTGGCCTCAAAATGGAAATTTCGACCTTTTTTTCCATTTTGAATTACTTTTCTGACCTCAAAATGGAAATTTTACCTGTTTTTTCCATTTTGAATATGTTATAATTATTAAAAATATATTAAAGTAGGTGATTTATATGAATAAATATTATCCACTAGAAAAATTATTTCATATGAATTTAGATATAGAAACTGAATATAACAATAGAATCCATTCTCCTTCTACTTTTGTTACTTCTCTTAAAATCAATCCCTTTATTAAGGGTATAAGAAAACCTGAAGAGTATCCATTATTTATATACAACTCTAAAGAACTAGTCTTAATTCTAGAGAAAATTTATAACAATAGTACCGAGATTATTGCTAAACAAAATATGCTTCCAAATGCTGCACAAGAGAAATTCTTTAATTTGTTGCTTATCAATGAACTTCAAAGTACTAATGAAATCGAAAGTATTCATAGTTCTAAAAAAGAAATTAGCGAAGCACTTTCTAAAAAAGATAGCAATTCTCCTAACATTAGACGTTTTGCTGGTATGGCCACACTATATTCTTATCTAGACAAAGAAGTTCAAATACTTGAACCTAAAGATTTCAGAAAGATTTATGATGTTCTCGTTGGGGATGAGGTTTCAAAAGAAAATGTTTTAGATGGAGAAGTTTTTAGAAAAGGAACCGTAAGTGTCTATGCTGGAAATGATATCATTCATCATGGTTTAGCAACTGAAGATAATATTAACAACGGACTGGCTGATTTAATTAGATTTATGAATTATGATAACTTGCCAAAGCTTTATAAAATTCTCATTGGCCACTACTATTTTGAATATATCCATCCATTTTATGATGGGAATGGTCGTGTGGGTAGATACTTACTTGCTAAGTCCCTTACAGGTGTAGTAGATATATTTACCGCAATTACTCTTTCATATAGTATTAATAGAAATAAAAATAAATACTATAAGAGTTTTGAAAAAACATCACACCCTTTAAACAAAGGTGATATGACTCTATTTGTTAGAGAAAACTTAGAACTTTTGGTTTCAGGACAAGAACATATATTATCTTTCTTAACAGAAAATATTGAAAAAATGTTCACAGCAAGAAACTATATTAACGAAAATATTGCTGATGATACACTTAAAAATATACTATTCTTACTTCTACAAAGTCATTTATTTAGTGCTAAAGATGCTTTAATAACCCATACTGAAGTATCTAATATTTTAGAAATTTCTACAAAAACTTTAAATAAATATTTAGAAGAAAATGAAGACAAGATTACAGTGATTAAGAAAAAACCAAAAATATATACACTTAGCGATGACTTTTTAGCTAAAATATTTGAATAAAAAAATCTGGGAACATATGAATCACTTTTGATTCACTTCCCAGATTTTCTATTTTTGTATATACATCTACAACGAATAGATTATCTACTGCCTCTTGTATGTACATGTGTTTGCGGTATAAATCTATCTCTTAATTAATCTTCTTTAAACTTAACGCCGTTATTTTTTAATTTCTGAATGACTGTAGCTCCTATGCCACCTAGTTTTTTCAGTTCTTTTTCTGTATAAGACTCAAGTATTTCTTTATTATATAATTCAGCATCGATAAACTTGTTTAATTGTCTTTCCATACCAGCAAAAACAGGATCTTTTTTCATCATTTCCTTGGAAATATTTAGACGTCCTTCCACTATCAGAACTACTCTATTTTCTATTACTTCTTTATAGAATTTTTCTAACAACTCATAATGGTATTTACTAGTCAGATAATCTTTAGCTATGCTAGCTGCAAAATGAATTTCGAAAACTTCTGGTTTTTGCAAATCTTTTTCATCTTGCAGAGTTCCCTCTATAAAGCTTTCAACTTTCTCAAAACCACCTTTAAAGATTATACCAATGTATTTATTAAGTTCTTTAAGCTTCGTCATATAATAATGAGCTTCGTCAAGTTTACCTTGATTTATACTAAAGATACTTAAAAGCAACAGCGTAGGCTCTGATTTTAGACAATCGAAACGTTTAATATGATTTCTCATCATGTCATCTCTATTTAGGCGAACATAAACATGTGTCAGTTCATCTGTAACCTCAGAAAAATCAGACGGACTAGCTTTTAACAAAAGTCCATACAATTTCGCAGCTTTTTCGTACATACCTGCTTTAACATAATACCCTGCAAGAGCATTCGCTAATATCATCTCTTCGGTATCTTCATCACTTTCTGAATATAAAATATCCTCTCCAAGCTCAATAGCTATCTCTATACCACTATGATTTTCCCCATGCAGTTCTCGTAAAGCATTAACCTTGTCAAAAACACTCATATCACTATCATCAATCGCATCGACAATATCACCAAGAGGGCCATCAACATCATAACCATCTTCAACCATATTATAAATATGTTCAAAAACCTCAATAGCATCTTCTCTATTAGGAAAATTCTTCCCCTCAGTTTCTAAAAATTCTTTAAGCAATAATTCAAATTTTTTATCACGTTTTACCATAAGTCATCCTCCATTAGCTCCATCTGGATATCAAACTCACTATCATCAGCAAACATTACACCATTCATATGCAAGTTCCTGATAGTTCTCTTACCTAAACCTTTTATTTTCAAAAACTCAGCCTTAGTAATTTCTAAGAAATCTTCTTTTGTAAGTAAAAAGTTCTCGTGCATAATTTTTAATTCAGTATCTCGAATAGCCATAAACGATCTATCTCGTTTCATATCAGCAACTGTTATTTCCTTACGATCCGCATATTTATCCAAATCATCTCCAATAATATATTCACTTTCCCTAACATGCATAAGAAAGTCAAAATAGTACTCTTTACTTAAGAAATAATCAAATTTCATGACAGTATTAAGAGCCTCTAAATACTTACAATCATCATCCGTACTAAACTTAATTAACTTAGGATTAGTTATTCTATCTAAAACATCAGAAATATATTTATTAACTTTAATCAATTTGTTGAAAAATGCAACAGCTTCTTTCTCTTCTCCCTGCATTAAATGGTAAAATACTTTTGATAATAACATAACCTCGTCGTCATTTTTACCATGTTTATTCGCCAGTTTATAGTAACGATTAATCTCTGTAAAATCATTTAATATAAGACTAGCTACTACTAAATTATGATACATCGGCATTATAACCTCATTGTCCATATCTAAAGCGAAATAAAACGGCTGATATGCATTCTGAACTTTATTATATAACTTATTTCCTAAATAAAATTCCGCAAGGTGATGACAGACTCTCAAATGAAGATAGTTAATCGGAAGTAGTTTACCATCAACAAAACCGTCCTCAAAAGTATATACTTCTTCTTTTAGTCGTATTAATTCTTGTTCAATTTTATGTTCCGTACAATCTTTACTAACTATTTCCCAAACCCTAGCATCTACGTTGTACTTAGATAAATCTATAGCTTTTTTTACATTAGCTTCATATTTAGGATCTTCAAAATTCTCAATAAATTCTGCAAAAAGTTTCATCGATTCATTAAAATCAGACTCAATCTCTTTAGAAGAGAACTGTATTTCACCATAACCTTGATTGAGATTAAAATCTCTATACTTACGACTTCTTATTCCTGTATATCCTTTTCTATTAACAGGAAATTTTATAATTTTTTTACTATTCATGCCTATCCCCTCCCTTTTATGTTTTGAGTAATTCTATAAAGTTTACAGCGATTTCAACAATCATCTTTCGTAAGAAAATCTTTATAAAATTCACTACCTTTCCAACTTCATTCTACATCAAAACACAATATAATACAAACATAACAGTTAAGAAATAATTAAATTAATAAATAAAAAATAATTTATTACAATTAACATAAAAATAATCTTATTCTATATTTTCAAAATAAAAAAGGCTGATAATTAGCAATCAACCTAAGTAAATAAAACATATATTAAAAAGCCAATTGAAGAACCAGTTCTTATTGTCAATTAATTCGAAGAGATATTCCTCTAATTCTCTATCCATTTACATAATCTTAAAAATATAACTTTCATTATAATTATAAATAGAAAACCTTTTCTGATATGACTTCTAGTGCTATAATAAAGATAGGCTACTAGCTCCAAAAGGAGGTGGTTGCATGTACGATATAATCGTCCAAATTCTTGTTGGACTATTTGTGGGAATTGTTCTCCTATTTATAGAATATTTTTATTTCCTAAATGATAAAAACAACAGGAAAAAGTAGCCCTATTTAGGCACGACGTACATGTTATTCACTCATGTATGAATATTTATTCTCATACAAAGTAGTATGTTAATACATATAAAAAAGCAACTGAATCGCCTTTCAGTTGCTTTTCGTGATCACATGTGAATATAATCGTCCAATTCACTTATCTATATTCTACCATATATCTTTTCTAGTTGTCAATTAATTCAAAGAGCTCTACTCCTCTTATTCTGCTACTATTTATATAATCTTAAAATTATAACTTTCATTATAACCACGAAAAGAAAACCTTTTCCGATGTGACTTCTGGTGCTATAATAAAGATAGGCTACTGGCTCATAAAGTAGCCTTTTACAAAGTAAACAAAATAAAATTTAGACGCAGTGGTTTATTGATATCTAAATTCGCTTTGCAAAAGCTTTTTAGATATCTAATAACCTGTGCGGGGGCAACTCGACAAAATCGATTTTGATGTGTACCCAAAATTCTGGACACATATATATTTAGTTTAGACAAGTGGATGTTATCCTGTATTGTACAGGAGGCATCCATTTTGTTTTTGATTGAATTCTCTTGTTGTTGTAATAATTTA